>CAZYQF010000069.1:0-7596 GCA_964650165.1 uncultured Lentisphaeraceae bacterium
TCTTGATGCCGCCGTAGGGCATGAAAGCGCGCTTGAGCGGCTTGTCCGTCTGGAGTCCGACGACCTTCTCGAGGTTCTTGTCGAGGTAGCCGGGCGCATGGGACGTGATGGACGAGACGATGTCCGTGTCCATGTCGAGAACGCCGCCCTTCGCGCGCTCTTCCTTCTGCAAGGACTGGAGCTGCTCCCAGAGAGCGGCGGTCGCGTCCGTGGCCTCGGCCAGAAACGACTCGTCGCCGTCATAAGGCGTGTAATTGCGGCGGATGAACTCCGCGACGTTGATCTCCTCTTCCCAGAGTCCGCCTTCGAATCCCTTCCACTCTTTACAGGTGCTCTTCATGTGATCTCCGTCTTTCATTACAGGGTCTACGACGCGCGTAGTATAGCAATTTTCAGGCCCTGTGGCTGTTTGATTTCTAACGCTGAAAAGGTCTTTTGCCATAAGGGCGTTTTTACCGCCAATTCAAGCAGTTTTCGGACCCCGCGTCCGTTGGATTCCCAACCGCAGGGAGGCGAATCAGAAGCGGACGTCAATCTCCCAGCGGGCGAAGTAGGCCGACTTGGAGCTGTCAAAGTAGTCGCCCGGGGCGAAGTGCTCGGCGACGACGTGGGCGAAAACCTCAAAGCGGTCGAGTCCGGCGGCGCCTTTCGGGGCGAGACGGATCGGAAAGTCATAGCGGGCCGCCGTCAGCCAGCCCTTGTACATCGAGTCGCCGCCGCCGTCGGCATGGCCGAGATGGTCCTGCGCCGCGGTGAACATCGGCCCCGTATACGCGTACATCGCATGGCGCTCGCCGAAAGTCATCGCCAGCTTGAGCTTGGTGTAGATCACGTTGGTCCAGTAGCAGTTGCCGTAGAGCGAGCCGTAGACCAGCATCTCGCTGTCGAGCGTATAGCGCGCCCACATCGGATCCCACGCCGTGTCGTTGTCTCCCGGGCCTGTCCGATGACGGTCGCCTGAGTAGCACGTGCTCGCGAGCGAGACGACCGGTTTCCAGCTTCGCAGGACGTCCGGACGGTACTTGAGCTCGAGATGGGTCATCCAACCGCCCGCCTGCCTGTTGCCGTCGAGCAGACGTCCGAACTGCTTCGCGGCCTCGATTTCCATGCTCCAGTGCTCGTCAAACTCCGGAGTCAGCAGGAAGCCGAGCGTCGTGACCTCCTTCGCCGGCAGGTCCTTCGGCACGGCCGTCCCGATGCGGTGCGCCTCGCTGCGCTTGAAGATCGAATAGAGCTTGAACGGGAGATGTCCGTCGAACGCCGCGTCGGACAAGATCGCGCCGCCGCCCCATTCGTCGAGGTCGTTGGAGTCGGCGAGGTTGATGCAGTTGAGGGTGCGTCCGCGGCTCTGCCGGTTGCCCCAGCGGAGGTTGTTGCGTCCGTTGCAATACAGCGCGAAGAGGTCGAGCTTCCGGACTTCGTCGAAATGGAGCGTGGCGCGGAGCATGTCCGTGTAGAAGCTGCGCGAGCCGTCGGTGGGCGTGCCTTCCGCGAGGAGTCGGTCGAGCCCGAAGACAGAGTGTCCGCCGACAAAGAGGTCCTGACGTCCGACCCGGAAGTCGAAGGTTTCGACACCGAGGGCGTGAAGTCCGTCCGCCTCGAGCCCCGTGCCCTCGAGATAGAGGTTGTCCAGGAAGATCTCGTCCGGAAACGTGTAGGCGCGTTTGGCCCGGGGCGCGCTGTTCCCGGCTGGGTATTCGCGAAACTCGTCCGCAAGGCGCGTGTAGAGCTTGAACGGCCCCTTTTGGAGCTCCATGAAGACGCGCGGACGGAAGCGCATCTGGTTGCGGTTCTTCGTGCGAAGACCCGGCGTGAGCGAATAGGGGTCGCCCGGATTGCCCGGGAGGTTGTCCATCATCTCGTGCCGGATGCGGAGGTCCGCGCCGGCGGAGAACTTCCATCCGCCCTCCGGTTCCGTCCCTTCGGCCGGCGCGGCACACGCGGCGAGCCCGAGGCCGAATGCGACGACGGCGGTCAACGTTCTCTTCATGGTCCTGTGTTCCTCTGGCGATTGCGCCGACATTGAAAAACGGCCCCTCTCGTTTCGAGGGGGGCTGTTGGATGCGCATTAGTTCAGCAGGCGATCAGAAATTGTCCTGCTGCAGCTGGAAGTGGGCCTTGGGATGGTCGCAAACCGGACACATCTCCGGGGCCGACTCGCCTTCGACGATCGCTCCGCAATTGCGGCACTGCCATCTCTTCTTGCCGATGCGCACCCAGACCTCGCCGGTCTCGATGTTCTTCGCGAGCTTGCGGTAGCGCGCCTCGTGCTCCGCCTCGACTCCCGCGACCTTGCGGAACTTGTCGGCGATGTCGGCAAAGCCCTCGGCCTCCGCCTCCTCGGCGAAGCGCCGGTACATCTCCGTCCACTCCTCGTGTTCGCCCTCCGCGGCGGCCAGCAGGTTCGCCGGCGTGTCGCCGATGCCCGCGAAGAGCTTGAACCACAGCTTCGCGTGCTCCTTCTCGTTCAGCGCCGTCTCCTGGAAGATCGCCGCGATCTGCTCGTAGCCGTCTTTCTTCGCCTTGGACGCGAAATAGTCGTACTTGTTGCGCGCCTGCGACTCGCCCGCGAAGGCGTACATCAGGTTCTGCTCCGTCTTGGATCCCTTGAGTTGCATGATGACAGTCCTTGTTGCTGATTGAAGTTCGGCATTAGCCGGCGAAACGAGCGGAAATCGCGCCCCAGTCGAAGAGCCGGTCCACGATCGCCTTGGCGTAATCCGCGCGGCGGTTCTGCCAGTCGAGGTAATAGGCATGTTCCCAGACGTCCACGACCGCCAGCGGCTTCACGCCCGACTGGGTCAGCGGGGTCTCCGCGTTCGCGGTGCTCACGACCGCGAGCTTGCCGTCCTGGGCGACGAGCCAGGCCCAGCCGCTGCCGAAGCGGCGCACCGCCGCGTCGACCAGCGCCGCCTTGCACGCGTCGACCGAGCCGAACGCGGATTCCATCGCCAGCTTGAGTTCGGACGGCGGCTCCCCGCCCTTTCCTTCGGGCGCGAGCGTCTCCCAGTAGAACGTGTGGTTCCAGATCTGGGCGGCGTTGTTGAAGACCGCGACGTTGCCGTCGGCGGACGAGGCCTTGACGATTTCCTCCAGCGACATACCGTCGTAGCGGGTGTCTTTGATCAGCCCGTTGAGCGTCTTCACGTAGCCCGCATGGTGCTTGCCGTAGTGGAAGGAAACCGTGTTGGCCGAGATGACCGGCTCGAGCGCGGATTCCGCATAGGGAAGCTTCTTCAGTTCGATGTCCATGTTCTCTCCTTTCGCCGCGAAGGCCGGTCCGGAAACCAGCGCGCCAGCCGCCAAAACAACCTGCGCGGAAAACTCTCTTCTCGTGAGTGTCGTGTTCATTCGGGGTTTCTCCTCTTTCAAGGAATTGCACCAATTGTAGCATATTCCAGCTAACGTGATGTCATGAAGATGAAATTTCCGTTCAGACGGGGAAGTCGCGCGCGAGTTCGGGATGCCAGGTGAAGGCGGTGATGTTCTTCCACCGGACGGACGTCGGGTGGCCGTTGTAGGTCGAAAGCACTTCGACGCCCGGGCCGATCGCCGTGATCGACGGGGCGCGGATGAAGGTCATCGGGACATCGGGACGTCCGTCCCACGTCCCGCGGGTCGCGAAACTCCCGAGCTGGCGTCCGTAGGCGTTGCGCGCGACCGTCACGGGAAGGACGCCGAACCACACGGCCGGATCGCCCTCGAGACGCTCGGCGAGCAGGATGAGCCCCGCGCAGGTCGCAAAGACGGGAAGTCCGTCCGCAATCGCCCTCTTCAGCGGATCGAAGAGTCCGAGCTCCTTCAGGAGCTTGCCCTGCACGGTCGACTCGCCGCCCGGCAGCGCCAGCAGGTCCAGGTTCGGTGTTTGGATGTTTGGGTTGTTTGGGTGTTTGGCTTGGTCCTGTGCGTACAGATCCGCCAATTGACGGATCTCAAAGACGTCGTCACCGCGTCTACGGAAATAGTCTTCCATTTCCGCAAAAGCGCCCTGAACGGCCAAAACACCGACTCTCATTTCCGATTAACCCAAACACTCAAACATTCAAACACACAAACGCTTACTTGCCTCGCTCTTCCATGATCGTCTCGATCTCGTCCGCGTTGATGCCGACCATCGCCGGGCCGAGGTTCTCGGAGAGCTCCGCCAGGAGCTTCGCGTCCTGCCAGTTCGTCACGGCCTTCACGATCGCCGCCGCGCGCTTCGCGGGGTCGCCGCTCTTGAAGATGCCGGATCCGACGAACACGCCCTCCGCGCCGAGCTCCATCATGAGCGCCGCGTCGGCCGGCGTCGCGACGCCGCCGGCGGCGAAGTTGACGACCGGCAGCTTGCCGTTCTTGTGGACGTACCGGACGAGGTCCAGCGGCGCCGCGAGTTCCTTCGCCGCCTCGTAGAGCTCGTCTTCGCGGAGCGAGACGATGCGGCGGATCTCGGACTGCATCGTGCGCATGTGGCGGACCGCCTGGACGACGTCGCCCGTGCCGGGCTCGCCCTTGGTGCGGATCATCGTCGCTCCCTCGCCGATGCGGCGCAGCGCCTCGCCGAGATTGCGCGCGCCGCAGACGAACGGAACGTCGAAGGTGTTCTTGTCGATGTGACGGACGTCGTCCGCCGGCGACAGGACCTCGCTCTCGTCGATGTAGTCGATCTCGATCGCCTCGAGGATCCGCGCCTCGGCGATGTGCCCGATCCGGCACTTCGCCATCACCGGAATCGACACCGCCGCCTGAATGCCCTTGATCATCGTGGGGTCGCTCATGCGCGACACGCCGCCCGCCGCCCGGATGTCCGCGGGAATGCGCTCCAGCGCCATCACCGCGCACGCGCCCGCCGCCTCCGCGATCTTCGCCTGCTCAGGCGTCGTCACGTCCATGATCACGCCGCCCTTCAGCATCTGCGCGAGATTCCGGTTCAGTTCCTGCCTGTCGCTCATGTCCACGTCCCTTTCTGGGTTAAATTGACCATAGTCTACCACCGTGCTATAATACATACAATCCTGTAATTGTATGGACTACAACACATGCCGGTCAATGACTTCACCCGCCATCCCCTCTCCTGGCAGCCCGATTCCGCGCGGCTGACGCGGCCGCGCTATCTCGCGCTCGCCGGGCTCCTCGAATCGGACATTGCCGAGGGCCGTCTTCCGCCCGGAACGCGCCTTCCTCCGCAGCGGGAACTCGCGGACTGGCTCGACCTCGACTTCACCACGGTGACGCGCGCCTACGGGCTCTGCCGCGAACGGAACCTGACCTACGGCGTCACCGGACGCGGCACCTTCGTCGCGCCCCTTCCCGGCTCCGAGTCCGACGAACCCGCGTCCGCCGTCGATCTCGGCGCCGTTCAGTTTTTCGCCGGGCTTGGGTCAGACGCGATCGTCGCCGCCGCGCGCGAAGTGCTCGGACGCGACTACGTGACGCGGCTCTTCTCCTACACGGACCGCGACGGCGCCGCGCGACACCGCGCCGCAGGCGCCGCCTGGCTCAACCGCTTCGGCGTCCCCGTCAAGGCCGAGAACCTCGCCGTCTTCCCGGGGGCGCAGAATGCGCTCGCAACCATTCTTCTCGCGGTCTTCCGTTCGGGGGACGCGCTCGCCGTCGACGCCTTCACCTACTCGAACCTCATCGGCGTCGCCAAGCTCGCGCACGTGAAGCTCGTGCCGGTCGAAGGCGATGCGGACGGCATGGCGCCGGCGGCCTTGGACGAAGCTGCCGCACGCCATCGCCTGCGCGGCGTCTTCCTGATGCCGACCTGTGCGAATCCGACCGCCATCACGCTCCCGCAGAAGCGTCGGACGGAACTCGCCGCGGTCATTTCAAAAAGGGACCTGCTTGTGATCGAGGACGACGCGGCCGCGGCGCCCTCTCAAAACGAAACGTTCTTCGCCGCTCTTCCTGAACGCACGTTCTACCTCGCGGGCTCGACGCGCATCCTCGCCGCGGGACTTCGCGCCTCGCTCCTCGCCTCCCCGTCCGCCTACCGCAAGGGCATCCTCTCGGCACTCCATCAGCTGACGATCAAGACCAGCGCCCTCGATTCGGAAATCATGGGCGAACTCGTCCTCAGCGGACGCGCCGAGGACATTCTCGCACGCAAGGTCGAAAATGCAGGGCGAATGAACGCGGTCTTCGCCTCCGTGTTCCCGAGGGAACGGAGGCGCGCGAAAGACGCCGCGTTCTTCCGGACGGTCGCATTGCCGGAGACGCAGACGGACAACGGGCCCGAGGTCGAGCGGGAGCTCGTCGCACGCGGCGTCAAGGTCTGCCACTCCGACCGATTCGCCGCGGGCAATCGTCCGCACCGGAAGTTTCTGCGCCTTTCGCTCTCGTCGACCGAGTCGGAATCCGAGCTCCGGCGCGGACTTCTGATCGTCCGCGAGGCCCTGCCGGAACTCCGTTGTCAACGCTCCAAAGCATAGCCGAATCCTCCGTTCCATCGCCTTCCCACGTGCGGCCGAGACCGACCCTGCGCGCTGTGTGCCTGTCCACGTGCGGCCGCACGTGGGAAGGCACGGGCAGGCCGGCGACAGGAACACAAAACGTCAAATCAAAATAGCATCGTGAGCCGGCGTACGCTTAAGCAGAACAGGTCAGGAACTCGGAGCCGCGGGGAAGTCCCTCAGCTCTCGCGAATCTGGCCGTCGAGCGTCAGCGTCACCACCTGCCAGGGGATGAACTTCCCGCTCTCCTGAAGCGCCTTCTTCGCCGCCGCCTCGAGTCCGCCGCAGCACGGAACCTCCATGCGCACGACCGTGAGCGACTTGATGTCGTTCGCCTTCAGGATCTCGGCCAGCTTCTCCGAGTAGTCCACCGGATCGAGCTTCGGACACCCGACGAGCGTCACCTTGCCGCGCATGAACTCCTGGTGAAAATTCGCGTAGGCGTAGGCGGCGCAGTCCGCCGCGACGAGCAGCTTCGCGTTCTTGAAGTAGGGTGCGTTGACCGGCACCAGGCGGATCTGGCACGGCCACTGCGCGAGCTGGCTTTCCGCCGCCGGCGCGACATTGGCTGCGGGTGCGGCCGAGGCCCCGCGGCTGAACGCCTGCATCTTCTGGCCCGGACAGCTGCACGGCGCCGGGGCGCCTCCCTGCGGACGAAGCGGCATGCCGCCCTTCTGCATCTTCTTCTGCTTCGCCGCCTGAACGGCCGCCTCGTCATAGGCCGCGGCCTCGCGTTCGATGAAGGAGATCGCACCCGTCGGGCACTGCGGCAGGCAATCGCCCATGCCGTCGCAATAGTCGTCACGCAGGAGCTTCGCCTTGCCGTCGACGATGCCAATCGCTCCTTCATGGCAGGCCGTCGCGCAGAGCCCGCAGCCGTTGCACTTGGATTCGTCGATCTGGATGATTTTCCGCTTCATGTTCTCGTTCCTTTCGTAGTCCACGGGTCAAAGTATAGCCGAATCCTCCGCAAAGAGATGTTAGAATTCTAACACCCGAACAGACCAATCCCGCCTCGGTTTTAACTCGTTACATGCAGCAAACCTGTGCCTTACCACGTGCGGCCGATTTCGGTGGAAGCGTGCTCCCTGTGCGGGGCGGCCGAGTCCGGCGTCCTTCGCCCCGCTCGACATACACCAGTATGTCTTCGGGGGCGAGTCCT
>CAZYQF010000070.1:0-7385 GCA_964650165.1 uncultured Lentisphaeraceae bacterium
AATCTCCGCATCGTCCGCGGGACGTTCGCCGGAACGCTCGGGCAGCACTACGCGTGGGGCGTCGGAAATCCGACCCCGAGCGAGACGAAGATCATCCGCCGCAGCTACCGCAACATGGCGCGCACGGTCGGATTCGCGTTCTGGTCCTGCCTGCGTCCGCGTGCGCGCGCCCGCGCGTGCGGCAAGATGAGCCCGGCGGGAAAGGCGTTTCTGTCCGCGAACAAGCCGGTGGTCACGGTCTCGGGACACATCGGCTGCTGGGAGATCCTGTCGCAGCTTGCGTTTCTCGAGGGCCACCAGATGATGTCCGTCGCCAAGGACATCGGCACGCGGTCGATGACGCGTCTTCTCATGGAGACGCGGCGCGCGATCGGTCAGGAGATCATTCCCGCCGACGGCGCGTTCCGTCCGCTGCTGAAGGGCCTCAAGTCGGGGAAGTCGCTCGGACTCCTCGTCGACCAGGCGGTCGACCCGAAGGACGGCGGACTCTGGGTCCGCTTCTTCGGCATTCCCCATCCGGTCTCCGTCGCGCCCGCGTTTTTCGCGGCGAAGTGCAAGGCCCCGATCGTGGTCGGATGGTCGCGTCCGCTGAAGGACGGCCGCTGGTTCTGCGAGATCATCTCGACCTACACGCCCGAGGAGGCGAGTGACATCTGGGGAGTCACGCAGAAGTGTCTGAAGGACCTCGAACGCGTCATCCGGCGCCATCCCTCCTGCTGGGTTCTGAACTACAACTGTTTCCGCAAGACCCCGACGGCGGAAGAACGGACGCAGCTCGAGGCGCGGGAGGCTGCGGCGTCATGAAGACGATGCAGCTCGTGCCCGCGATGGAGCAGGGAGGCGTCGAGCGCGGCGTCGTCGAGATGAACCGCGCGATCGTCGCGGCGGGCTGGAAGAACGTCGTCGTGTCGGCGGGCGGACGCCTCGCGGCGCAAATCAAGGCGGACGGCGGACGGCACGTGACGCTCGACGTCAAGTCGAAGAATCCGCTGACGTGTCTTTTCCGCGCGGCGAAGCTCCGCCGGCTCCTGAAGGCCGAGCGACCCGACGTCGTGTGCGCGCATTCCCGCGTTCCGGCGTGGCTCTTCGCGCTTGCGGCGCGCGGACTCGGAATCCGATGGATCACCTTCGCGCACGGTGCGAACTCCGTTTCGCGCTATTCGCGGATCATGACCGCAGGCGACCTCACGGTCACGCCGTCGAAGTACATCGCGGACTATCTCAAGGCGGCCTACGGCATCGCGGACGGAAGGCTCCGGGTGATTCCCCGCGCGATCGACCGCGCGCGGTTCGACACGGAAAACCTGGACCGGGATTTCGTCGCCCGGAAGCGCGCGGAATGGAAGACCGACGGACATTTCGTCGTGATGGCGGTCGGACGCATCACGCAGCTCAAGGGCTATGACACGCTCGTCCGCGAGGTCGCGAAGCTGCCGCCCGCGTTCAAGCTCGTCATTGTCGGCGAGGCGGAGGCGCTTCGAAAGGACGTCGAGGAGCGGCTCCGCTCGCTCGTCGCGGAGCTCGGAATGTCCGACCGCGTCGTCTTCGCCGGCAACCAGCGCCAGATCGCGGAATGCCTGTCGGTCGCGGACGTCCTGGTGTCGTCGAACGTCAAGAAGCCCGAGGCGTTCGGGCGCTCGATGGCGGAGGCGCTCGCGATGGGCGTGCCGGTCGTCGCGAAGGCGTTCGGCGGCGCGCTCGACGTGGTGCGCGACGGCATCGACGGGAAGCTCGTGGCGGACGCGGAGTTCGCCGAGGGAATCCGCGCGGTCTCGGAGATGAACCCCGACCGCGCGGCGATCCGGGCGTCGGCTCTGGAGCGGTTCGATTTCAAGCGGATGACCGAGAGCTCGCTCGCGGTCTACCGGGAACTTTCGGAGGAAAGAAAATGATCAAGGTCGGAATCATCGGATGCGGTTTTGTGGGCGGTGCGCTCAAAGCGTGGATCGAGACGAACAACCCCGAGTGCCAGCTGTTCATCAGCGATCCGCCGAAGGGCTATAACGACGACCTTTCCGGAATCGACGTCGCGTTCCTGCAGATTCACGTCCCGACCGAGGACGACGGCACCCAGGACCTGTCGCTCATGAAGAAACTCATCTCGGGACTTCCGGACGTCCCGGTGTTCGTCCGCACGACGATTCTGCCGGGGACCTCGGAGCGCCTTTCAAAGGAGACCGGACACCAGGTGTGCTACATGCCCGAGTTTCTGACGGAGCGCACGCACATCGAGGACTTCAAGAAGCAGACGATGGTCTTCACCGGCGCGCACGATCTTCTCGCGAAGATCTTCGTCGGCAAGAAGTTCACGATCATGAGCCCTCTGGACGCGGAGATCACCAAGTACGCCCACAACGTGTTCGGCGCGTACAAGGTCATGTACTTCAACGCGGTGAAGGAGTATTGCGAGAAGATGGGCGCGGACTGGCGGACCGTGCACACGGGCGTCCTGCTCTCGGGCTACATCAACGACACCCACACCTACGTGCCCGGTCCGGACGGCAAGTGCGGCTACGGCGGCAAGTGTTTCCCCAAGGACGTCAACGCGTTCGCCCTCATGACGAAGGGAACGGCCCTCGGGACGCTTCTCGCGCCGCTGCACGACCTGAACGTCCATTTCCGGGGCGTCGAGGAGCGCATCTGACATGGCGGCGTTCGACAGCCTTGTCGCCGGAGCCGGCATCTGGGGGTGCACGGTCGCCCGCCGCCTCGCGGAGTCCGGTCGCAAGGTGCTCGTCCTCGACAAGCGCGGGGCTGTCGGCGGAAACGTCCGGTGCGAGACGGATGCGAAGACGGGAATCGAGGTCCATGTCTACGGGTCGCACATCTTCCACACGCACATCCCCGAGGTCTGGGACTTCATCAACCGCTTCGTCCGCTTCAACGGCTACCAGCACAAGGTCCTGGCGCGGCATGCGGGCCAGACGTACTTCCTGCCGGTCGGCCTCGCGCTCGTCAACAAGCTCTTCGGCGTCGAGCTGACGCCCGGCGAGCTCTCGTCCTTCATGTCAGACGACGCGCACCGTCAGACCGTCTTCGACGCCTTCTTCAAGAACTACACCGCCAAGCAGTGGGGCATCCCCGCGGACCAGGTCGATCCGGCGATCATCCGCCGCGTACCGGTCCGCTCGACCTACGACGTCAACTACTTCAACGACTACAACCAGGGAATCCCGCTCACGGGGTATAATTCGCTCTTCGAGCGGATGCTGGACCATCCGAACATCCAGGTGAAGACGAGATCGGTCCTGCAGTTGGAGAATGGAGAGTTTTTCATCCTTGACGAAAAGAACAAGACGTCGGATCCGCTCTCCAAATCCGATTCCGGACTCCAGATCTTCTACTCGGGTCCGGTCGACGCGCTGTTCGGCTACCGCTTCGGCGCGCTGCCGTGGCGGACGCTGCGGTTCGAGTCCGAGCGACTGCCGGTCTCGGACGCGCAGGGCACGGCGGTCGTGAACTACGTCGACGCCGACGTCCCTTACACGCGTCAGCACGAGTACAAGCACTACCATCCGGAGCGCGCGGACGTGATGTCGCATCCGGAGACGATCGTTTGCCGCGAGTTCTCCGCCGCGTGGAGGGAAGGCGACGAGCCGTACTATCCGGTGGACACTGCGGATTCGCGTGCGCTGCTCACGAGGTATCAGTCCGAAGTCGAGAAAATCAATCTCCATTCTCGAACTTCAACTCAAGACTCGAACTTTTCTCTCACGGTCGGCGGACGTCTCGGCGGGTACAAGTACTACGACATGGACCGGACGGTCGAGGCCGCGCTCGCGGTCGAAATCTGAATCGGAGGTCACGATGGGAACGGAAAAGAAGCGTGTGCTCTGGTGGGGTCGGTTCGATCCCGGCTATTCGCGCAACCGCGTGTATCAGACGCTCTTCCGCGAGCTCGGCTGGGAAGTCGACTATTTCTTCGTCAAGGTCTGGCCGCGTCTCGGAGACGTCGAGGCTTTCTTCCGCGGACTCGGGAAGCGGCCGAAGCCCGACCTCGTCTGGGTGCCGGTCGCGCGCCAGCGCGACATCGCGGCGGCCTGCCGCTGGGCGCACCGTCGCGGAATCAAGGTCGTGTTCGACCCGATGATCTCCGCCTGGGACAAGAAGGTTCTCGAACAGCGCAAGTGGAAGGCCGAAGAGGGCCGCGCGCGCCGTCTCCTCGCGACGGAGACGAAGCTCATGAACCTGCCGGACCTCGTCTGCTGGGACACGAGCTGCCACGTCGATTTCTGCGCCGAGTACCTCAAGGTGCCGCGGGAGAAGCTGCGCGTGCTCCTCACGGGGACGGACGAGAAGGTCTTCAAGCCGGCCGAACCCGGATCTGCCGACGCGCTTCCGCCCTCAGACGGGACGTTCCGCGTCCTCTACCACGGCGCGTACCTGCCGCTCCACGGGACGGAGACGATCGTCGAGGCCGCGCGCCGGACGCAAGGGAGCGGCATCCACTGGGACTTCCTCGGCTGGGGCGCCTACAAGGCGGAGACCGAGGCCAAGGCCAAGGGCATTTCCAAAATCACGTTTCTCGAGAAGGTCCCGTATGTCGACGTTCCGCGTGTCATCCGCGCGCATGACATCGTGCTCGGCGTCTTCGGGACGACCGCCAAGGCTGCGCGCGTCATCGGGAACAAGGTCTACGAGTGCATGGCCTGCTGCCGTCCGACGATCAACGAGTTCTGCACCGGGTATCCGCCCGAGGCGAAGGACTGCGCGGCGATCAAATTCATTCCGGCCGGCGACGCCGAGGCGCTCGTCCGGGCCGTGGAGGAGTACCGGGCGGACTGGGCGCGGCGCGAGGCTTATTTTTCGGAGGCGCGCGCATTCTTCGACAAGCACCTCTCGATGGCCGTGATCCGGGGACAGCTCGAGGGCATTTTGAAGGATCTCGGGCTGTGATGATGAAACGCCAGCTGCGCCTCCTCGTCGTCGACAATTTCCAGATCCGCCGCTACGGCCGGGGTCGGGAGGGGCAGGGTTACCGCTTCGCCTGCGGGGCGGTCCGCAATGACTGGCGGGTAATGACGTTCTCCGAACGGGACATCACGCGCTATCTCGCGCCATTCGGGTTCCTCCGCAAGATCGGCGCCGCGATGATGAACCGCAGGCTGGTCGAGACCTGCCGGAACTTCCGTCCCGACCTCGTCCTGATCGGACACTGCGACTACGTCTCCAACGCGACGCTCGGAAAGATCAAGGCGGCTCTTCCCCAGACAAAGCTCGTTCACATCAATGTCGACCCGATCTGGCAGGCGCATACCGTCGGACAGATCGTGACGCGGATGCCCTCGTGCGACGCGATCTTCGTCACCACCGCGGGCGAGCGGCTCCGGGACTGGACGACGGGAAGGAACATCGTCGGTTTTCTCCCCAACATGTGCGACCCGACGATGGAGTTCGAGGACGTGTCGGGACGCAAGGACTTCGCATACGACCTCTTCTTCGCCGGACACGACGGACCTGACGACGACCGCATCGCGCTCCTCAAGGAGCTCCTTCCACGGCTCGAGGGGAAGGTCCGGCTCGGCGTATTCGGAACCTGCGGACGTCCCGCGATCTCGGGAGCGGACTACGAGCGTGCGCTGCTGTCGAGCGCGATGGCGCTGTCGCTCAATCGCAAGGAGGGATGGAAGTGGTATTCCTCCGACCGGCTGGCGCACCTGATGGGCCGCGGCATCCTGACGTTCGTGTCCGCGAAGAGCGGCTACCAGCAGTTCTTCAAGGACGGCGAGGAGGCGGTCTTCTTCACGGACGCCGCCGACCTCGCCGAGAAGGTCGTCCGTTACGCGGACGATCCCGATCTCCGAGCCCGGATCGCCGCGGCGGGTCGCGTCCGCTATCACGAGCTCTTCAACGCCGCACGCGTCTTGAGGTACATCGCCGCGACGGTCTTCGGCGATCCGTCCGCCACGGACTACGAATGGTCCGCCGAAGTCTACCGGTAACCGTCATTCAGGAGGATATGTCATGGCACGCAAGGGAATCATTCTGGCCGGAGGCGCGGGGACGCGTCTTCATCCGCTCACGCGCGTGGTGTCGAAGCAGCTGCTGCCGGTCTACGACAAGCCGATGGTGTTCTATCCGCTCTCGGCCCTGATGCTCGCCGGCATCCGCGAAGTGCTGGTCATCTCGACTCCGGAGGACCTGCCGAACTTCGAGCGGCTTCTCGGCGACGGATCGGACCTCGGCATGAAGTTCTCCTACAAGGTTCAGGAGACGCCGAACGGCCTTGCCCAGGCGTTTGTCCTCGGGCGCGAGTTTCTCGGTGCGGACGACGCCTGTCTCGTTCTCGGCGACAACATCTTCTACGGGGCGAATCTCCCGGCGCTTCTCAAGAATGCCGCGTCGCGCGCCGAGCCGACGGTCTTCGGTTACCATGTGAACGACCCGGAACGCTATGGCGTGGTCGAGTTTGACGCGGCCGGCAAGGCGATTTCGCTGGAGGAGAAGCCGGCGAAGCCGAAGTCGAGCTACGCCGTGGTCGGACTTTACTTCTACCCGAACGACGTGGTCGGCAAAGCGGCGTGCTTGAAGCCCTCCGCCCGCGGCGAATACGAAATCACGGACCTGAACCGCGAATACCTGAAGGAAGGGCGCCTGACGGTCGAGACGATGGGCCGCGGCATCGCGTGGCTTGACACGGGCACGCACCAGTCGCTTGCGGACGCGACGAACTTCGTCCGCGCCGTCGAGGAGCGACAGGGCCTGCAGATGAGCTGCATCGAGGAAATCGCCTGGCGCCAGCATTGGATTGACGACGCTCAGCTCTCGCGGCTGGCGGATTCGTACGGCAAGTCGACCTATGGCGTCTATCTTAAGAATCTAGCAAAGGACGCGTGATGAACGTGATCGAAACCGAAATCCCAGGCGTGAGAATCGTCGAGCCGCAGGTCATTCGGGACGCGCGGGGCTGGTTTGTCGAGCAGTACAATGCCGCGCGCTACAAGGCCGCGGGCATCACGACGGATTTCGTGCAGGACAACGAGTCATTTTCAGCGAAAGGCGTGATTCGAGGACTGCATTGGCAGGCTGCGCCGCACACGCAGGCCAAGCTGATACGCGTGGTCCGCGGTGCAGTCTTGGACGTCGCGGTCGACATCCGCAAGGGCTCGCCGACCTACGGCAAGCACGTCGCCGTGACTCTGTCCGCCGAGAACAGGCGCCAGGTCTACATTCCGCGGGGCTTTGCGCACGGATTCATCGTGCTCGAGGAAGACACGCTCTTTTCCTATAAGTGCGACAACATCTACAGCGCGTCCGCCGACCGCGGCCTCCGGTTCGACGATCCCGCGCTGGGCATCGCGTGGCCCGACATCGGCGTCCCGCTTACGCTGTCCGAAAAGGATCAGCGCCAGCCTTTGTTCAAGGACATCGAACCCTGGACAGAC
>CAZYQF010000071.1:0-7346 GCA_964650165.1 uncultured Lentisphaeraceae bacterium
CTCGCGCGCCTGCCGCCGAATCCCCCGCGTCTGCGGCACGCCGAAACGCTCAGCTTGACATCTCCGCATCCGTTCCAAGGCTCACCAGTCTTTTTAGAAGTGAGAAAGCCAAAGGGCGAGATTTTTGTAAAGTTAAGTAAGGTGCAGCCTTTTCGGGCGTGCGCTCCGTGTCGAGCTGAGCGAGGCGGGCGGACGCGGTTCGGGGGATTCGCCGCGAAGACCGTGCGAGACAACGAAGCCTGTAGTCAGGCAAGGCCGTCACGCGCGGAGATTCGCGGATGAAGCCACCGGGAGCGGACGCACGGCGAACGGGAGCGAGACCGGACGTACGATCCGAAATGGCGAACTCGACCAGAGATGCCAGCGCGGCCGAGTTGGCGAAGCAAGGCCGACGAGCGAACACGGAGGAGTCCGACGCACAGAGGCAGGCCCCGAAGGCGTACTCGTGTACGCCAAGCGGGCCGTGACTCAAAGCGGCGGACCCTCCGTGAAAGCCGAGTCGGACGCGCCAAATCGGCCGCACGTGGGAAGGCAAGAGGCTCGCAAGGGTGGCCGAACGCGGCAAATCGGCCGCGTTGCCCCGATACACACCGCACGCTGGAAAGCACGGGCACGCCGGCGACAGGAACAAAAACAGCATCGTGCCGACGCACGCTGCAGCGGAACGAGGCGTCAGGTGCGGCGCTTCGGGAAGCGAAAGGCCTTGTGGTCGGTCTCGATGACGCCCGCCTTGACGAGCTTGCCGATTTCGGTCGACAGCGCCGCTCGGGCGACATTGAGATAGTCCGCGAGCTCCTGACGTGTATAGGGAATTCCGAAAGTCTCCGTTCCCGCCTCGCTCTGCGCGAGCCTCAAGAACGCCATCAGCTTCTCCGACGTCGTAGGCTGCGAGAGGCAGTAGAGCTTGCGCTGGAGCTTGACGCCACGCTTCGCGACCGACACGAGAAGCCGCCGCATCATCTGGACGTGAACCGAGCACGCCTTGTCGCACGGCGCGAGAAAGCGGATGCCGCTCATCACGAGAACCTCAGATTCCTCGGCGGCAACGGCATTGGCGAGATAAAAAGGTTCGGACGCGCAGACCTGGGCCGCACCGACGAGTCCGCCGGCTCCGACAGTCTCCTCGATTTTTCCGCGTCCGTCAATCGTATAGCGGATGACGTGTACGGCGCCGGAGAGCACGATGGCGAACCGATCCACCGTCGAACCCTCGGAAAAGAGAATCTCGCCCTTCTCAAGGCGCTTGCGGCGCGCCTGAAGGCAGGTAAAGACATGCTGGACCTCAGAGTCGGAGAGTCCGTCGAGAAGGTCGATTCCCGCAAACGGATGCAGATTCGCGTCGTTTTTCATTGTTTGAATTCTAACATCATTTCTTGCGAGAATCAAGTATACTAATGATCGTCGAAACACGAGAAACGAAAGGAACACAACCATGGACAACAAGATGTTTTGCTATCAGTGCGAGCAGACCGCCTGCGGAACCGGCTGCACCAACGCCGGCGTGTGCGGAAAGTCGGCGGAAGTCGCCGCCCTTCAGGACAAGCTGACCGGCGCGCTCGTCGGACTCGCCCGGGCGGTTGAGGGCAACGAGGCGGCCGTGACCGCCGAAACCGTGGCGCTGACGGTGTCGGGACTCTTCACCACGGTCACCAACGTCGACTTCGACGCCGCGGCGATCGACGCGCTGATCGAGAAGGTCCGCGCCGAGAAGGTCCGTCTCGCCACGCGCGGCTGCGCACGCGGCACGGCGGCGTGCGGAAACAGCAGCGACTACGACATCAAGGCCATCTGGTCCTCGAACGAGGACGTCCGTTCGCTCAAGTCCCTCATCCTCTTCGGCATTCGCGGCATGGCCGCCTACGCGAGCCACGCCGCCGTCCTCGGGCAGCGCGACGCCGCGGTCGACGCCTTCTTCTTCAAGGCGCTCCGCGCGATCGGCGACGACCTCGACGTCGGACAGCTTCTCCCGATCGTGCTGGAGGTCGGACAGGTCAACCTCGCGTGCATGGCGCTCCTCGACCGCGCGAACACCTCCGCGTACGGAGATCCCGCCCCGGCGACCGTCCCTCTCACGATCGAGAAAGGTCCGTTCATCGTGGTCTCCGGACACGACCTCAAGGACCTCGAGATCCTCCTCAAGCAAACCGAGGGAACAGGCGTCAACGTCTATACCCACGGCGAGATGCTCCCGGCGCACGGCTACCCGGCGCTGCGCAAGTATGCGCACCTCAAGGGCAACTTCGGCACCGCGTGGCAGAATCAGCAGAAGGAGTTCGACGGCGTTCCCGCCGCGTTCCTCTTCACAACCAACTGCATCATGCCGCCCCGCGCGAGCTACAAGGACAACGTCTTCACCACGGGCGAGGTCGAGTTCCCGGGCGTCGCGCACATCGGGGAGGACAAGGACTTCTCGTCCGTCATCGCCCGCGCGAAGGCGCTCGGCGGCTATGCCGAACCGCAAGTCCGCACCGGCACGAACGGCGGCACGACCATGACGACCGGCTTCGGCCGCGCCACCGTCCTCTCGGTCGCCCCGCAGGTGATCGACGCCGTCAAGTCGGGCGCGATCCGGAGGTTCTTCCTCGTCGGCGGCTGCGACGGCTTCCGCGCGCCGCGCGGATACTACACCGAGTTCGTCAAGCAGGCGCCGAAGGACACGGTCATCCTCACGCTCGCGTGCGGCAAGTACCGCTTCAACGACCTCGACCTCGACACCATCGGCGGCATTCCGCGCCTCCTCGACATGGGGCAGTGCAACGACGCCTACGGCGCCATCCAGGTCGCGCTCGCGCTCGCGAACGCCTTCGGTTGCGGCGTGAACGACCTGCCGCTCTCGTTCGTCCTGTCCTGGTACGAGCAGAAGGCGGTGTGCATCCTGCTGACGCTCCTCCACCTCGGCATCAAGGACATCCGCCTCGGACCGACGCTCCCCGCGTTCGTCTCGCCGAACGTCCTCAAGATCCTGGTCGAGAACTACGGCCTCAAGCCCACGACGACGCCCGAGGCCGACCTCAAGGCCATCCTCGGCTAAGGGAAATCAGCCGAAGATTTCCTTCGCAAGGCGGACCGATGCCATCGCATCCTTGGCATAATGGTCCGCCTTGATTTCTTTTGCAAAGTCCTCGGTCATCACGGCGCCCCCGACGACGGTCCTGATTTCGGGATCGGCGGCCTTGAGAAGCGCAATGGTCTCCGCCATGGCGCCGACCGTGGTCGTCATCAGCGCGGAGAGTCCGACGAGACGGCACTTCTCCTTGAGGGCGGTCTCCACGATCTTCTCCGACGGAACGTCGCGCCCCAGGTCGACCACGCGGAAGCCGTAGTTCTCGAGCAGCGCGCGGACGATGTTCTTGCCGATGTCGTGAATGTCGCCCTTCACCGTCGCGACGACGATCGGACCCTTCGGCTTCGTCTCGCTGCCGCTTTGGGCCAGGGCCTTCCTGATCACGTCGAACGCCGCGCTCGCCGCTTCGGCGGACACGAGAAGCTGCGGCAGGAAGAGCGTTCCCGCCTCGAACTTGCGTCCGACCAGCTCCAGCGCCGGCACGACGCTTGAGTCGATCACGTCGACCGGAACCGCGCCCGCGGCAAGCAGTTTCGTCGCCTCGGCGGCCGCGTCGGACTTGAGTCCGTGCACGATCGCATCGTACAGGGCTCCTTTCGACTCGCCGCCCTTCGCGGAAGCGTCGCTCGTCGGCGATTCGTTCGGCGTCGACGCGACAGCCCCTCCGACCCTGCCGTCCGCGACCGCGGCGATCCAGTCGCCGCACTGCGCGTCACGTCCGGTGAGCGCCCGCCAGGAGCGATAGGCGGTCATCATCTCGATCGAGAGCGGATTCACGATCGCCGAGGTTAGTCCCGCGCCGAGCGCGAGCGTGTAGAACGCGGAATTGAGGAGCGGCCGCGCGGGAAGTCCGAACGAGACGTTCGAGACACCGAGCACGGTGCGGAGTCCGAGTTCGCCGCGCACGCGGCGCAGCGAGTCGAGGATCACGTTCACGCTGCTCGAATCGGCGCTGACCGCGAGGCACAGGACGTCGATGACGAAATCCTCGCTCTTCAGTCCGTACTTGGCGCCCTCGGCAACGATTTTCCTCGCAATGGCGACGCGTCCCTCGGCGGTCGGGGGGATTCCGTTCTCGTCGAGGCAGAGTCCGACGACCACGCCGCCGTACTTCGCGACGACAGGCAGCACGGCGTCCAGGACCTCCTGCTTGCCGTTCACCGAATTGACGAGCGCGCGCCCGTTGTAATGGCGGAGCGCGTTCTCGAGCGCGGGGACGGACGCGGTGTCGATCTGGAGCGGCACGTCGGTGACGGACTGGATCGCCTCGACCGTGGCGCGGAGGACGGCGGTCTCGTCGATTCCGGGGACGCCCGCATTGACGTCGAGAATCGGCGCGCCGGCTTCGACCTGGGCGACCGCCTCGCGGAGCACGTAGGCGGTGTCGCCGGCCTGGTACGCGTCCTTCAGCTTCTTCTTGCCCGTCGGATTGATCCGCTCGCCGATGACGATCGAGTCGTCATACGGAAGCTCCACGCATTTCGAATAGGAGGAAATGACGGTACGCCTGATTTTTTCGACCGCGACCGACGCGCGGCCGGCGAGCGCCGCACGGACCGCGGCCAGATGCGCGGGCGTCGTGCCGCAACAGCCGCCGACGACCGAGGCGCCGACGGCGACGCAGTCCGCCATGTCCCTGGCGAAGGCGTCGGGGCCGACGTCGAACGCGGTGACGCCGTCGACCACGTGCGGCAGTCCGGCGTTGGCCTTGACGACGACCGGAACGTCGACGAGTTTCGCAAAACGCTCTACGAACGGCTTCAGCCGGTCGGGTCCGAGTCCGCAGTTGAAGCCAGCGGCATCCGGCTTCAGCGCGCTGACGAGCGCGGCGAGGGTGTCGACGTCCGCGCCGGTCAGGAGCTTGCCGTCCGCGCTCAGCGCGACGGTGCAGATCACCGGGAGGCCGCAGTTCTCGCGCGCCGCGAGGAGCGCCGCCTTGAGCTCGTAGACGTCGGCGACGGTCTCGATTGCGACGAGGTCCGCGCCCGCCTCGGCGCCGAGGCGGATCTGCTCCGCAAACGCGTCATAGGCGGCGTCAAACTCGAAATCGCCCGCGGGCTTCAGAAGACGGCCGGTGGGGCCGACGTCAAGCGCGACGAACTTCCCCTTCGGGGCGGCGTCGCGGGCGAGGGCGATGGCGGACGAGACGACGTCCTTCAGCGGAGCGGAGCCGTGGTACTTGGCGGGATTCGCGCCGAAGGTGTTGGCGTAGACGACGTCCGCGCCCGCCTCGAAATACGCGCGGTGGATGGCGCGGATGTCGTCGGGACGGGTGAGGTTCCAGAGCTCCGGCACTTCGCCGGGCATAAGTCCGCGTTCCTGCAGCTGCGTGCCCATCGCCCCGTCCAGGAAGACGAGTCCGCTCTTCAGAAGATCCTTGAATCCGTTGCTCATGTCCTTGATCCTTCAGTTTCCGACGCCGATGATCGCCGAGACGCTTTTCGACGGCACCATCAGGAGGCTGTCCGTCAGGACGACGCCCGCGCGCCGCGTGGAGTCGAGCGCCGCGAGAAGCGGACGCTGGACCTCGAGCGGCAAGTCCCCGTAGCCGGGCGAGAACCGCAGGCGCAGCCGTTCCCCCGCCGCCGCGGGCTCCTGTGCCATTTCTCGTTCGCACTGCGCGCAATAAGTCTCGATCAGCGCCGTCGCAATCGCCTGCACGATCATCGCGTCCGCCCCGCTCAGAATCGACTTCTTCCTCAGCACCTCGTCGGCGCCGGCCCCGAGAGTCGCGACGAAGAGGAACGCATGGCGGCAGCCCGCGAGCGTGCGCCGGAGGCTCTCGCTCCGGAGCTCGAGATCGCCGACCCGATAGGTCTCGCCGCCGCCGTCCGCGACGCGGACAAGCTGCCAGTAGGCGGCCGGACGGATCGCCGCGAGCATTTCGTCCTCGATCGCGGCAAAACGCGCCGTGAGCTCGGCTCCCGGCTCGGCGTTGCCCATGCGCAGGTAGCGCCAGGCCTCCTTCCTGTCGACCGCCAGATCCGTCATGCCGTCTCGACGATGCCCTTGAGGTTTTCCATGATCGCCCGCGCGACCTCGGGCTTGTTCATCGTATAGAGATGGACGCCCTTGATTCCGTTCGCGTAGAGGTCGATGATCTGCTCGGTCGCAAAGGAGATCCCGGCGGAGCGCATCGAGCGCTCGTCCTCGCCGAAGCGGTCGACGATCGCCTTGAAGCGGGGCGGCAGCTGGGTGCCGGAGAGCGCGCAGATGCGCCTGATGCTCTTGGCGTTTACGACGGGCATGATGCCCGGGATCACGGGAATGTGCACGCCCGCGCCCTGAAGCCGCGACAGATAGGCGTAAAAGGTGGGATTGTCGAAGATCATCTGGGAGACGAGGAAATCCAGACCGGCGTCGGTCTTCTCGCGGATGCGCTCGATGTCGTCCTTGAGATGTTTGCTCTCGGGATGGCCTTCGGGATAGCACGCGCCGCCGATGGAGAATCCGCCGAACGCCCGGATGATCCGCACGAGCTCGATCGCATGCTCGAACTCGCCCGGAGCCTCCCCTTCGACGCGATCGCCGCGGAGAGCGAGGATGCGCTTCACGCCGAGGGCGCGGAGCTTCTGGAGCTCGGACATGACGGTGTGGTGGGTTGAGTTGACGCACGTGAGGTGCGCGACGGCGGGAACGCCGCACTCGTTCTGGATGAAGCTCGCCATGGCGCTCGTGTTGACGGACGAGCTCCCGCCCGCCGCGCCATAGGTCACGGAAATCGCGCTCGGCTTGAGCGTCGCAAGTTCCTTCACCGTCTCCTTGACCGGATCCAGGGCCATATCCCGCTTCGGGGGAAAAATCTCGAAACTAATCGTGTTCATGCATGTTTCCTCTAACTTCGGACATTATATCATTTCAGCGCCAGAAACCGATATAGGATTCGCCTATGTTATCGTAAGGGCGAGAAAGGCTGGCCTGATTCGGCCCCGACATCACGTCCGCCGCCACGAGAGCACCGGCCTGATTGCGCCCGGCGCCGCCCTGATCGGCGGGTTCGTCGGCGGCATCATCGGCGCCTGCAACTGAAAGGCGCGGCCGCGGACCGCGGCCGTGTTCTTTCCCATTAGTCCTCCAACAAGTCAGGTCGGACTTGAATGGATGCTCGGGAAGGAAGTTTAAACGGCAAATGACTGATGTGCTTTGCGAGGAGTTTCTCGTCCTCGCCGTGTAGTGCATACAAACACAAGGGTGAATCGACCCAAACACCAGTTTTCGGACTATTAATGACAGCTACAGGTCTCACGCCAAAACCGGATTCGAGAACTTGTTTCGTGAAGCC
>CAZYQF010000072.1:0-7340 GCA_964650165.1 uncultured Lentisphaeraceae bacterium
TGACCTCGATGCCGTACTGGGTGATCGGGTTGCCGATCGGGCCCATCGCGAACGGAATGACGTACATCGTCCGTCCCTTCATGCAGCCCTTGTAGCTCTTGAGCATGAGCTTCTTCATCTGCTCGGGGTCCATCCAGTAGTTGGTCGGGCCCGCGTCGATTTCCTTCTTGGAGCAGATGAAGGTACGGTTCTCGACGCGCGCGACGTCGGATTCATGGGAGCTGGCGAGATAGCATTCCGGGCGCTTCTTCGAATTGAGCTTGACGAACTGGCCCTTCTTGACCATCATCTCGCAGAGCGCGAGGTGTTCCTTCTTGGAGCCCGTCACGACCTGGATCTTGTCCGGCGTGCAAATCTTGTTCCACTTATCAACCCAGGCGAACACGTTCGCGTTCGCGAATTTCGGCGTCTTGACCATCTTTGTTCTCCTTAATGCCCGTAAAGGGTCTTTTTGAAAGAATTTGATGGGTAGTATACCGAATTCAGCCGACGAAAGCAACGGGAATGAGGAATAAAATCAGGAAAAAACGACCGCTTCTGCAAAACGGCTATGACCGCCTGAGCTTCAGCATCGCCACGAGGAGCTCCGCCGTGGAAAACGGCTTGGCGATATGGTCGTTCATGCCGGCCGCCAGCGACGCCGCCCGGTCCTCGGCAAACGCGCTCGCGGAGATTGCGATGATCGGCAGAGTCTTGAAGCCGGGGTCGCTCAGAGCACGAATCCTGCGTGTCGCCTCGTACCCGTCCATGACCGGCATCTGAACGTCCATCAGCACGAAGTCGTAATAGGTCGGACGGTGCCCGTCGACCATCCGTACCGCGACCAGACCGTTCGGCGCGGTTTCCGTGACGAGTCCGGCGGACGCGAGGATCTCCGTCTCGATTTCACGGTTCAAGTCGTTGTCCTCGACGACCAGCACGCGCTTGCCCTTCAGAGTCGCGGCATCGGCGGCGACAGGCGTGACCGCGGAATCCGAGTCCGCCGGCGCCTCGACCTTCTCGCCCTCGGCGCAATCCTGAATGCGCAGCGGGAGCGTGACAGTGAACTTCGAGCCCTTCCCGGGCGCGCTCGTGACGTCAATCCGACCTTTCATCGCGTGCACGAGGAGCTTGCAGATCGCCAGACCCATTCCCGATCCCTGCTCTCCGGGCCCGGTGCCGCGCAGCTCGCGCGCGAAGGGCTCGAACGCGCGCCGGACGAACTCCGGCGACATGCCGACCCCGTTGTCCTCGACCGTGAACTCGTACCAGCCGACGCATTTCCCGGGCGTGTCTCCGGATCCGACGAGCTGGCGCACGGTGACGACGATCCGGCCGCCCTCCGGCGTGAACTTGATCGCATTGGAGACCAGGTTGACGAAGATGCGGTTGACCTGAAGGAAGTCCATCCACACGTGGCGGTCTCGAATGTTGCCGAGAACAAACTTGAGTTCGATGCGCTTTCGGGCGGCCGTGCCCTCGAGCATCGGCAGGACGGACTTTCCGCAGAGCGCCATGTCGGCGCGGCTTTCGGAAAGCACGACCTGATCGCCCCGGGGACGCGACAAGTCGGTCAGCTCGTTGACGATGCTCAGCAGGTGGCTGCCCGCCACCTCGATCCGGCTGAGGTAGTCCTCGGTGCGCGCGGCGTCGGCGACGTTCTTCCGGGCGAGCTCGGAGAACCCGAGCACCGCGTTCAGGGGCGTGCGGAGGTCGTGCGACATGTTGAGGAGAAAGACGAGCCGCGCCTCCTTCGCGACCCTGGCCTCCTCCGCTTCGCTCCGAAGCATCGCCTCGATGCGCGCGTTGGCGCGCCGGATCGCCCGGACGAACGCGAAGAACAGCACGGTCGTCAGCAGCAACAGAACCCCCTGCGCCAACTGCGCCCTGCGCAGGTCCCGCACCCGCATCCGGAGCACGGCATCGAGCCGGCGCCCGTCGGCCTCGAAGTCCTTGAGCGCATCCTGCGCGATGTCGGCCGTCGCCGACCGGAGCGCGGCATAGTCCGGCCCGAAGAGAATGTCCAGAGCCCGGAACCTCTTGGCGTCGGGAGAGAGCTCTTCCTCGCCCTCCGCGAGCTTCCGCTCGCGCACCGCCGCGGGCATCAGAGCCATGTCCGTCCCGGTCGCGAGAGCCGTCAGTTTCATCGCATGGCACTCGAGCTTCATCAGTCCGACGGCATTCGTCATCGCGGCATCCATGCGGGGTCTGAGGCTGGCGGCCTCGGGATCGCCGCGCATCGCCACAGCCGCGCGCTCCCGGTTGCGGACCATGACGGCCTCGTTGAAATAGTCGTCGACGGCGGACAGATCGCCGGTCGCAGCATAGCGGCGCGCGGACTCGGCCATCAGCTCGGCTCCCCGGTGGAAACGGTCTCTGGCCCGATGCGCCGCAACCGCCGCCGCCGAGACGCTGCGCGATTCGTCGGCCGCGGCGATCACCTTCTCAGACACGCGCGCGCAGAGGCCCGCGAGCCCCAGCCAGACCGCCCCGAGGACGATCGCACCGAGACGGTATCCGAATTTCCCCTGCAAGACGGATTTCATGTCGACGGCTCCTCTCCTTGCGTACGGTTCTTGCGGTAGATCGCCTGCGCCTGACGGACGATTTCCGACAGCAGCGTCCGGTCCGTGCGGGCGGCGTGGGAAAGTCCGAGCGTCGCCCAGTAGACGGCGGAGAACTGCGGATCGGCAAGATCGTCCATTCCGGTCCGCTGCGCGAGCTCGCGCACGCGACTCGCATTCATTCCGATCTCCGGCCAGGCGTCGCGGCGCGCGACGTCCTCGACGATCGCCCGCCACTTCGCGCGATAGGTCGCCGCGCCCGCGTCGAGATCCGTCCCGATCTTGATCTCGAACATCCACGCGAGCTCGCGGTAGATCTCGGCGTCGTGCGGATTGAGGCGGAGGCCCTCGTCGCGGAGAAGCCGAATCGCCGCATGGACCCAGCGCCAGCGGTCCTCGTGCGTCGGCATCATGACGGAAATGTTGTAGGCGAGGTTCCAGGCGGCGTAGCTCCAGACCTCGGGCGTGTGCGGCTCGAGAAACGCCAGCGTCGAGGCGAGCTGGGCGAGTTCGACGTAGCGGCCCTCGTCCTGCAGGCGGTCCGCGCGGAACCAGACGATTTCGGCGATGACCGACCTGAGTCCGCCGACCGCGGCCAGCACGCCCTCGGCGACAGCTGGCGCGGATCCCGGACGGCGCGCTTTCAGCGCGACCTGGCCGCCGACCGAGAGGGCCAGCAGCAGGAGCGCCGCGGAAGCCGTCAGCGCCCGTTTCAGAGGCGTGCCTCCAGCAGTTTTCGGAACGCCGCGATCTGCTCGGCCGTCCCCATGGCCCCGATCCGGTCGCCGGCGCGGAATGCGAAGTCCGGCCCCGGAAGGCCCATGACCCGGCCGTCCCGCGCGACCGACACGATCGACACGCCGGTCTTGGCGCGCACGTCCAGCGTGACGACCGTGCCGCCGACAGCCGCGGAACCCTCGCCGACGGTCAGGGTGAGGATCGCGTCCGGGGGAATCGCGAAGGACTGGATCTCCTCGCTTTTCGCGATCCGCTCGTCCGCGGACAGCGCCTCGGAGAGCCGGACCGCCGCACGCCGGCCGGCCTTGAGCGAGAGGCGTCCGCCGAAGACCGCCGCGAAGAGAAACGCGCCGAGAAGCGACCACTGCACCCACTCCTCGTCCGGAACGAGGTTCACGTTGATCATCGTCAGCTCCAGGAAGAAGAGCCCGAGCACCAGGACCATGACGAACAGCCGCGCGATGCCGTCGATCGCCTGCTGCCAGCGCGCCTCGGCGGAACCGACCAGGACCCGGCCGACGGACTGCCCGAGCCGCCGCGCCACCACCGTGACCGGAGCGAACATCGAAAGGAGCACGACGTTCGCAAGAAGACAGAAGATTCCGCGCTTGTGCGCGTCAAGAAACTCCGAGATGTGCGACCAATCGTATCCGCCGGAAACGCTGCAGACGAAGGCCACGGCGAATTCAAGGATGGCGAACAGGACGAGCTCGCGGATGTCGGAGCCGATCGTGCCGTTCCCGCCCCCGGCGGCACGGAACTTCGCGAGCGTCGCGCGGTAGGCGTCGAGCACGCGGGACAGGCGTTCGGGACACTTGCGCTCGGCCCAGTCGCCGAACGGTTCCGAGAGGCGGAGCATCAGCGGATTCATGATCGTCGTCAAAAGCGAGACGCCGACCACAATCTGGTACATCGGACTCGCGGGATCGCCCGAGATCGTGAGGTAGAGGAGGGCCACGAGATACGCGAACTCGCCGATCTGGGCAAGGCCGAAGCCCATCTGCACGGCGGATTTGATCCGCTCGCCGCACAAGAGCGCCCCGCTCGTGCAGTTCAGCAGCTTGCCGCCCATCACGAGCGCCGAAAGCCCGAGAATCGTCGGCAGGTGATTCCAGCACGCCGAGAGGTCGACAAGCAGACCGATGGAGAGGAAGAACACTGCGGCGAACATCGAGCGAAGCGGGTCCGCAAGGCGCAGAAGGCGCCCGCGCACGTCGGAATTCGAGCCGATCACGCCGACGAGAAAGGCCCCGAGCGCCAGCGAGAAGTCGAGCTTGAACGCGATGTAGGTCACGAAGAAGCAGCAGCCGAGGACGAGGAGGAGGAGCGCCTCGCTGTCGCCGCGCTTGGCGACCGAGACGAGGAGCCGCGGCAGGAGAATCAGCCCGAACACCAGCGTGGCGACGAAGAAGACGCCGAGTCCCGCGAGCGACTTCGTCAGAGAAAGGAAGCTCATGCCCTCGCCCTGGGCGACGCCGGTAATGAGCGCGATGATGCCGACGCAGATGATGTCCTCGCAGACCGAGGTGCCGAGCACGTACTTGACGAACGGACGGTGAGACCACTTCATCTCGTCGATGATCTTCGCGAGAAGCGTCGTCGAACTGTCGCAGATCGCGGCTCCCAGGAAGAGCGAGGGAACGGGATCCCAGAGGAGGACGTTGCGCCCCACCGTGTACCCGAGCCAGACCATGATGATGGAGTCGAACAGCGCCACCGGCACGACCACGTTGCGAATCTTCGCCATGCTCGAGGCGGAAAACTCGAGCCCGAGCGTGAACATCAGGAACACGACGCCGAGCTGGGCGACGGTCTGAACCGACCCCTCGTCCGCCAGAACCGACCAGCCGAGCGTATGGCGCGAGAGCAGGATGCCGGCGATGATATAGCCGATGACCTTCGGCCACTTGAGACGCGAGAACACGACCGATACGAGGCCGGCTACGGCCATCAGCATCGCGAGATCCTGGAAAAACGAGCTCTCGTTCATCGGCTACGGCATTTTGGGGGCGGGCGGAAGGCGGCCGTTCTCCATGAGGTCGTTGATGATCATCCTCACTTCGGTGTCGAAATCGCCCTTCAGCATCCAGCGCAGGAAATTGGGCTCGTTGAGCATCAGCCTCTTCAGCGAATCTCCCTTCTTCTTTCCGAAGTTGACGCAGAGCTCGCCGTCCTTCCAGCGGAGCGTGCCCATGCGGTCCGCGTTGAGCGGATCGTGCGGAACGAGGTATTCGTCCATCGCCGCGACGTCCTGCGGCAGGTCGGCGTACTTCGCCATCTGCGCCTTGAGCACCTCCAGCGTCGCCCGCGTGTCGGCCTCGGCGCCGTGCGCGCCCGCGTGGTCGCGGTCGAGATAGAACCGCACCGCCGCCGTGAGGTCGCGCGGCTCCTTGCGGTGGAAGATGCGCTGCACGTCGACATGGCGGCGCGTGGACGGGGCGAAGTTCATGCCCACGCGGGCGAACTCCTCCTCGAGGCACGGCGTGTCGAAGCGGTCGGCGTTGAAGCCGGAGAGATCGCAGTCGCGGAAGAACTCGAAGATCTCGTTCGCGCGGTCCGCGAACGTCGGACAGTCCTTGACGTCCGCGTCGGAAATGCCGTGGACCGCCGTCGTCTCCGCGGGAATCGGAACCGTCGGATTCAGGAGCCAGCATTTCTCCGTCTCGGTCCCGTCCGTCTCCACCTTGATCGCCGCAAGTTCGATGATCCGGTCCTTGCGCGGCGAAATCCCGGTCGACTCGATGTCAAAGACCACCAGCGGCCTGTCCAGTTTCAAAAACATGTCGTCTCAACCTTCCATCTTCTCAAGCAGTTCGTTCCGATACAGCGCGCGGATAGCGTCGCAGTCCAATCCGTGTCCGGCACGGTAACTCACGACGGTTCCGGCGAAACGGTGCTCGCCCGTGAGGGCCAGGGCCGCCATCAGGTCCAATGTCGCGCGATGCCACACGGGCTCCAGGAACTTCTCCCCGTGCGGGAAGCGCGGCTCGGTGTAGAACCGGCGGCGTCCGTGGATGAGGATGTTCTTCTCGTTGTAGCCCCAGTGACGGGTCGCCGCGAAAAGCTTGCCGACCGTCTTGGCGAGAAGATACTGCTTGCGCGTCGCGTTGGTCCGGGCGAGCGCCGCATGGCGGAAGGTCGCGGGGGTCGCGTCGAAGAGGATGCGCTGCCGGCCGATGACCGTGTTCCAGGAGATCGCGCAGTCGATGCGAAGCCGCGTATCGCCCTTCTCGGCCGGGAGAAAGAGGAGGAAGTCACCGCGCTTTCCGCCGAACGCCACCGGTTCCTTGACCGTGACGCAGGACGCCGGACGGTCGGTCTCCACGATCTTGGCATGTTCGACCGCCTTGACGAGCGGAAGCGACGACTGGTCGAAGAGCGGAGGGTCTCCCGAGTTGACCTTGAGCACGACGTCGTCGAGTCCGAGGCCGTTTTTGAGAGCGACGATGTGCTCGACCATGCGCAGGTAGTTGTGCGGCGAACCTGAGCGAAGCACGAGATTCTGCGCGCTGGTCCAGAGATTCGAAATGTCGACGAAGGTGTCAAGCTGCTCCGGCAGGTCCATGCGTCGGATCCACCATCCCGGCCTCAAGCTCGGCGCGAAGGTGATCGTCTGCTTTTCGCTGCCCTTGAAGGTCCCGACACCGGCCACGGACGCTTCGCCGGCCAGGGTCGTGCGATGCGCCGGCAGCGCATCCGCGGGGTCCGAGGCGAGACGGGTTTCGTCGATGTCCTGACGGCAGAAGGACTCGTAGGACGCGGCAATCGACGCCGCACTTCCGAATACGGTCCGCCCAAGCGGGTAAACTGGCAATTCCATACCAGCTATTATATCAAAAATAAGCATTCGTTTTCGAACGCAAGCGACTGTCGCCAGCAATTTTTCTGCCTTCCAGCGTGCGGCCGATTTCGGCGGAAGCGTGCTCCCTGTGCGGGGCGGCCGAGGCCGGCGTCCTTCACCCTCTCGACATACACCAGTATGTCTTCGGGGGCGAGTCCTGCCGACCTCGTCTCGTCCCGCTTCGGTCCGCTCGCCGGGGCCTTCGGCCCCGCCACCGA
>CAZYQF010000073.1:0-7129 GCA_964650165.1 uncultured Lentisphaeraceae bacterium
GCCGAGCGCATCAAGATGCTCCGTCCCTACCAGATCAACATGGACCTCATGAAGGCGACCGGCAATCTCGACGGCAAGCTCATGTTCCTCCATTGCCTTCCGGCGTTCCACGATTTCAACACCGAAGTCACCAAGGACAGCGGCGCGCTCGAAGTCACCGACGAGGTCTTCGAGTCCAAGTACTCCAAGGTCTTCGAGGAGTCCGAGAACCGCATGCACACGATTAAGGCGCTGCTCGTTTCGGCTCTCTGCGACCGCGCGAGCATATGATTCGGCAGCAGTAAGACAGGTCGAGGTCGACAATGTTGGGGGCAATGATTCTGATGAGTGCGATGACGTTCACGAACTGGGCCGATTTCACCCCGGAAAAGGCCGCGGCGGATCTGCCGCGGCAGCTGGAGGAAGCCGAAAAAGGCATTGCCGCGCTCGAGGCGTCCGACGCGAAGTCCTTCGAGGACCTCGCGTGGAAGATGAACGACGCGACGCGTCCGCTCTGGGAGACCTGGGGCAAGGTCAGCCACATGACGAGCGTCATGAACACCGACGCCTGGCGCGCCGTCGAGGAAGACTTCCAGCCGAAGATCGTGGCGTTCGGCCTGCGCGTCGGCCAGTCCCGCCGGCTGTACGAGCTCACGAAGCGCGTCGCCGCGGCGGAGACCGATCCGGTCCGCGCGCGGATCCTCAAACGCTCGATTCAGAGCTGCGAGCTTGCGGGCGTCGCGCTCGAGGGCGAGAAGAAGGCGCGCTTCAACGAAATCGCCGCGCAGCTCGCGAAGCTTTCGATGGACTTTTCCAACTCGCTGCTCGACGCAACCAAGGCCTTCTCGTTCGAGAAGGACGGCACGACCTACACGATCGACGACGCGAACTATCCGGAGACGATGAAGCACTGCGCCGACCGCGAGGTCCGCGAGAGGCTTCTCCGCGCGCGTTCGACGCGCGCTCCCGAGAACGCCGCGCGCATCGACGAAATCCTGAAGCTGCGCCGCGAGCGCGCGGCGCTCCTCGGGTTCGCGAATCCCGCCGAGCTGTCGCTGGCGACCAAGTGCGCACCGTCCGTCGCCGCGGTCATGAAGATGATCGGCGACCTCGATGCTGCGACCGTGAAGCCGGCCGAGCACGAGGAACGCGAGCTCCTGGCGATGCAGGACGAGGCGATGGCCGCGTGGGACCGCGCCTATCAGGCGGAGCGCCTCCGCGAGAGGAAATACGCCTATTCCGAAGAGGAGCTCAAGCGCCACTTCGAGATGGAGGATGTCGTTTCCGGACTCTTCCGCATGGTGAAGTTCCTCTTTGGCGTCGACGTCGAGGAGGTGACCGGCGCCGAGAAGCCGTCCGTCTGGCATCCGGACGTCCGCTTCTACCGCGTGGTCGAGAAGGGCAAGACGATCGCCCACTTCTACTTCGATCCGTACGTCCGCAACGGACTCAAGCAGGGCGGCGCCTGGCAGAACGAGTTCCGCAACAAGTGCGAGCGCCTCGGCGTCACGCCGGTCGCCATCATCGTGACGAACTTCCCCCAGAAGGACAAGGACGGACGCTGCTACCTCCCGATGCGCGAGGTCGAGACGCTCTTCCACGAGTTCGGACACGCGACGCAGTGCATGCTGACCCGCGTCCGCGAGGAGGACGCCTCCGGCATCTCCCTCGTCGAATGGGATGCGGTCGAGATCGCGAGCCAGTTCCTCGAGAACTGGTGTCTCGACGACCGGACCGGCATCACGATTCCCGCCGACCTCAAGAAGAAGGTCCTCGCGGCGAAGAACTTCCGCGCCGCGTCCTTCTGCCGCCGGCAGCTCGCCTTCTCGAAGCTGGACATGCTGCTGCACGGCGAGGTCTGCACCGACACCCCGGATGACATCAAGCGCAGGGAATTCGGACATTTCGGCGTCCCGACGGTCCCCGAGGACATTTTCCTCTGCTCGTTCGCGCACATCTTCGCAGGCGGCTATGCGGCGGGCTACTACGGCTACAAGTGGGCCGAGGTGATGTCCGCGGACTGCTACGGCGCCTTCGAGGAGGCCGGACTCGCGGATGATGCCGCGATGAAGCGCATCGGCGCGAAGTACCGCGAGACGATTCTCGCGCTCGGCGGCTCCAAGAGCGCGCTCGAGGTGTTCCGCGCATTCCGCGGACGCGATCCCGAAATCGACGCCATCCTCCGTCAGCAGGGTCTGACGGAGAAGTGAAAAGTTTAAAGTGTAAGGTGTAAAATCGCGGTGCGGAAGCTGCTTGAACATGAGAGTTTCTTGTTGATCGCGCCATACGCGACGTGGATGGCGCTGATGATGGCGCTTCCGTCCACGCCGTGGGCGTACGCGGCGAGGACAATCGCGACCGCTGTCGCCCTTGTCCTCGCTTTCAGATTTCAGATTTCAAATCTCAGATCTCTCTCGCCGTCGATTCCAAACCACGCCTTAACCCAAACACCCAAACACCCAAATAACCCAAGCACCCAAACACTGACCTGCCTGTTTTGGGGACTTCTTGTCGGGCTTCTCGTATTCGGCATTTGGGTTTTTCCGGAGCAGTTCGCCTGGTACCGGAAGTGGTGCATTCTCGGGGAGGGCGGGACGAGGGCGATTGCCGAGAGCGACAGACTGACGATCGCCCTCCGGCTTGTCGGAAGCGCGTTCGTGATTTCGGTCGCGGAGGAGCTCTTTTTCCGCAAGTGGCTGATCGGCTTCGCCGGTTTCGGATGGATGGTCGCGCTCTTTGCGATCGAGCACGACCGCTGGGTTGTGGGTGCGGTCGCGGGCGTCCTCTACGGCCTCCTTTACCTGAAGAAGGGCCTTCTCTCTGCGATTGTCGCGCATGCGGTGACCAACCTCGTGCTGGGGCTTTATGTCCTCAAGACGGACGCCTGGCAGTTCTGGTGAAAATCAATGTTGATTTGACAGGCGATATTCGGTATCATTCGGAGTATCAACCAAGGGTAAAATAACGATTTGAACAGCGACTTTCTCGTCTTCGATCACGTCACCAAGAAGTTCGGCGCCTTGACGGCCGTCAACGACGTTTCCTTTTCGGTCAAAAAAGGCGAATTCTTCTCTCTGCTCGGTCCGTCGGGCTGCGGCAAGACGACGCTTCTGAGGATGCTCGGCGGCTTCGAACGTCCCGATTCCGGGCGCATCTACCTGGAGGGCAAGGACATCACCGACCTGGCCCCGAACCAGCGCCGCGTCCACACGGTCTTTCAGAACTACGCGCTTTTTCCGACGATGACCGTGTGGGACAACATCGCGTTTTCGCTCAAGCTCGCGAAGAAGGACAAGGAGGAGATCGAGGAGCGCGTGGACGCGATTCTGGAGATGATCCAGCTTTCCGACCAGGCGTGGAAGTATCCGAACCAGCTTTCGGGCGGACAGAAGCAGCGCGTCGCCATCGCGCGCGCCCTCGTGGACCGTCCGCAGGTCCTTCTCCTGGACGAGCCGCTCGCCGCGCTCGACCTGAAGCTCCGCCAGCACATGCTGCTCGAGCTCGACACGCTCCACGACCAGGTCGGCATCACGTTCCTCTACGTCACCCACGACCAGGGCGAGGCGATGTCGCTTTCGGACCGGATCGCGGTGATCAACCGCGGCAAGATCGAGCAGCTCGACGGCCCCGCGAAGATCTACGAGGCGCCGTCGACCCGCTTCGTCGCGTCGTTCATCGGCGACACCAACTTCTTTTCGGGCGAGATCACGGCAACCGAAGGCGACTATTGCACGATCCAGACCCCGGGCTTTCCGGCGATCCGCGCGTACAACGACAAGGGTCTCCAGGTCGGGCAGAAGGTCGACCTCTCCATCCGCCCCGAGAAGATCCGCGTGACCCTCGCGCCGCCGCCGCCCGAGAAGGGCGCGACGATCAACGTCTTCCCGTCCAATGTCGAAGACATCGTCTACCAGGGAGTCTACACGAAGTACTGGCTCAAGAGCGGGGATCTCCGCATTTCGGCCATCAAGCCGCACTCGCGTTTTCTCCTGGACCAGGAGCCGATCACCTGGAAGGATCGGGTCTTCGTCTGGTGGCATCCGGATGACGGGTACATGGTGACCGTTGAAAGTTGAACGTCGGGCAGGTGGAAAGGCGGGCGGTTGAGGGTGAAAGAGAAGTTTGTCAATCCATTGAGATCGAGGCGCGGCGAATGGTTCGTCACGGCGCCGTCGTTCCTTTGGCTCGCGCTGTTCTTCGCGATTCCGGCAGTCATCGTGCTGGCGTTCACGTTCCACGGGCAGGACGCCTCGGGCGGCGTCGGCGAATGGTCTCTCTCGACCTGGCGCGAGCTCGTGGACCCGGACTATCCCGCGATCGTGTGGAAGACGATCCGGGTCTCCTTCGAGGTGACGTTCTGGAGCATCCTCCTGGCGCTCCCGTGCGCGTATGCGATTGCGCGGATGAACAAACGGTGGCGTCCGATCGTCGCGGGGTCGATCATGCTTCCCTTTTGGACCAGCTTCGTCGTCCGCGTTTTCGCCTGGAAGACCATGCTCCATCCGGACGGCTGGCTGCAGCAGTGCTATCTTGTGTTCCTGAAAGTCCGCGAATGGCTCTTCGACTGGCTTCCCGGCTTCCTCCAAAAGCTGTTCGTCGGACTCGGGTTCGCGAGCGCCGGTCCGGTCGATCCGGCGTCCTCGACGATTCTCGACTCGGAGGCGGCCGTCGTCCTCGTGTCGGTCTACACGCTCCTGCCTTTTGCGATCATGCCGATCTACACGGCGGCGGAGAAGTTTGATTTTTCGCTCCTGGAGGCGGCGCGGGATCTCGGCGCGAAGAACTTCTACGCGTTCCGCAAGATCTTCATCCCGGGCATCCGCCAGGGGCTCGTCTCGGCGGTGCTGATGGTCTTCATTCCGACGATCGGGTCGTATGTCATTCCGCAGATGCTCGGCGGAACCAACTGCATCCTGATCGGCAACAAGATCTTCATGCGCGCGATCCAGATGCGCAACATCCCCCACGCGTCGGCTCTTGCGACGCTGATGGCGGTGAGCGTGCTGGTCCCCCTCGGCTGCGCGATGTGGTGGAGGAGCAGCCAGAACGCGCGCGACCGCAAGCGGCTCGTGTCGCAGTCGGTGCGGACGGCGGGAGGTGCTTCGTGAAGCGCTCGCTCTTCTCCCTCGCCATGCTGGGGATCGTCCTCGCGTTCCTGTACGTCCCGATCGTCCTCGTCATCGCCTATGGATTCGTCCCGAACGGGATTTCAATGTCCTTCTTCGGGTCCGACGGGGCCTTTCTCGGCCTGACCGGAAAGTGGTACGAGCAGATCTTCTCCGGACATCATGCCGTCCGGGCCCTGATGCAGAGCTTCTGGCTCTCCCTGACCATCGCCGGGGCCGCCACCTTGATCTCGTGTGTCCTCGGCACGACGTCGGCTCTCGCGCTCCACCGCTGGCGGGGACGTCTTCAGACGGTTCACCACGCGCTCGTCTACACGCCGCTGATCATGCCGGACATCCTGATCGGAATCTCGCTGCTCATGCTGTTCGTCGCCGCAAAGGTCGACTGCGGATTCTGGACCATCCTGATCGCACATGTCACGTTCTGCGTCTCCTACGTCACCATGACGGTTCTGGCGCGCCTTCAGGACTTCGACGATCGGCTTGTCGAGGCCGCCTACGACCTCGGCGCGGGGCCGTGGTACACCTTCTTCAAGGTCGAGCTGCCGCTGCTCCTGCCGGGCATCGTCGCGGGCGGACTCCTCGCGTTCACGCTCTCCATCGACGACGTCGTGATCACGTCGTTCGTCAACGGCGCGGGCACGAACACGTTTCCGACCTTCGTCTCGTCGATGACCAAGCACTCGCGCAACCTGCCGAGCGTCTTCGCGTTGTCGACCCTGATGCTGCTTTTCACCTGCGCACTCGTGGGAGTGTCCAAGCTGATTACCGGAAAACAACCCCAGAACAAAAGGAAAACCGCATGAAAACCAAAAACCGCCTGTTCGTCGCCGGCCTCGCAGCCGCGGCGCTTGTTGCCGGATGCAATCGCTCGGAGGAGGATGCCGTCGGGTTTGAAGACCTGTCCGCCCAGGCCGCCGCGGCTGCGGAGGCCGCCGGCTGGGTGGCGAAGGAAGGGGGAGACGGCGGAGAGCTTCACATCTACACCTGGTGCGACTACATCTCGCCCGACGTGATCGAGAGCTTCCAGAAGGCGCTCGGCGTCACGGTCATCGTCGACACCTTCGACTCCAACGAGTCGATGTACGCGAAGCTCAAGGCGGGCGGCACGGGCTATGACATCATCATGCCGAGCTCCTACCAGATCGCACTGATGGCGAAGGAGGGGATGATCGACGAGCTTGACCACGCGAAGCTTCCCAATGTCCGCGCGAACTTCGACAAGTCGTTCGAGAGCCAGATCATCGACCCGACGTTCAAGTACAACGTCCCGTATGCCGTGACCTACACCGGTTTTGCCTACGTCAAGGACAAGATTCCGGAGGGTGCGGACGTCAACAGCTGGTCGATTCTCGGAAATCCCGCGCTGAAGGGCCGCGTCTCGCTTCTCGACGACATCCGCGACCTGATCGGCGGCGGACTCATGTCGCTCGGCTACTCGATCAACTCCACCAAGGCCGAGGAAATCGACGCCGCCGTCGAACAGATCCTCAAGTGGCGCGAGAACGTCCGCAAGTTCGACAGCGAGAGCTACAAGAACGAGGTCGCGAACGGCTCGACCTATCTCGGACACGGCTACTCCACCGACGTCACCCAGGTCATCGTCGGCGACGAAGACGAGGGCATGGAGCCGCGTCCGGACATCGGGTTTGCGCTCCCCAAGGAGGGTTTCACGATCGCCTTCGACGAAATGGTCGTCGCCAAGGACGCGAAGCGCAAGGACCTCGCCTATGCGTTCATGAACTACATCTACGACGGCGACGTCGCCGCGGAGAACATGGACTACATCTGCGGACCGAACCCCGTGAAGCCCGGCATCGACAAGCTCGATCCCGACTACCGCGCCCTCATCATCCTCCCCGAGGAAGCCCTGAAGAGGGGACAGGTTCTCAAGAACTTCGAAGACAATCCCGAGGTCATGGCGCTGTACAACAAGGCCTGGGACCGGATCAAGGCGACCGACGCGCGGTAATCCGCCCGGTTTCCCGGCGCAGCCTGCGGGCTTTCGTCGGCGTCTTGCGGGA
>CAZYQF010000074.1:0-7049 GCA_964650165.1 uncultured Lentisphaeraceae bacterium
ACTGGTGGAGATAAGGGGAGTCGAACCCCTGACCTTCTCAATGCCATTGAGACGCTCTACCAACTGAGCTATATCCCCAGGTCGTGAAAACGGGGCATATTATCTCAAATATGCTCCGCGGCGTCAAGCGCGAAAATCAGTTTTGCCAAAGACGTTCCAAAGCGTAATACGCGCGGGCTTCGGGCGAGAAGACATGCACGACGACATCGACGTAATCGACCACGATCCAGCCGCTCTCGGGATCGCCCGACGTGCGGTAGCTCATGACGCCCGTCTCCTTCATCACGCGCTGCGATTCGCCGACCAAAGCCTTCAGATGCGGAGCGGCCGCGCCGGTGGCGACGACGAAAAAGTCCGCAAGTCCGCTTTTTCCGCGGACATCATAGACCTTCACGTCGGTTCCCTTGCGGTCCTCGAGGGCCTGAACGATCGTCTGTGCTGATTTTTCTGCTGTCATACGCATATATTATATCATTTTCTCGAAATCCTTGACTCCGAGGTGGTGCCAGGCGTCAAGAACGACCTTTTCCCGGTCCAAATGAAGGACCAGAATGCCTTTTTTCTCCCACTGGTCGCGAACGACCTTTTTGACGTCCGAGAGGGGATGTTTGACGCCCTTCCAGACAAAGCCGGACTCGTCCCACTCGAAGCGGAACTTCGAGGACGCGAGGAGGCGCAGTCCGACCACCGCGCCGACCAGAAGGCAGAATCCCATGAGTCCGTACTGCGTCTGTGTCTTCTGGACCTTGAAAGCCTCGACGTCGAATCCCTCGGGCGGCGGCGCCTTCTCGATCGACTCGTAGAGCTGGGCCGCGGGCGTCTTCGGATAGGTCACGAGGCCGTCGTAGCCGAACCAGCCGCCGAGGCCGAGCATCAGGACGCAGACGCCGAGATGGCGCCGCGCGTATTCGGGATTGAGCGTGAGGGCGTTCATGCGTCGATGGTCGCCTGGATGGCCATGGCGAGTTCGTGCTTTTCACCGGGCTTGAGTTCGCGTCCGCCCGGCCAGTCCGAGACGGGCTCGACGCAGACGAACTTCTTCCAGGATTCGGGATCGAAGTCGGGGAGCGTGTAGTCCGTCCCCGGATTCCACACGACCGCGCGGTCGTTGCCCATCGAGACGACGGCCACGGCGCGGCGGAGTCCGGAATCGAGAACGGCGAACTCGTGCTTCGGCGCTTCGGGCAGACGGAAGATATGGTCCGTCGCATGGTCCATGACGAGATCGCCGGACTGATGCTCGTCCTTGTCCGCCACGCCGTTGAAGAAGTCGAGTCCGTCGAGCCCCTTCACCGTCGCATCGTTGCGGTTGCGGAGAAGGACGTAGGGGTGGAAGCCGCAGCTGAACGCGAGGGGCGCCGTGCCGGTGTTCGTCGTCGTCAGGTAGAGGTTCAGCTTCATCGAGACGGAGATCTTGAGCTGGAGGTCGAAGTCATGCGGCCAGAGCGTCTTCGTCTCGGCGTCGGAGGCGAGTCCGAGCACGATCTCGGTCATCTCCTCGGAGTAGGTCGTTCCGCGGACCGCGAACGGCATCTTGCGGGCGAAGCCGTGCTGCGGCAGGTCCTTCGAGAAGCGGTTGCCGAACTGCGGCCAGCAGACGGGGATTCCGCCGTGGAAGCTGTCGCCGCGGTTGTAGTCGCGCTTCGAGGGGCGGAAGAGCACCTCGGCGTGTCCGGTCGGACGGTACGAGAGGACGTTGCCCCCGAGGAGCGCAACCTCGGCCATGCCGTACTTGTTCGCGAGAACGACGTTCGGATAGCCGGCGTGGCCGGCGCGGAAGACGATCCGGCCGGGGGCGCCATAGCGGGTGTTCAATTGATCGATTGTCATTTTATTTTACGCTGCGCGATTTCTTTTTTGCGCTGACGCGATTTCAGATTTCAAATTTCAGATTTCAGATTTCAGAGCTTGGTCTGTTTTACGCTATCGATGCCTTGCGATCTTGGCGATGCCTATCGATGCCTAAAGATCAGGGGAGGCGCTTGGAGAGCGTGTAGGCGCCGGATTCGTAGGTCTTGCTCTCGGTTTCGCCGGGGATGGTGACGGTCGCGTTCGCGCCTTCGGGGATCTCGAAGTGCCAGGTCCACGTGCCGTCGTTCTCGTAGATCCAGGAGCTCTTGATGAGACCGGCGGCGGACTTGTACTCGGCCTTGACGTAACCGAGGCGGCGGTCGGCCTTCGGAGCCATGACGATGTGCGTGAAGCCCGGGGCGTCGACATCGGGGGCGATGCCGGCGAGCGAGCGGTACATCCACGCGAGGACCGCGCCGTAGGCGTAGTGGTTGTAGCTGTTCATGCCGACGGGGCCGAAGCCCTTCTCGACCGTCCAGCCGTTCCAGCGCTCCCAGATCGTGGTCGCACCCTGGTCGACGGAGTAGAGCCAGCTCGGGAACTTGTGGTTGAGGAGGATGTTGACGGCGATGTCGGACAGTCCGTTCTCGACGAGCGTGTCCATGATCAGGGAGGAGCCGAGGAAGCCGGTGAGGTTGCCGTTCTTCTCGAGGTTGGCCCTGAGCGCGGCGACGGTCTTCGCCTTCGCCTCGCCCTCGACGAGTCCGAGGTGGAGCGTGAATACGGCCGGGGTCTGCATGTCGGCGAAGACCGGGACGATCGTCCCGTCGGGGGTGTTGAAGAAGCGCTGGCGGAGGTAGGCCGTCGCGTCGGCGAGCATCTTCTCGTACTTCGCGGCGTCGCGTCCGGTGCCCTTCGCCATGTCGCGCATCATGCGCGCGTCAAGGGCCCAGTAGCAGGCGCCGAGGAACTTCCAGTACTCGATCGCCTCGGGACGGGCCTGGCCGCGTCCGTTCACGCGGACGAACGCGCTGTAGTCGGGGCGTCCGCCGCCGTCGCAGGACTCGAGCTTCTCCCACGAGAGCCAGTCCGCCCACTGGTAGTTGTTGCATTCCTTGACGATGGCGTCGTGGTCGTACTTGGTCTCGGCGACGTGGTCGACGAACTTCTCCATCGACTCCCAGCTCTCGTCGACGATCTTGCGGTCGCCGAACTGGCGCCAGATCTTCCAGGGGACGATCACGCCAGCGTCGGCCCAGCCGAGGCGCATCATGTCCGTCGGCTCGGCGCCGTACTGCGCCCACGGGGAGACGCCCGGGTAGGCGCCGGTCGGGGACTGGGTGTCCCGGACGTCGCGCATCCACTTGCGGAAAAACGCGCGGGTGTCGGCGATGTAGGCGCCGGCGTCGGCGAAGACCTGGGTGTCGGCCATCCAGCCGAGGCGCTCGTTGCGCTGCGGACAGTCCGTCGGGACGGAGAGGTAGTTCGAGAGCATGCCCCAGTAGACGTTCTGAACGAAGCGGTTGAGGGACGCGTCGCCGCAGGCGAAGGAGCCGAGCTCGTGCTCCGGGGCGACCGAGGTCACGGGAATCGAGCCGACGGTGCGGAAGGTCACGGTGTCCGTCGCGGTGATCGACAGGTAGCGGTAGCCGAAGAACGTGTGCATCGGCCAGTAGAGGGAGAATCCGTCGTTGTCCGCGCCGGGCTCGCCGAAGGTGTAGACGCAGCGCATGCCGCGGTCGGGAATGCGGAGGTTGGCGCGGTAGATGCTGCCGCCGGGGCCGTCGTTGCCGCGGTCGTATTCTCCGCTGCGGTCGTTCAGCATCTCGGCGGGGAGGCAGGTGACGACCGTACCCTCGTCGGCCTTGAAGATGAAGCCCGGGACGGCGGCGGCGTTCTGTCCGAAATCGACGACGAGGGTCTCGCCCTTCTCGAGGACGACTTCCGGCAGCGGGTCCTTGAGAGTGCCGAACTTGACGTCGCGGAGCTTGCGGACGCGTCCGTGGAGCCTCTTCGCGGAATCGGCGCCGTCGACGTCCTTCCAGACATAGGCCTCGGCCGGAAAGAGGATCTTGTCGAAGCGGCGGACGATCTCGCCGCCTTCGGAGGGGAGGATCTCGCCCTGGAACTCGGTGTTCTTCTGGGGGGCCTTGAGGAAGTCGGCGCCGAGCGCCAGGGGCTTGATGCGGGCGTCGTACTCCTCGCCGTCGAAGATCGCGGCGTGCGTGACGGGTCCGCCCACGCCTGCGCGCCACTCGGCGACGTTCGTGCCGTACAGCTTCTTCGTGCCGTCGGCATACGTGACCTCGAGGACGCCGCGGAAGGCGCTCTTCTGTCCGGCATAGCGCACGATCTGATCGCGCCACCAGCCGGCGGAGACCTCGGCGGCGAAGACGTTCGTCTCGCCGAGGCCCTTCTTGAGGATCGGCGTGACGTCGTAGGTGAACGAGCGGCGCGTCTTTTTGACGTGGGTGAAGCCGGGCTTGAGGGCCTCGGATCCGGTCCGCCGGCCGTTCACGTAGAGTTCGTAGGTTCCGAGCGCGGTGGTCATCCAGGTGGCGGACGCGACCTCGGCCTCGTTCGCGACCGTGCGGACGAACCAGCTCGTGCCGTCCGCGGCGCGCTGGGCCTTCTTCTCGGCCGCGTCCGCGACCTTGGCGTCCGCCGCCGAGATCCATTCGCTCGATTCCCAGGCCGCCGCGTCCAGCGCGGCGGTCCGCTTGGCCTCCGGCTCGCATCCGACCAGCGCCAGCGCGGCGACGACGATTCCATACGTTCTCTTGTTCATCGGCAACCTCTCTTTTTCTCTAAAATGTCACTTGATGTCGAATTCGCACATCACGGTCGTTCCCGTCGGGATCTTCGACTGGATGTCGAAGACGTCCGCGACGCGCTTCGAGTTCGCAAGGCCCATGCCGGCGCCGAAGCCCATCGAGCGGATCCAGTCGTTGGCGGTCGAGGAGCCGTCCTGGCACGCCCACTCGACGTCCTTGATTCCGGGCCCCCGGTCCTTGGCGATCACGGTGGCCCGCGAGCGGTCGAGGATGAAGGTGATGGTACCGCCGAGCGAGTGGATGCAGATGTTGATCTCGAGCTCGTAGGCGGCGACGGCGACGCGGCGGACGATCTTCGAGTCGATTCCGGCGTCCTTCATCATCTTCTTGATCTCGTTCGCGGCCTTGCCGGCGTTCGAGAGGTCGTTGCGGACGATGACGAACTGGCGCATCGAATAGTAGGGAAGAGCGCCTTCGCTTTTCGCGGTCTCGTCCTTGCCTTCGCGGACCGCCTTGCCCTCGAGGCGCGCGAGCTCGTTGGTGAGCTCCTTCATCAGCACGCGCATGACGTCGCGCTGCGAGACGATGCCGACGAGGTCGCGGTCCTTGTTGAGGACGGGGAATCGGCCGAAGATGTAGTTCTCGAAGTACTTGATGGCGAACGCGAGCGGCATGTCCTCCTCGAGGACGACCAGGTTGGTCGACATGTGCTGCTGGCAGGGGTCTTCGATCCATCCGCCCTCGAGGGCCTTGATGATGTCGTTGACGGAGACGATGCCGAAGAGGCGCTTGCCCTCGACGACGGGAAGGCCCGAGATGTTGTTGCGCTTCATCAGGGACTGCGCGAAGCGCATGGAGTCGGTCCGGACGACCGAGATGATGTTGTGGTCGCGCATCACGTCGCGGACGCGCAGGCGCTGGAGGAGCTCCATGATGACGAGGGGGCTGTCCGCTCCGTCCGCGCCGGGCAGCGACGGACCCGACATGCGCTTGGCCTTCTTCTCGTGCGCGGCGAGAATCTCGTCATCGCTCTTGAGCTCGCCGCCCGAGAGGATCTTGGGCTTGTATTCCTCAGCCATTCTTCTCGTTTTCGAGGAACTTGTGAATCCTCACGCAGCTCTCGTACTTGGAGAGCGGCGAAGAGACGAGCGGAATGCCGAGCGTATCCGCCACCTGGCACATCGTCTTCGGAAGCGGCTTCGCGTTATGCACGACGACGCACATCGCGCCGATGATGTTGGCGGTGCGGACCGCCTGGTCGGAGGCCAGGGAGGTCAGAAGAAGGATGTCCTCGAAGTCATTGAGCAGGACATCGCTCATGAGGTCGTTCGCGACGACCGCTCCGACCGCGCGGTCAGATTCTCCGCCGGCGACCTGAGAGCCTTCCAACGTCTTGACGATATCAGCAATATTCATGCTCATAAGTATACCATAATTTGATAAAATAGCCACATCAGACGATGAAATTCGATCTTCACATTCACTCGTGCCTGAGTCCGTGCGCCAATCTCGAGATGAGTCCGTCCGAGATCGTCGCCCGTGCGAAAGCGGCCGGAATGGACGGAATCGCCCTCACGGACCACCAGTCCGCCCGGAACTGTCCGGCCATCGCGGAATGCGCGCGGCGCGCGGGTTTGAAGTGCCTGTTCGGGATGGAGGTCCAGACCGCCGAGGAAGTCCACACGCTCGCCCTCTTCGACACCGTCGAACAGGCGCTCAAGCTGACGGACTGGGTGTACGCGGCGATGCCGAAGCGCGTGAACGACCCGGAAACCTTCGGCGACCAGCCGGTCGTCACCTGGGACGACGAGATCGTGGAGCTCGAATGGCGCATCCTGGCGCTCGGCTGCCGGCGGACGATTCCGGAGACGGACGAAGAGGTTCACGCGCTCGGCGGACTCTACATCGCCGCCCACATCGACCGTCCGAACTTCTCCGTCATCAGCGGCCTCGGCGCGATTCCCGAGGGGTGCTTCGACGCGGTCGAGCTGAGCCGCACGGCCGACGAGGCGGCCTGGCTGCCGCAGGCCGAGGGCTATGCGGTGACGCGCGCGTCGGACGCGCACAACCTCGACGACGTCGCGCGGGCGTGGACGGAGGCCGAGGGCGAGTTTTCGGTCGCGGGGCTCAAGGCGATTTTCGCGGCGAAGGCGACGCGGCTCTCGCCGCGGCTCGTGAATTTCAAACGGGAGACTTGAAGATGAAAATTGCAGAAGTCGTTCAGAAGATCAGCGGTACCGTCGTCGTCGACAAGGCGGACGCCGAGGTCTCCTCGGCCTACGCGAGCGACCTTCTCTCGGACGTCATGGGGCACTGCGGGGACGAGTCGGTCCTGATCACCATTCAGAACCACCTGAACACGATCGCAGTGTGCACGCTGGCCGGCATCGAGATCCTCGTCATCTGCCATGACCGTCCGATCCCGGAGGACATGGCGGCCGCGGCGAAGCGCGAAGGCATCGCGATCGTCACCACGGCCCTGTC
>CAZYQF010000075.1:0-6903 GCA_964650165.1 uncultured Lentisphaeraceae bacterium
TTCTCCTTGCGGAGCTTTTCGACCGCGGCGTGGTTGGCCTCGGAGGCCTTCGCCTTCTCGATGCGCCAGGCCGCCAGCGCCTTGCGGTACGCGTACTCGGCGACACGCTCCTGCTGTTCGGCCGGCGGCTCCCACGCCCCGCAGCCCGAAAGGTTCTTGTCCTGGATGTCCAGCATGCAGGACCACGTGCCGTCCGCCTTCTGTCCGACGACGCCCATCACGCGCAGGCGGAGATACTCGGCGACCCAGGCCTTGTCGAAGTCGTGAAAGCGCTTCGGATTGTACTTCTCGGCAATTTCCTTCCGCAACGCGGCCAGCGCGGCGAGCGCCTCGGCCTCGGTCGGGTAATAGGACGAGAAATAGGTCTCTCCCGTCTTCCAGACCTTGGCGTCCTCGTCAAAGTGGGAGATGAACCCCGCGGTCCCCTGCCTGCCGAAGCCCGTCGTCTGCTTCGTCCAGTTCACGAACCAGGGCTCGACGACCGATTTCTCATAGCCCTCGGGAACCGTCTGGAAAGAGGAGCTCGGAACGATGATCCCCGCGGCGGCGACGAGGTTTGATTCGTCGGCGCTCATGTCGTACTTCTCGTACACGGTGATGACGCGCATCGGCACCCAGTTGGTGACGAGACCGACCGTGAAGAAAGTCTGCTCGTCGTTTCCGAGGTCCGAGCCCCGGTAGCCGAATTTCTCGGCTTCGTCACGCGCACAGCCGGAAAGAAGAGCGGCAATCGCCGCAAGAATCATGAGCTTTTTCATCGACACCCTCCTTGTTGGACTTACTTTCTAGTTAAAGGACTTTCCCGAGGCGTTCGATCGCCTCGAGGACGTTGGCCCGGGAATTGAAGGACGAAATGCGGATGTAGCCCTCGCCGGCCTTGCCGAATCCGGCGCCGGGCGTCGTGACGACATTCGCCTCCGTCAGCAGCTTGTCGAAAAACTCCCAGCTGTCACCCTTCACGTCAACCCAGAGATACGGCGAATTTCCCCCGCCGGTCACGGTGTAGCCGAGTTCCGCCAGCGCCTTCTTCATGAGATTGCCGTTTTCGAGGTAGAAGTCGATCGTCGCCTTCGTCTGCGCCTGTCCTTCGGCCGAATAGACCGCCTCCGCGCCGCGCTGGGCGATGTAGCAGGCTCCGTTGAACTTCGTCGTCTGGCGGCGGGTCCACATCGGACGGAGCTCGACCGGCTTGCCGTCCGCGGCAAACGCCACAAGGCCCTTCGGAACGACGGTGTACCCGCATCTGACGCCCGTGAATCCGGCGGTCTTGGAGAAGCTCCGGAACTCGATCGCGCATGTCCGCGCGCCGTTGCACTCGTAGATGGAACGCGGAATGCCGGGCGTGCGGATGAAAGCCTCGTAGGCGGCGTCGAAGAGAATCAGCGCCTGGCTGGCGTTCGCCCAATCGACCCACTTCTGAAGCTGTTCCTTCGTCGCAATCGCGCCGGTCGGATTGTTCGGATAGCAGAGATAGACGACGTCGGGCAGCGCCTTCGGATCGAGCGCGTCAGGCCCCGGGACGAAGCCGTTGGAGGCGTCGCAGGCCAGATAGACGAGCCCGTCATAGCGTCCGCCCGCATTCGGACCCGTGCGGCCGGCCATGACGTTGGTGTCGACGTAGACGGGGTAGACGGGATCGCCGACTGCGATGCGGATGTCGTTTCCGAAGAGCTCCTGGATGTTGCCGCAGTCGCACTTCGCGCCGTCCGAGACGAAGATCTCGTCCGCGGCGATGTCGATCCCGCGGTCCTGGAAGTCGACCTTGGCGACCTTCTCGCGGAGAAACGCATACCCCTGCTCGGGACCGTATCCGTGGAAGTCCGTTCGCGCGGCCTCGTCGTCGACGGCCTTGTGCATGGCCGCGACGACAGCCGGACACAGCGGTTCGGTCACGTCGCCGATGCCGAGGCGGATGATCTTGGCGTCCGGATGGGCGGACTGATGGGCGGACACGCGGTGGGCGATCTCCGTGAAGAGATAGCTCGCCTGGATTTTCAAGTAGTTTTCGTTGACGTGAAGCATGGTCGTTTTAGGGTTGTAGAGTTGAAGGGTTGAACAGGGGTCAGCTGCGACGGATGTGCGGCAGGAATCCGTCCATGCACGCGAGCGAAACGAAGAAGAGCGACAGCACCGCGGGGGAACGGAGCGGACAATCTGCGAACCCATGGACGAATGTGGCGATCGCGGTCGCGAGGATGCAGAAGACGGGCGCCGGCAGCACGAAGATCTGGACCGGCTGCGGCGGCTGCTCCTTGTTGGGCAAGAACCTCACCGACTCGAGCATCGCCTTCCAGACCCGGCCGAGCGGCCAGAGCAGCAGGACGACGACGGCGACAAGGAGCGCAAAGCCGGCGATTCCGTGCTCCGCGAGGAACTGGAGATAGTCGTTGTGGACGTTGATGCCGCCGACTTTCTGCTGCTGCGCAAGTTCCTTTTCAGTCATCGCGGGAATGCAGAAGTGCTTGTAGCCCCAGCCGCCGACACCGAAGAAGAAATTCTCCTTCCAGATCTGCGTGGCGACCCGAACGTGATACTGACCCTTGCCGGTGACGCGGTCGAGGACTTCCGTCGTGCCCAGCGTATCGATTTCCTTCTGCAGGTCTTCGGGCATGAACACGACGGCACACAGCGTGATGGCCGAAAGGACGAGCGCGCTGATTGCGCTGGTGCGGACGCGATTGGCCTTCTTCATCTTGGAGAAGAAGCAGAGGAAGGCGTGCAGGAAGAACAGGACGGCGAGGACGGTGACGAGGATGATCGCCGCACGGGAGAGCGTGTCGAGCGCGCAGAAGAAGAAAATGACGGCCGGAATCAGAAAGTAGTGCTTCTTCCAGAAACGGACGTGGCGGACTTTCTCCACATGGGCGGAGTCCCCCCGGTCGACCTCGTCGACCCGCCAGCGCCAGAGTCCGACGGACAGTCCGAAGAGCGTGGTGAAATAGTCGCCGGCCATGTTCGGATACCCGAAGGTGGAGAAGAAATACGCCGTCTGGGCGCTGGCCGCCGACCACAGCGGACCGACGGCGGAGGTCATCTGCTGCGCCGCGCCGATGAAGCCGAGCAGCAGGCCGTTCCAGACGACCAGCTCGAGGACAAGGCGCTTGCCGCGCTTGAGAAGCGCATGCCGGGCGGTGACGGCCGCAAGAAGCGTCGGCAAGAACCACAGGACGACGTTGAGATGGTGCAGGCGGTTCACGCAGAACGGGAGAAACGGCACCGTCGGACTCGGATCGGCGCCGGCCGCGATCGCGGGATAGTCGCAGATCGGACACAGCCCGACGTTGACGAACGGAATCAGCAGCAACGCGAGGAATCCGAGCGAGACCCAGGTCAGCGGATCGTGACGGACCCCGTCCCAGACGCGTTCGCGCGCCTCGTAGGTCGTTTCGCCCGAATGGCGCTGGGGGAAGCAGACGAGGACTTCCAGCAGAATCGCCGTCATCCAGGGGACAACCGGCACGAGATGATCTGCGCGGATGCCGCCGAAGAGCCAGGCGAACGTCGCGCAGACCGAGAAGACGGCGAACGTCGCGATGTTGTCATAGAGAAACCGCATATTCCATCACCTTTCGAACGGCATCCGCCTCGGACACCTTGCAAACCGGTTCGCCCTTCACGTACAGGACGAATTCGCCCTTGCCGCCGCACAGCGCGATGTCCGCGCCCTTCGCTTCGCCGGGCCCGTTGACGACGCAGCCCATGACCGCGACCTTCGGCAGGTTCGGAGTGTCGAGCGACAGCACCTCGAGCGCGTCCTCGACCTGACTCGCGATGCGGATCAGGTCGACCTGGGTGCGTCCGCAGGTCGGGCAGGCCGTGATGGCCGGACCCGGCACACGGAGTCCCAGCGAACGAAGGATCTCGAGTCCGACCTTCAGCTCCTTCTCGGGCGTCGCCGTGAGCGAAACCCGGATCGTGTCGCCGATGCCTTCCGAGAGGAGGATGCCGAGCGCGACGGAGTTCCGGACCGCGCCGGGAATCAGCGTGCCCGCCTCGGTCACGCCGAGGTGGAGGGGACAGTCCGTCTTCTCCGAAAGCTCGCGGTAGGTCTCGACCGTCTTCATCGCATCCGACGCCTTGGCGCTGATGACGACATCGTGAAATCTCTCGTCCTCGAGGAGCTTCAGGTGCTTGAGCGCCGAGGAGACGAGCGTCTCGCCCTTCTCGAGCGAGCCGCCGTTCACGCCGATGCGGATCGGAATCTGCCGCGCCTTCGCCGCACGGGCGACGGCCTGGACGCGATCGCGTCCGCCGATGTTGCCGGGATTGAGGCGAAGCGCGTCCGTTCCCGCCTCGATGGCGGCGAGCGCGCAGCGGTAGTCGAAATGGATGTCGGCGACAAGCGGAATCGGCGAGGCCTTGCGGACCTCCCCCAGGACCCTCGCCGCCTCGACGTCGGGGACCGTCAGCCGGATGAGGTCGCAGCCGCGCTCCGCGCAGGACTTCACCTGCGCGATCAACGCCGCCGCATCGTGCGGATCGACGTTGCACATCGTCTGCACGCTGACGGGGGCTCCGCCGCCGATCGGGACGTTACCGACCTTCAGCGCTCTGGTCGTTTTCCTGGTCATCTGAGCCGTTTTCCTGGACCTCGGGATTGACTTCCGCGCTCTGAAGCTCCTTCTTGTCAAGCTCCCGCTCGTACGCATGCATGCGCCAGCTGCGGGAGGCGTCGCGGAAGATGAGAACCGACATGAGCGCCAGCAGGAGCGCCATGAACCCCATCGAAAGCGTGCTGACGATCTTCTCGGGAACGCGGCGGCGGAAGACGAGCGCGATCAGCGCGAACAGGATGAGTCCGCCGTCCAGCACGGGAATCGGCAGCAGATTGAGGATCGCGAGGTTGACGTTGAGGAAGCGGAGGAAGCCGAGGCCGTCCCACGGATCGCGGCGGATGGACTTGTAGATGCCCTGCGCGATCATCTGGGGGCCGCCGAGCGCGTTCGCGGTGTTCTTCATCTCCTTCGGAGTGACAAGGCCCTTCAGCACACGGAAGATCGAGCCCGCGTCCCAGGCCAGCTGCTTAATCGGATTGCGCGCCTGCATCCAGCTCGCGGCCGCGGTCTCGCGCGGCAGGCTGATCGCCTGGATCAGGCACACGCCGGTCACGGGATCTCGCGCGGGAGTGACCTTGACCGTGCGCTCCTCGCCCGCCTTGTTGCGAAGGAGAACGTCGGTCTCGGCGGTTCCGGAGATCTGGAACTCGACCTGCATTTCCGTCCAGTTGCCGACTGGACGTCCGCCCACGGAAACGACGGTGTCGCCCGGCAGCACGCCGGCCTTGGCGGCGGGGCCGTCGGGGACGACGTTGGAGATTTCGGCCGAAAGCGTCCCGAACTTCGCGCTCGGCACCAGCGACAGGCCGACCGCGAGAACGACCGCGAGAACGAGGTTCATCGCCGGCCCCGCGAACGCCACGAGAAGCTCCTTCCACGCGGGAATCTTCTCGCGCGCCTTCTCCGACGTCTCGCCTTCGAGGGCCTTGGTGCCCTCGGGATCGACGTCGGGAATGGAGACGTAGCCGCCGAGCGGAATCCAGCTGAGACGGTACTCGACGCCGTGCCAGGTCTTCTTCCAGATCGCGGGACCGAACCCGAGCGAGAAGCGCTCGACGCGAAGCCCGAGCTTCAGCGCAACGATGAAATGCCCGAACTCATGGATGGCGATGGCCAGCGAGAACAACAGCACGCAAATGACGACGTAGAAGGCGGTGACGAGTACGGACATGTTTCTTTTTAGGCTTTCAGTCTTGAATTGGTCCAGCGGACGGCTTCGCCGACCGCCTCCAGGGAATCACAGGCGATCGCCGGCGCCGCGGCGAGGCAGTCCTCGACGACCCGTGCGATGTCCGTGTACGCGATTATTCCGTCGAGAAACGCCTGAACCGCCCATTCGTCGGCGGCGGCGAGAACCGCCGGCGCGCATCCGCCGCGTTCGCACGCCTCCTTGACGAGCCGGAGACACGGGAATCGGACGGGGTCCGGACGGCGGAACGTGAGGGCGCCGAGCGCGGCCAGATCGAGTTGCTCGCGCGCCGAGGGCAGCCGGTCGGGCCACGAGAGCGCATATTGGATCGCCACGCGCATGTCCGGCGGAGAGAGCTGCGCCAGCGTCGCGCCGTCCTTGAACGTCACGAGGGAATGGACGACGGACTCGGGATGCACGACGACCTCAATGTCCTTGACCGGCACGTCGAAGAGCCAGCGCGCCTCGAGAATCTCGAAGCCCTTGTTCATCATTGTCGAGGAATCGACGGTCACCTTCGGGCCCATCTTCCACCGCGGATGGTTGAGCGCCTGCTCCGCGGTCACCGTCGACAAGTCGGCAGGTCCGTCCAGGAACGGCCCGCCGCTCGCGGTCAGAATCAGGCGTTCGACCGGCCCGCCGCCCTGAAGGCACTGGAAAATCGCATTGTGCTCGCTGTCAACGGGCAGGAAACGGACACCCTTTCTCCGGGCTTCGGCGGTCACGAATTCTCCCGCCATGACCATGACTTCCTTGGTTGCGAGCGCGACGTCCATGCCCTTGGCGATGGCCGCGAGCGTGGGCTTGAGCCCGCTGACGCCGACGGTCGAGACAAGGCAGATGTCGGCGTCGTTCTCCTCGACGGCGCGGACCGCGGCATCCTCGCCGCAATAGGATTTGGCCCCGAATTCCCGTCCGAAAGCCTCGCATTCCTCCTTAGAACGGAGCGCCGCAAGCGCGACGATCTTAAAATCATCGGGATGAGAGCGAACGACGTCGATGGCATTCATGCCGATCGAGCCGGTTGCTCCCAAAATGATGATTTTTTTCATTTGGCATCCATTATACCAAATAACATCATTTTGGGGAACAGAAGGCGCTTACTTTTTCAGGGGCGACGCATTTAAAGCAACACCCGTTTTTAATGCGTGGATGATT
>CAZYQF010000076.1:0-6863 GCA_964650165.1 uncultured Lentisphaeraceae bacterium
GATTCCCGCCCACTCAGGGCGGGTTTTTTTGATATAATATCACTAATGTATCTGAAGCAGCTAGACATTGTCGGATTCAAGAGTTTCGCGGACAAGACGAAGCTCACGTTCGACCCGGGACTCATCGCCATCGTCGGTCCGAACGGATGCGGAAAGTCCAATGTCTCGGATGCCATCCGCTGGGTTCTCGGCGAGCAGCGTCCGACGGCGCTCCGTTGCTCCAAGCTCGTCGACGTCGTCTTCAACGGCACCGACGTCCGCAAGCCGCTCGGTCTCGCCGAGGTGACGATTACCTTCGCCGACTGCGAGAAGGAGCTCGGCACCGAGTATCACGAGGTCACGATCCAGCGTCGCGTCTACCGCGACGGCTCCGGCGAATATTTCCTGAACAAGCAGCCGTGCCGCCTGAAGGACATCCAGCATCTTCTGATGGGCACCGGCATCGGCACGTCTTCCTATTCGGTCATGGCCCAGGGCCAGATCGACGCGATTCTCTCGTCCAAGCCCGAAGACCGCCGCGCGGTCTTCGAGGAGGCGTCGGGAATCACCAAGTTCAAGTCGGACCGCAAGGAGGCGCTCCGCAAGATCGAGCAGACCGAGCAGAACCTTCTCCGCGAGGCGGACGTCCTGCGGGAGATGAAGCGCCAGATCGGCTCGCTCCAGCGTCAGGTCGGCAAGGCGCAGAAGTACAGGGAGCTGCGCGACGAGCTCAAGGGTCTCGACATCTACGTTTCGAAGCAGCGGATCCACGGCTATGACGTCGAGCTCGAGCAGAACGCGACGAACCGTCAGGAGATCGACAAGGCGATCGCAGAGGCGACGGCGATCGTGGTCGAGTCCGAGCGCCAGCAGCAGGAGCTGCATGCGCAGGTCCACGAGCTCGAGGACCGTCTGCAGACTCTCGCCTCCCGGCAGGCGGCGGCCGACAGCGCCTATGGCCGCGCGAACGAGGTCATCGGCGTCAACGCGTCCCGCATCGAGGAGTACAAGCAGTTTGCGGACCGCGACGAGCGCGAGATCTCCGACACGAAGGCCCAGCTCGAGGAAGTCGGCATGCAGGCCGAGTCGCTCCAGCAGAAGACCACGCTCCTGACCGAATCTCTCGAGGCGACCCGGGACGCCCTCGCCGCGAGCGAGTCCGCCTTCGCCGAGGCGCAGGCCGGCGTCGAGCAGAAGCGCGCCGACATCGCCCGGCGCCGGCACGAGGCCGCGAATGCGACGCTGACCGGCAAGCTGGTCGAGGAGACCAAGGTCAACCGCAACGGACAGGTCGAGACCTGGTCCGCGGGAACCGAGATTTCGACGACCGACCGCCGCGAGATCCTGATGGCCGAGATCGACGTCCGCGAGGGCGAGATCCGCCAGTTCGAGGTTTCCGCGCTCGCTCTTTCCCAGCAGCTCACCGAGCGCCGCATCGCGGCCAGCCAGATGGAGCAGGAGCTGTCCTTCGTCGGCCAGCAGAACGCCACCGCCCACAAGCGCCGCGACGAGCTCCAGCGCTCGATCGAAGGCCGCGTCGCCGGCATCCGCCGCTATCACGATTCCATCGCCCGCCTCAAGGAAGAGTCCGGCGACCTCCTCGGCCAGCTCGAGGAGCTGAAGGACGCCGCGGCCGAGTGCCGCGTCGCGATGGAAGAGGAGCGCGCCAGGCGCGCGGAGATGATGCAGCGGATTTCAGCCGTCGACCGCGACGTCGGCGAGAAGCGCGGCGAGCTCGACCGTGCCCGCGATTTCCGCGCCAAGCTCGAGGTCCAGGCCGCCGAAGCGACGATGCGCCGCCAGAACGTCTACGAGCACCTGCAGGACGAGTACGGTCTCTTCGCCGACGCGGTGCTCCGCGAGCCCGATCCCGAGTGGAAGAACGGCGTCGTCCCTCCGATGGAGGAACTCGAATCTGCCGTCGCCCGGCTCCAGGCGCAGATCGCCGAGCTCGGCCCCGTGAACATGGTGGCCATCGACGAGTGCCGCGAACTCGAGGAGCGCTATGCGCGGGAGAAGGCCCAGGAAGAGGACCTTCTCGCGGCGAAGGCGCAGATCCTCGAGCTCATCAACGGCCTGAACCTGACCTCCGCCGAAATGTTCAAGAAGACGTTCGAGCAGGCCGACAAGAACTTCCAGACGATGTTCACGAAGCTCTTCGGCGGCGGCGAGGCCCGTCTCGTCCTCCTCGAAAACGAGGAAGATCCGCTCGAGTGCGGAATCGACATCATCGCGCGTCCTCCGGGAAAGCGTCCGCAGTCCGTCACGCTCCTGTCGGGCGGCGAGCGCACGATGACCGCGGTCGCGCTCCTCTTCTCCATCTTCATGATCAAGCCGGCTCCGTTCTGCATGCTGGACGAGCTCGACGCCGCGCTCGACGACGCCAACATCGGCCGCTTCGTGGAGCAGCTCAAGGAGTTCCTCTCGCAGTCGCAGTTCCTGATCATCACCCACAACCAGCACACGATCGCCGGTTCGGACATCGTCTACGGCGTTTCGCAGCAGGAGAAGGGCATCTCGCGCGTCATCTCGATGAAGCTGTCCGACATCGGCGTGAACGCGAAGAAGTGATGCCCCGTTTGTGGTATAATATCCGAGTTTTTCCGGGATCGTAGCTCAACTGGACAGAGCGACGGTTTCCTAAACCGTAGGTTCCGGGTTCGATTCCCGGCGGTCCCACCAAGTTCCGGAAATGAAAAGGGCCATCCGCGCAGGATGGCCCTTTTTCGTTGTCCGCCGAAACGCCTCAGGAGAGGTAGTCGTTGATGGCGGCGGCGGCCTTGCGGCCTTCGCCCATGGCGAGAATGACGGTTGCGGCGCCGAGCACGATGTCTCCGCCCGCGAAGACGCCCGGAAGGGACGTCTCGTTCGTCTCGGGGTTCGTCACCACGATGTTGCCGCGCTTGTTGACCTCGAGGCCGTCGGTGGTCGCGGGAATGAGCGGATTCGACGCGTTGCCGACCGCGACGACGACCGTGTCGACGTCGAGGACGAATTCGCTGCCCTTGATCTCGACGGGGCTGCGGCGTCCGGAGGCGTCGGGCTCGCCGAGCTCGTACTTGAGGCACTCGAGTCCGACGACCTTGCCCATGTCGTCGCCAAGGACGCGCTTGGCGTTCTGAAGCGTGCGGAACTCGATGCCTTCCTGCTTGGCGTGGTGGACTTCCTCGATGCGCGCTGGCATTTCGGCCTCGCTGCGGCGGTAGATGAGGTAGACCTTCTCCGCGCCGAGGCGCAGGGCCATCCGGCTCGCGTCCATCGCGACGTTGCCGCCGCCGAGGACCCCGACGCGCGTGCCGTGCCAGAAGGGCGTGTCGGCGTGCGACTCGTCGTAGGCCTTCATGAGGTTGGCGCGGGTGAGGTACTCGTTGGCGCTGAAGACGCCGATGAGGTTCTCGCCCTCGATGCCCATGAACTTGGGAAGGCCGGCGCCGGTGCCGACGAAGACGGCGTCGAAACCGTCCTTCTTCATGAGGTCCTTGAGCTTGCGGGTGCGGCCGACGACGAAGTTGGTCTCGATCTTGACGCCGAGATCCTTGAGTCCGTCGATCTCGTGCTGCACGATGGCCTTCGGAAGGCGGAACTCGGGGATGCCGTAGACGAGGACGCCGCCGCACTTGTGGAAGGCCTCGAAGAGAGTCACGGAATGTCCGGCCTTGGCGCAGTCGGCCGCGCAGGTGATCGAGGCGGGGCCGGAGCCGATGACGGCGACGCGCTTTCCGGTGGGGGCCGCGGCGACGGTCTTGGGCTCGGTGCCGGTCTCGCGGGCGAGGTCGGCGCAGAAGCGCTCGACGCGGCCGATGGCGACGGACTTGTCGACGGACTTCAGCAGCTTGCCCATCGTGCAGTACTTCTGGCACTGCTTCTCCTGGGGGCAGACGCGTCCGCAGACCGCCGGAAGGAGAGAGGTTTCGCGGATGATCTCCAAGGCGCCCTTGAAGTCGCCGGCCGCGGCCTTCTCGAGAAAGCCGGGGATGTCGATCGCAACCGGGCAGCCCTGGATGCAGGGCTTCGTCGGACACTGCATGCAGCGCGACGCCTCGGTCTTCGCCATCTCGGCGGTGTAGCCAGTCGCGACTTCGTCCATGTTGTGCGCGCGGACGGCCGGATCCTGCTCCGGCATCGCCTGCGGCGGAATGGCCATTTTCTCTTTCGGGGTCATATTTTCAAAAAGTTCAAAGGTTCAAGAGTTCAAGGAGTTCAAGCCTTCGGCGCGTCAGCGGCTTTCAGAAGATTGCACACGTGTTCCTTGGCGGCCGATTCCTGCGGCTTGAACGCGCCCATGCGCTTGAGCATCTGGTCCCAGTCGACCTGGTGCGCGTCGAATTCGGGTCCGTCGACGCAGACGAACTTGGTTTCGCCGCCGACCGTGATGCGGCAGCCGCCGCACATGCCGGTGCCGTCGATCATGATCGTGTTGAGCGAGACCGTGGTCTTGACGCCGAACGGCTTCGTGGCGAGCGCGCAGAATTTCATCATGATTGGCGGTCCGATGGCGATGACTTCGTCGATTCCGCCCGCGGCGCAGAGTTCCTTGAGGGGGTCGGTGACGAGTCCCTTGCGTCCCGAGGAGCCGTCGTCGGTCATGAGGATGAGGCGGTCGCCGGCGATGGCGCGCATCTCGTCCGTCATCACGAAGAGCGATTCGTTGCGGGCGCCCATGATGATCGTGACCTCGTTGCCGGCGGCCTTGAGGGCCTGGGCGATGGGATGCATGGGGGCGACGCCGATGCCGCCGCCGACGCAGACGACGCGTCCGGGCTTCTCGCCGTTTTCGCCGCGGATCGAGGTGGGACGCCCGAGCGGTCCGAGGACGGCCGCGACCGAGTCGCCGACGCCGAGCTTCGCGAGCTTGAGGGTGGTGGCGCCGACGGTCTGGTAGATCAGCTTGATCGTTCCGCGGTCCGTGTCGGCGTCGGAAATGGTGAGCGGGATGCGCTCGCCGAAGTTCTCCTCGACCATGAGAATGATGAACTGACCCGCCTTGCGCTCCTGTGCAACGAGCGGAGCTTCGACTTCGATCTGGAAGACGTTGTCTGAGAGCTGCTTTTTCGAGACAATTTTGTTCATAGAATGAATATTATATCAAAATACTCGGTTTCGGGGGCGGATCGAGGATAAGAAAAAGACGCGGCTTTTTAAGGACCGCGTCTTTTCCTTGCACCATCGGCGCGGGGTCCTTAGCAGACGCCCTGGGCGACCATGGCGTCGGCGACCTTGACGAAGCCGGCGATGTTCGCGCCCATCACGTAGTTGCCCTTCTGGCCGTACTTCTCGGCCTGCTCCCACGCGTTGTCGTGAATGGCCTTCATGATGCCCTTGAGCTTCGAATCGACTTCTTCGCTCGTCCAGCTGATGCGGCCGGAGTTCTGCGACATCTCGAGGCCCGAGGTCGCGACGCCGCCGGCGTTCGAGGCCTTGCCCGGGGCGTACATGATCTTCGCGCCGACGAACTGCGCGATGGCGTCCGGCGTCGAGGGCATGTTCGCGCCTTCGGCGACGAGCGTGCAGCCCGCCTTCTTGAGCATGAACGTCGCGTCGGCTCCGTTGAGCTCGTTCTGGCGCGAGCAGGGGAGGGCGCAGTCGTACTTCGAGACGAGCTGCCACGGATTCTTGCCGGCCGCGAACTCGATGCCCTTGCCCTTGAGCTCGCTGAGCTCGCCGCGCTTGACGTTTTTGAGGTTCATCACCTTCGCGAGGAGATCCTTCGAGATGCCGTCCTTGACGACGATCGTGCCGGAGCGGTCCGAGAGGGTGACGACCTTCGCGCCGAGCTGCATGAGCTTCTGCGCCGCGAAGGAGGCGACATTGCCCGAGCCCGAGACGACGCAAGTCTTGCCTTCGAACGCCTCGTTGCGCTTCGCGAGCATGTTCTCGGCGAAGTAGACGTCGCCGTAGCCGGTCGCCTCGGGACGGATCAGCGAACCGCCGAAGGAGCGGCCCTTGCCCGTAAGGACGCCCGTCCAGACGTTTTCGATGCGCTTGTACTGGCCGAAAAGGTAGCCGATCTCGCGGCCGCCGACGTTCATGTCGCCGGCCGGAACGTCGGTGTCGGCGCCGATGTGGCGATAGAGCTCGGTCATGAAGCTCTGGCAGAAGCGCATGACTTCGCCGTCGCTGCAGCGCTTGCCCGGGGTATGGGGGCTCTGCTTCGGGTTGAAGTCCGAGCCGCCCTTGCCGCCGCCCATCGGGAGGGTGGTGAGGGAGTTCTTGAAGACCTGCTCGAACGCGAGGAACTTGAGGGTGCCGAGCTTGACCGAGGAGTCGAAGCGGAGGCCGCCCTTGTACGGACCGATCGCGCTGTTCATCTGGACGCGGTAGCCGCGGTTGACGCGGATGATGCCCTTGTCGTCCACCCACGGAACGCGGAACATGATCACGCGCTCGGGTTCGACCATGCGCTCGAGAATCGCGTTCTGTTCGTACTGCTTGTTGGCCTTGAGCACGGGATCGAGGGTCGTCAACACCTCGTCAACGGCCTGGATGAACTCCGGCTCATTTGCGTTCGTGGCTTTTACGTCCTTAAGGACCTGATCAACGTATTTGCTCATTGTTTTTATTTCCTAGACTAGTATCAGTTTTGAGAAGTCGTGCCAACACGGCTGCAACTGGTTGGATATTTTACCAAAATATGAGCCGTATAAAGCATAAAGTATTAATTATGATAAAAGAATTACACTTTATGTAATTCTTTTAAATTTTAGAGTTCATAATATGTAAAATGCTTTTCGAAAAGTTTTTAGAAATATCCAAAAATAATCAAAAACCGAAAATATAAAATAGTTCAGTTTTATGCTTCCCGCCAGCAAGTAGCCAGTGCAACGCGTGTTGCGCAGCGAAGCCCGGCAAGTGCTTTCTTGTGATTGATCGGTAGTATAGCCGAA
>CAZYQF010000077.1:0-6737 GCA_964650165.1 uncultured Lentisphaeraceae bacterium
GCGGGGCGCGTGAACCGCGTAGACAAACGCGCCGTTCCGGAATCGGACGAGGTTCTCGGACTCCTCGAGCACCGCGAAGTTGTCCGCCGCGCGCGCATGCTCGACGGTGGTGACGACCGTCCGGCCGTCCGCCCAGCCGCGCTCCACGGCGCCCGACGCCACGATGTTCGTCGGCGTGAAGGTCCAGTGCTTGCGGACGCGCAATCCGTCGCGCTGAAGTACGAAACCGAGCGTCGCCGTCCCTTCCTTCTCCGCGGCGACGATCTCGTCCTCCTCGTTCGAACCCTTGTCGTCGTGGTAGCCGAGAACCACGGGCGGTGCATCGCGATACGCGGTTACGCCGGGGATCAGATTCCAGTTTTTCCAGAGCGGGAAAATGTTGTCGTATTCGCGGCCCGTGGCGTAGAGGAAGAGCGAGCCGTCCGCCAGATGTCCGCCGAGCGTGTTCTCCCCGTTCACCCACGTTTCCGTCTCGAGGATCGACGGCGTGTGCATCTTGACGGACGCCATCCAGGTCTCCGTGCGGTAGACGGCGTAGGCGCCCTTCGGAAAATAGCGGAAGCCGAGCGGCTCGGAATCGTCGAGCGCGACACCCGCCTCCCCGAGTTCCTTCCGCGCGAGACGCGCGACCGCGGCCTTTCGGACGGGGCCGTCCGGCGTGAGCTGTCGTCCGAGTGCGGCAACGTCCATGCGGCCCTTCCAGTCGATCCAGCGGTAGCCGTCGTCGAGCAGTTTCTTCAGGATCGCCAGCTTCTCCGCCGGATACGCCCACTTCGTTCCCGCGAAGACGTCCGCGAGCCGCGCCTGATTGAGAATGAAGCTCGCGCCGTAGTTTCCGAACTGGAGCTGGGCGCCGTGCTGACGGAACGAGCCGTCGTCCATCGGGCCCTCCTTCTCGCCGTACCGCACTTCGCCGGCGATTTCCGCAATCGCCTTGTCGACGAGCGCTTCGTCCTTCCGGAGAATCCCGCGCATCATCACGATGCGCGCGAGCCAGACGCGGTTCTGCCCCGTCCAGTTTCCGACCTGCGAGACCTCGAGGTAGTCGGCGTACCGTTTCCGGTCGGCGTCCGTCAGCGTCCCGTCGACCATCAGCGCAGCGAGGGCGAACGCCTGCGGCGCGCCGATTTCGTTCCACCACCAGTTCGGACATGTGTGACCGGCCTTCACCCAGTAGTCGAGGCCCTTCTTCGCCGCCGCGGCGGTTCCGGGATTTTTCGTACGGTGGTACTCGCGTGCGAGAAAGAGCGTCCGCTCGTTGAGATGCCCCGTGCCGGGCGACCAGCTCGACCGCGTCGAGCCCTTGTAATCGACCTGCGGCCAGCTGCCGTCCGCCGCCTGGCCGGAGAGAAGACGCGCCGTCTTCTCGGCATCGGCGACATGCTTCGCCGCGGACTGCGCATCGACCGCATCGCCGCGCGCTTCGATGTCCGTGAAACGCTTGAGCAACACCGAAAGATCCGACCGCCGGTCCGGAAGCGAGAGAATCTGTCCGTCCGCCCGCAACCGCGCGGCGAGTTCCGCGTAGGCGACGTCCTGCACGGCGCGTCCGTCCTTCGCCGCGATCGCCGCGGCCGTGGCGGCGGATTCGCCGAGGAGCATGAAGACGGGCTCCATGCGGATCGAGCCAAAGGCCGTGTGCGTCGCGGAGAGCGCGACGGGGACGAGGAGGTTCGCGCAATCGGCCTTGCGCGGCACGATCGCGCCGTAGTCGATGCCGTACGGCGCCTTCGGATGGACGCCGATATCCCCCTCGTTCTGCACGAAGCCTTCGGACGTCACGTGCCGGCGGACGTTGTGCGAGTCGAGGCTGTACGACCCCATGCCGATCGAACCGCAGGCTTCGCCCTGCGCGGGATGACGCGGCTCGCCGAGGCAGTCGTGCTCCGTCATCGTGTAGGCGCCGGCCATCCGGCGTCCCTCGCGGACGTAGAGGTGATACGGCCAGCCGCCGTTCTCGACGAACTCGTCCTTGGCGAGGCCCCACTTCGACATCGCGGCGAGGACCTTCTCCGGAATCGACGGGTCGTTCGCGAGGAAGTACAGGAGTCCCATCTGGTAGTCGCGGTGGGCCTGCGCGAGCTCCTCGCGGCGTCCATAGGTCGCCTCGGGCCACTCGTAGCTGCCGCCCAGCCAGTCGAAGCTCATCGGACCGTGGTTGTTCGCATCCGTCTTGTGGTTCGCGATGCGGTCGAACTTCGAGAACGTCTCGTTGTAGCCCTTCGCGTAGCAGCGGGCCAGCAGTTCGTAGCGCGCGGGATCGTAGCCCGCGGGCTTCGCGAACGGAATCCGGTTGCGGGGATCGTCCGTCAGACAGAGCCGGTAGCAGTAGGCCTGCACGCGCTTGTCGCCCGTCCCGCGCACGCCCGGCGCCCCGGCGTCGATCTCCTGACAGAATCCGCTCGACGGATCGCCCGGCGTTTTGTACGGCGAGATCTTCCAGTCCCGGAAATGGTGCCGGTGGTGCAGGACGCCGACCTGGTTGCCGTTCCACTTCTCGCCGAACTCGGCGCAGCTCTCGCGTCCGACCCGGTACGGCACGCCCGCGGCCGCCATCAGGTCACCCTCGTAGGTCGCGTCGATGAAATAGCGGCCCGTGTAGGTGTTGCCGGAGAAGGTCGTGATGGCCGTGATGCGTCCGTCCTTCTTCGCGACGCCCTTCTCGCGGTCGAGGAACTCCCCGGGGCGGACGGCGATCTTGCGCTCGGCCATCCAGTCGGCGAAGACCCGCTCGGCGATGTGCGGCTCGAACGTCCACATTGTCTTCTCTTCGTGATTGATCGCCTTCGTCTCCTGTCCGCCGGCCTTGAAGTCCTCCCTCTTCTGCCACTTCCACGCGGCGGGATCGCGGTACGCCGTGTAGATGCGGCGGTAGAAGTCGCGTGCGAGGCCGCCAATCGCGGACGTGTTGCCGGAGTCCGTGAATCCGAGGCCGGAGACGGAAAGTCCGCCGACGTGCTTTTCGGGCGAGACGATGATCGGCTTGAGCCCCATGTCCGTCGCCTTGACAGCGGCGGTGACCGCGGCCGGCGAACTTCCGTAGATGATCAAATCGGCCGTGAAGTCCCCGGCGGTAGCGCCGAACGCGGCGATCAGGGCGATGGTCAGGACGGTGCTTTTCATCTGTTTTCCTCGGGGTTGAAGGTGACGGTGACGGACTGGACAGGGGTTTTCGCGATCAGGTCGAACGAGATGCGTTTCGCATTCGGGTTCGGCGAATCGAACGCATTGACGGGTTGCGAGACGTCCTCGACCTTCCAGACGACGGGGACGGACGGCGCGAGCGTCACCGCGGCGGTTCCGCGGCGGAGGACGAGCGTGCCGTCGGCTTGCGGTTCGGCTGCCGCCGTCGTGAGAATCTGCCAGCGGACGTTTGCGCCGGGCTCGAGCCCCTCCAGTCGGTCCGAGACAGTCAGGACGGGTGCGCCTTCGGTCGTGAGGCGGAGGGTGCGCGTCACCTTGCGGACGCTGTCGTAGCACGCGGTGAGATCGGTCGTTGCCCAGGCACAGCCGTTCGTCACTCCGACCGCGACGTCCGCGAATCCGTCCGCCTTGAGCGGCGCGCCGTCGATCACGAGAACGCCGTGCGCGGACGTCCCGAGGCGGAAAACGCGCCAGCGATCCGAATCGTTCTTGAAATTCCAGAGGTCGAGATCCGCCTGTTCGATCGCGTTGTAGTTCTCGCTGCCGAGGTCGATCGTCCAGCGGAATCCGAGCGCGTCGTATGCAAACGAACCGACGTCGAGATGGCCGTGAGAAGCGCCGCCGAGACCGGCTTTGAGTCCGACGAACGCATCCGGACGCCGCAGCACGGCGACGGGAACGGGGCCGCCGAAGCGCTGCGCCGCGGGGAACGGCTCGGGCTCCGCGACAGGGCCTTCCGGCAGCCACAGCAGCGTCAATGGGAATAGCCGGTTGTAGGAGCGGTGGGTGTAGGCGGGCTCGGGCGTCAGGTCCTCGCAGAAACGACGGTACGCGGCGATTTCGCCCCGGGCGAGGGCATTCGGACGGTTGAAGCGTTTCGCGAGATACCACGGCGCGCAGTCGGTCGTGCGGCGGGTTCCGTCCCCCTCTCCCGGAATGATTCCGGCGTCCGCATAGCTGAAGTAGAATCCGTTGAGTCCGGTCATGGCGTCGATGTAGTCGAGCTGTTCCGCGAACCCCGGTTGCCCGCCGATTCCGAAGTCCGTTCCGTACGCGGTCTCGAGCGCGGCGAACGCGACCGCGGAGTAGCTCGTCGCGTACTGCCAGTAGACGGCGGGGCCTTCGGGGAATCCGCCGCCTTTGTATGCGGAAAACGCCCGCGGCAGACGTGCGGCGGCGCGGGCCACGATCCGGTCCGAGACGCTCGGATAGACGTCTTGCAGGGCGATCGCGCCGGCGAGGAGTCCGCCCTGGCAGACCTGTCCCCAGTTGTTGGAAGCCTTCGTCCACCAGCCGCGTGCGAGGCGTTCGGTCCCGTCGACGAGCGCCTTCTCCAAAATCGCACGCTCGAGTTTCGCCCGCGTCTCGGGCGTCAGCTCGTCGTAGAGCCAGTCGTAGGCGACGGCGACGGCGAGGCACATCTCGGCGGTGTCGAGGAAGTGGGAGGGATTCCAGTCGGAGAACGCGGCGGCGTTCTCGGCCTCGGCGATGGCGCGAACGGCGTACCTGCGTTCGCCTGTCAGCCGATACGCCATAGACAGCGCAAGCGTCCGGTTGAGGACAAGGCGCGAGACCGCGAGAAGACGTCGGCCTTCCTTTTCGTACGTCGCGAGCGGATGGGCCAGCATGGCGTTTGCGGTGCGGATCACCTTGGCCTTGCCGATCCGGGCGAGTTCCGACTCGTCCGCGCGAAGCCGCGCGAAGTCCGCGGCGCGCGCGAAGAGGCGCGGATGCGGCGTGGTCCGGGACGGTGCGAGCGCAAGCGCCGCACGCTCGGCGAGCAGCCACGGATAGTCGTAGATTTTCACCGCGTAGGTACCGTTCTCGTCCGCCGGCACGGCAAAAACGTCACCTGTGATGAGATCGACCAGGACCGGATCCTTGAGCGGCGCGCCGGGAACCGTCAGCGTCGACGAGACCGCATGCAGGGTTTCGTCCGGCCGCGCAGAAGCGTCCCAATAGGTGAAGATACGCCCCTTCGGCGACGCATATTCATACACGGCGCCGCGCACGACCGCGAGCTTCGCCGTCGAGTCCGCGACGCGGACGAGGGTGTCGTCGAAGACGGACGCGAGGTTGCGGACCGCGCAGAAGGCGGGCTTCACGTCCGACACGGCGCTCCCGGCATCCGCTGCGAGGAGACCCTTGGTGTTGAGCGGACGCTTCGCCTGGGTGTACTCGATAATCGTGAAGAGCGAAGAGCGGACGTCGTGTCCGAGGTCGCCGAGCATGCGCCGGAGGTCCCACTTCGCCTGCGACAGCTCGTTCCAGCCGATGTCCTTGAGCGCATAGGCGCTGCAGCGCGAGCTCGGCGCGCCGTTTTCGCCCTGAGCGAGAGAGAGGTGGGGCGCAAGTTCGGCGAGCACTTTCTTCTGTTCCTCGACGGCCGCATAAGAGTCGTCCGGATTCGCCGAATAGCCGTGGTAGATGACGGAATCGAAGAGGTCGAGGTTTCCCTTCATCGCCACAAGGCACTCACGAAGGAGCTTGGGATCATTGCGGGCGAGCGAGAGCGCGGAGATGCGGGCGTTGGGAATGATGCGCTTGACGATTGCCGCGGTTCGGACGTTGAATGCGCCGATCTCCTCGGGCGTCTTCTCGACGCGGTCTTTGCCGCGGAGGTCGGGTTCGTTCCACATCGCCCAGTCCGTCACCCGTCCCTTGAAGTGCGTCGCGAGAGCCTCGACCCAGCGGTCCCAGGCGGCGAGGCCTTCCGCGCTCGTCGGGAATCCGCCTCCGAGGTCCCATCCGCCGGCACCCTCGTAAATCGGATTTCCATAACTCGTCTCCAGCAAAACCGAGATGCCGTGCGCGCGGCAGAAATCGACCGGCTCGTCAAGCCAGGAGAAATCGTAGACGCCTTGCGCCTTCTCGCACCGCGCCCAGCCGCCCTGGAGGCGGATCCGCTTGATGCCGAGCACCGGAAGATAATCCGCGTATTCGGAAAACTCGGCGAGTCCGCGATCGAGGACTTCGCATCCGATCGTCCAGTTCGATCCCGTGATCTCGCCCGTCGTCCGAGGACGAAGCCGAGCGATCGCCTCGGCTTCGTCACCGACGGCGCAAAACGCCGTCATCAGCGCCGCGACCGCGACAAAAGGTTTGATGTCTCTCATCGCACAATCATCAGCAGACCTCGACTTCCAGCGAGGATCCTGCCCGAACCGAGAATCATTGGCGTCTCGTGATCGGCACCGCTGCCAACCGCGCCCCAGTAACCGAACTGCTTCTGACCATTGATTGTAAGATGTGCGACCTTCTCAAGAACGGCATGTGCGCCGAAGTCGATCACAGCATACGAGGTTTCGTTCGACGCCAAATTCAGCGTGGCGGTGTCGGCAATCGCCGATTCAACCGGCGCCACATACCGAATGAGGCCGTTTGTGGCAACGGACACGTCGCCGGTTCCGAAAACCGAATTCGTACCAACCTGCACCATGACCGAGGCAACCGTCGTGCCGCCCTCGTAGGTATTCGTACCGGTCAGCTTGAAATAGCGATTTGTCCCGTTCCCCGTAAAATCAATACCACCCACACCCGAAAAGACGCTGGCAAACGTATTCCCGCTTCCAGCGTTGATGTTCGCATTGAAC
>CAZYQF010000078.1:0-6727 GCA_964650165.1 uncultured Lentisphaeraceae bacterium
GACTTCTTGACGATCGCAAGGAGCGCCTTGCGCTCCTCTTTCGAAAGCTCGGAAACCTTCTCCTCCCAGGCGCGCTCGAACTCGCTCTTCTCCTCGCCGAGGGCGAGGAAATGGGCCTTCAGGACCTTCTTGGTCGCATCAAGATACAGGCGCACTTCCGGATTCAGCTCGTCCATCACGAGCGCGTTCTCGGCGCTGAGCGCGGGAAAGCGCGGAGAGATGAGATACGCCGTGAACGGAATGCCGCCGGAGCGGACAAGGGCGGACTGCTCGTGCAGCTGGAAGCCGTCGGGACCGGCGAACACGAGCCGGCCCGCGCCCGTGAACTTCCGCCGCCACTCGATCACCTCGAGCTTCGCCTCCGCGCCGTTCTCCAGCGCGAGCTTGTAGTCCGTCGTGCGCCGCTGGACAATCACCGGCGTCACCGGGAGCCCGTTGAAGTAGATGGTCACGCCGGGATAGCTCTTGAGATAGAGCGCGAACTTCGCCGCCAGCGTCTGGACCGTCTCCTCGACATTGAGCAGCGAGTCGCAGTTCACCTTCACGTTGGTCACGTAGACCTCGGTCCCGGTCGCGGGACCCCGGTCGGCCGACTCGAGATTGAAGACTCCGGGCTTCTCGATGTCGCCCCAGAGGACGTAGGAGAGGATCTCGCCGCCGGTGCGGACGGTCGTCCGCCATTCGACGTGGCCGCCGAGCGCGAAGGCCTTGAGCCGTCCGCGTCCCTGGCGTCCGTGCAGGCGGCGGCCCGCGAGCTCGGTCTTCTCGGAGCCGCGCTTCCAGCTGCCGCCGAGCGAGCCGAAGGTGGAATCGATCTTGAGGACGTCGATGCCGGTGCCGTCGTCGGCGACGCGGACCGCGTCGACCGCGCCGAGCGGATTGGTGATGAGGTCGATCTTGATCTCGCGCGCGTCGGCATCCAGCGCGTTCCACACGAGCTCCTCGAGCGCGGAGACCGGAGTCGCCTTCGAGAGCGACTCGATGTGGTCCGCCTGGGCCTGGACATAGATCTGCTTCATATCTTCATTTCCTCGATGGCGCCGGACTTGGTGACCTTCTCGATGCGCTGGCGGATGGACTCGAGGTCCTTCTGGCAGACGTCGACGAGCTTGCGGCCCTCTTCAAAGGACGCGATCATGTCGTCCAGGTTGAGCTGTCCCGATTCCATCTTTCCGACCAGCTCCTCGAGCTTCTTCAGGTTGTCTTCGAATTTCATTTGGCTTCCTTCGTAATGTGCACCACCGGCTTCTCGTCGGCGCTCTTCCGCGCCTCGACCTCGATCGAGACGCGCTCACCGTTGGCAAGGACGAGGTTCCGGATCCCGTACCGTTCCGTCAGCTTCGGGCGCACCGCGACCTCGCCGTTCTCCACGGTGATGCCGAACACGTCCTCGATCAGCAGCGCGATCGGCGCGACGCCGGAAAATCCCACGAAATCCCTGCGGACGTCCTTGCCACAGAGCTTGCCCTGCGCGACGCGCTCGGGATCGTAGCTCTCCCAGACCGTCCCCGTCTCGTCATACACCTTCGCAAACGCCTCGACCTGCCGCTTCGCGAGCCGGAACGCCGCGTCCGTCTCGCCGACCTCGTCGAGGCCCTTGACGATCGCATAGTCGGTGATCGCCCAGACGCCGCCGCACCAGTAGCTTCCTCCGTCCGGCTCGTAGCCGGGTCCGCCCCTGACCGTCGAGCGCGTCCCGCACGGCGCGGCAAAGCGCGCGGGATCCTCGAGCGCGGCGATCATCTTCGCGCCCTTCTCCTGCGAGGCGACGCCGGCGAGGAAGGCCCAGAATCCGCCGACGTGCGCGCAGCCGACGCGCGAACCCGCGCGGTCGAGGTCCTTGTAGACGCCCGCCTCCGGATCCCACATGCGCTCGTTCGCGATCCGCGTCAGCGAGGAGATCTCGTCGACCAGGTCCTGCGGCGGATCCTTTTCGAGGACCTTCGCGATCGCAAGGAGGTTCTTCGCGTCGAAGACCTGCTGCAGCGTGACGTCGACGAAGGAGAGATGTCCGTGCTCGAAGCTCGGACTGTACCCCTTCGCGTCGCTGCGGACGATGTTGTCCATGCCGCAGCCCCAGCCGGAGCAGAAGTAGGTTCCGTCCTTCCACGTCCGCTTCCGGGCGAACCAGCGGTGATAGGCGAGGAGGACCGGATAGACGCGCGCGAGGCGCTCCCGGTCGCCCGCGTGGCGATACCAGCCGAGCTCCGCCCAGGCGAAGATGATCCCGCCCGCCGAGGAGGGGTCGTCCGGCGCGAACTGGCTGCGTCCGTCGTAAATCCCGAGCTGCCGCGGAATGAATCCGTCCGGCGCCTGCGCGGCGTAGAAGTTGTCGAGCTGCTCGATGAACGGAAAGACGGACATCGCGTACTTGCCGAACATCGTGATGAAGCAGGAGCCCCAGACGAACACGCTGTTCCCGAACGGCGTGTAGACGTAGTTGCGCTTGAAGTTCGTGCCCTTCTCGGGCGCGTGAAGCTTCTCGCCGAGCATCCGCCAGGAGGCGGCGAAGGTCCGCGCGACGTCGTCATGCCCGTCCCAGAACACCTCCGGCACGTCGCGCGTCCAGACCTCCGGGTCGGGCAGCGGCGCGACGGTCACCGGCTCGCCGATGAAGGAATTCTCGATCGGCGGATTCAGCCGGACCGCGGTGTCGAAGTAGTACTCGCCGTCGGCGCGGCCGGCCGGATCCCTTTCGGGTCCGAACAGCGTGCAGCCGGACAGCGCGGCGGCGGCAAGACTGACGAAAACGCGCTTCATCTCGCGGCCGCGGCCTTTTGGAGGGCGGCGCGGACAGCGTCGATCTGAAAGGCCCACACCGGCACCATTCCGGGCTCGAGTTCCTTCGTGACGCGCGGATCGAAGCGGAACTCGCCCTTGAGGAGAAAGTCCTCGAGCTTGCGGACCTCGGGGATCGTCATCGGATCCGGCGCGGGAATCGGCGCCGGCGCGCGGAAGGCGTCCGTCCGGAGCCAGACCGGATTCGTCAGCGCGCACTGGCGCGTCTGCTGCTGGGGCTTCTCGGCGTAGTCTCCGTCCTTCTCGCCGAAGGCCCGCGCGACGAGGTAGCCGCCCGCAGCGTCGCCTGCGACGGTCCAGGCGATCCTTCCGCCCTTCACGTGGCGCTTCTCGGCGAGAATCCGTCCGCCGCGTCCGAGCAGCTGGACGCGGGAGAGCTCGCCCTCCGTCGCCTTCGGCCACGCGAAGACCTCGACCGCGTGAACCCTGCCGGCGCCGGACTCGAGCTCGTCTCCCTGAAGCCGTCCGTCGACTTTCATCAGCAGATGCGGCCCCGAGGACATCGTGTGGCGAGCCGCCTTGCAGTCGGCCTTGATGCGCTCGACCGTCAGCGGACGCTTCGGATACGGGAGGTAGTTGAAGAGCATCGTGTCCTTGGTGCCGATGCCGTGGGTCGGGGAAAGGTCGAGTTCGGCGAATCCGGGCACGCGGTAGCCGAGGTCGAGAAGCGCGAACCAGAGGTTCTGGTAGTCCGGATGGTACGGATCGTAGCCCATCACCGTCATCCCGTCGAGAAAGCCGTCGATCATCATCTGCGGAATCATCTCGGTCGCGATGTTGGTGACGAAAGGTCCGAGATTCTTGCCGTCGCGCGTCCACCAGCTCGTCGGATGCGCCCAGATCGCGAGCGCGCCGAACGCGCGCTGCTCGGCGACGACGGTCGCGTAGGTGCGCCGCACCTGGTAGCCGCCGGTCACCGCATTGCGTTCGGCCGTGCCGTCGTCATATGCGGAATACCAGCACGGACGGTCCTGGCTGTAGTCATGCCAGGCGGGGACGACCTGCCGGAAGCCGATGTACCAGAGATGCCCGAAGAAGGACTTCGGCGTCTCGTTGTCGACGTAGTAGAGCGTGCCGCCGTCTTCGGCGTTGAGCTCCTTGAGAATGCGTTCGGTGCCGGCGACGTCGGTGAGGACGGCCATTTCCGCCGCCTTCTTGCCGCCGTAGTAGAGATCGCGGTCTTCCCTCTCGTTCCGGCGGTAGACCTCCTGGCTCGCGAGCGTCCAGGGACTGCCGACGCCGAAGGCGTCGAGACCGTGAGACTTCGCCCACGCCACAAGATTCGACTTTCCGACGGATTCGGCCACGCCGCCCTTGCGGCACATGTGCGAATGGCCGCCAACCTTGGCGAAATCAATGCGCTCGGCCGGAAATTCCTCGCCGCCGATGACGGCGAATTCCGAAAAAAGCGGCAGAGAAACGGCCGCCGCGGCCAGAACTGCAATCTTTTTCATAAGTGAATTATATCAAAAAAATCCATCAATCCGTGGCCGGACGGAACGTCAATTCCACCGGACCGAGGAGGCCTGCGGGATGCAGAGGGGCATGCTCTTTCGGACCCGCGAGCGTCCACGTCGTCCGCTCCGTCTCCGGCAGCGACGCCTCGTGGACGAGCGTGTTGTACCAGGTCGTCACGACGTCGATCTCGATCTCGTTCCGCCCCGCCTTCGCGAAAGGCGCGATGTCGCACGCGTACGGCGCACACCACAGCCGCGCCGCCTCCCGCCCGTTGACCTTCACCGTCGCCCAGTGACGGACGTCCCCGAGCGCGAGGATCATCCGGTCGGCCGGCTTTCCGTCCGATTCAAACGAGTAGCGGCTGACGCGCCGCGTCGCCCACGCGGGATACCGCCGCGACGCGGTTTCGACCAGCGGAATCTCGTTCCCGGGCCCCTTCCCGATCTCCGCGGCGATTTCGTCTTTGGTCTTCGTCATGCCGGACGCCGGGAACGCCATCTTCGTCATTTCGCCGTTTTTGAAATACATGAAGCCCGAGTCCCCGTCCGGCTCGGCGATGAAGAAGATGTCCTCGTCGTCCTCCCGACGCTGGTACCAGTGGACGTCCTTCCCGTCGCGCGCCGTCATCGACTTGACCGGCGACGGCCAGTCCGGCGTGAAAGCGCCGCGGACGATCCGCGCGCCGGCCTTCGCTAATTCCGCGAGCTTCGCTTCGGTCGCCGGAAGGAGGAAGGTCCCCTCCGGAATCCAGAGGACGCGATAGCTCATGCCGTCGGGGAGGACCACGCGCCCGTCCTTCGCCGAGAGGCGCGTCATCAGGACGTCCGGATTGCAGTAGTCGTACTTGTAGCCGTTGCCGAAGAGAAGCTGGCGTTCGGACGGCTTGTGATTGACGTCGTCGCCGAGATACATGAGGATGTCGACGACGGGTTTGCCGCGCTCGAGTTCGTGTCCGCAGAACGCGAGATACTTCGTAAACTCCTTCAGATACGGCCACCAGGTCTGTCCGCGCAGGAACGGCGAGCCGATTCCGCCGCCGAAGCTCGTGGACGGAGGCTTCCCGTTCGCAACGGGATTGTGCGTATAGGTGTGGAAAACGACGTGCGTGACGCCGCGTCCGAAATGACGGTCGACGATTTTCTTCCAGTCCGTGAAATTCTCGTCGAACGTGAGTTCGAAACTCGTGAGAGCTTCGGCGCTGACGCGCTTCTTCCCGTAGACGTGCGCCGCGGAAACGCACGGAAGGACCGGCTTGAAATCATGGCTTCCGACGAAACCGCGCGCGTCGTCGTGCGGACTCCAGAACTCGCACATCGGTTCGTCCGCGTATTTCCAGTAGCGGAGAAGGTCGCCGACGATCACGTCGCCGAACGCGGTCTCATACTGGACGGACATCCCGCGCTCGTGCGCCAGCCGCGCGATCGCCGCATAGTAGTTCTCCTCGATGAGACGCGAACACGCGTTACGCCAGTCGAGAAGGAATCTCTCCGTCGCGGCTTCGCTCTTCAGGACGTAGCCGAACAGCGCGGGAAGCCACGGACGGAGCGGATAGCCGCTGCGCTTCGCGAATTCCTCTTCCATCTTCCACGTCCAGGTCTGCGTTCCGCACTCCCAGCTGTCGACGAGCGTGCCGTCGATCTTGACGCCCGCGGCCAGAAGCTTTCCGAGATAGCCGTCGAAAACCGCCTCGACTCCGCGCGGATCCATCTTGTCGCACTCCCAGCCCGTCCCTTCCGGCGGCGCGGGGTGGTTCTTCCGCTTCGCGTTGACGTGTCCGAACACGAGCGTCTTCTCGCCGATGGTCTTCACCGGCGTCGCGTTCGTCGACATCGTGAACTTCCGAAGCCCCCACCCGGCCTTCGCCTCCCACATGTCGAGACGGGAGGCCCCCGGTTTGGCGAAAGTCATCGGGACGGAATCCTGCCAGGCGCCGGGCGGACACGGACGTCCGTCGAGCACGGCCTTGGGTTCGTACGCCCATTTGTGGTCGATCTGCTGCGGATTCCTGTGGACGCGGACGAGTTCGGGATCCCGGCTGTCGTCCGGCATCGGGAAGGTCACCGTTCCGATTTCATGATAATCGTCATCGGCGTCGAACTGCGGTTTCCTGCCGGGCTCGAAACAGACGAGTTTGCGCATCGCCCTGTCCGGCGTGACCCAGGGTCCGCCGGACATCGACCAGCCCGGGCAGTTCTGCATCTTGAAGGAAAGTCCGTGCCGATGGCATTCCGTCTCGGCGAACCTGACGAGATCGGACCACTTCTCGCTCAGGCACGGAATCGGTTCGTCCACGCCCGGCCACAGGCTGCCGTCCGCATGGCCGTGGAAGAACTGGATGCCGCCGATCCCCGCGTCGGCGATCGCCCGGATGTCCGCGGAAAGGCCCTCCTTCGAGGCGTTGCCGCCGATGACGTGGAACCAGGTCTCGGGCGCGTGCTCGTCCGCCACCGCGACGAACGGAAGGACAACG
>CAZYQF010000079.1:0-6599 GCA_964650165.1 uncultured Lentisphaeraceae bacterium
CTGACGGAGAAGATGACGCAGCTCGCGCTGCAGATCGGACTCATCCTCTTCGCGGCAAAGCTCGGAAGCATGCTGGCGTCGAAGATGAACCTGCCGACTGTGCTCGGCGAGCTCGCGGCGGGCATCGTGATCGGCCCCTGGGCGCTCGGCGGCATCGGCTTCGGGCACGGGCTCTTCGAGTTCGGATTCTTCCGCGGCGCCGAGCTGAGGGCGGTCGCCGAGGCCACGGGCAGCGCGCCGTTCGCGGTGTCGCCGGAGCTCTACGGCATCTGCACGATCGCCAGCGTGGTGCTCCTCTTCCTGAGCGGCATCGAGACGAACCTCAAGACGTTCCTCCGTTTCGCGTTCGCCGGTTCGCTCGTCGGCATCGGCGGCGTCGTGTTCTCCTTCGCGTTCGGAGACCTCTGCGCCGTCTACCTGCTGCCGAAGTTCATGCCGGAGACATTCGGCTATCTCGCGGACCTCCCGCTCATGGCGGCCGTCCTCTCGCCGTCTGCGATGTTCATGGGCATCATGGGCACGGCGACGTCGGTCGGCATCACGGCGCGCATTCTCTCCGAGCGCCGCAAGATGGACACCGAGGAAGGCGTCACGATCATGGCGGGCGCCGTGATCGACGACGTCCTCGGCATCATCGTCCTCGCGATCGGCATGGGCGTGATCATGTCCCGCGGTCCGGCCGGCGGCGCCGAGACCTCCGTCAACTGGGGCCACATCGGCATGGTGGCGCTCAACGCCTTCGGACTCTGGCTCGGCGGCACGGTGATCGGCATTCTGCTCGCGCGGCGCATCTCGTGGATCCTCAAGATGTTCGGAAGCCCCGTCGCGATCGCGACGCTTGCGTTCGGGCTCTCCCTCGTGATCGCGGGCGTGTTCGAGTCATTCGGCCTCACGCTGATCATCGGCGCGTACGTGATGGGCCTCTCGCTCTCGCGAACGGACCTCAAGCACGTGATCCAGGAGAACCTGCAGTCCGTCTACACGTTCCTCGTGCCGGTCTTCTTCTGCGTGATGGGCATGATGGTCGACATGTCGGCGCTAATGTCGAAGCCGGTTCTCATCTTCGGCGCGATCTACACGGTTCTCGCCATCCTGGCCAAGATCATCGGCTGCGCGCTTCCGTCGCTCTTCTGCGGCTTCACTCCGCTCGGGGCGATGCGCATCGGCGCGGGCATGATTCCGCGCGGCGAAGTCGCGCTCATCATCGCGGGCATCGGCGTGTCGACGATTGTCGACGGACGTCCGATCCTCTCGCAGGAGGTATTCGGCATCGGCATCCTGATGACCCTCGTCACCACGGTCATCTCGCCGCCGTTCCTCGTCTCGTTCTTCAACCTGAAGGGCAACGGTATCCGCGGCAAGCGCCAGGAGAAGGCCGGCACGTCGAATCCGTTCAGCTTCGAGCTCGCGTCCGAGCCGCTCGCCCAGTTCGTGCTGGACGGGGTCGTGAAGGCGTTCCGGGAGGACGGATTCTTCACCTACCTGCTCAATCCCGAGGAGAACATCTGGTCCGTCCAGAAGGACGACATGGACTTCGCGGTCAGCCGCAAGGGCAAGAGCGTCTGCTTCGACTGCAGCCGCGGCGAGGAGGAGAGTCTCGCGATGAGCGCATGGATGGAGGTCATGGGCGAGGTCAACGCGCTCGCGCAGTCGATGGCGAATCCCGTCCGCCAGAACGATCTCCAGGAGATGCTCAAGAAGGAGGCCGGAGACTGGAAGGTCGGCTTGCGCGGCATCGCCGCGATGGTCGGCGGCTACGTGATGCTGCCCTCGTTTGCCGCGGCGTCCAAGGAGGACGCGATCTCCCGCATGCTCGAGGAGGTCCGCAAGGCCCATCCCGACAAGATGCGCGACCTCGAGATGGCGAAGGCCGTCGTCCTCGAGCGCGAGGCGGCGCTCGGAACGGGATTCGAGCACGGCATTGCGCTTCCGCACGGACGCACCGATGCGGTCACCGGCGTCATCGGCGCGGTGGCGCTCGTCGGTGCGGACGGGATTCCGGGCTGCGAGACCCACGACGGGGAGCCGGTCCGCATCGTCGTGCTGACCCTCGCGCCCCGGGAACCGCGCTTCCCCTATCTCCAGCTGATCGCCTTCATCAGCCGCACGCTGCGCACGGCGGACGGCTACAAGCGCCTGCTGACCTGCAAGACTGCGGAAGACATGCGCCGCTTCTTCGGCGGCGCCCGCTAGGATCGGGTCAGCCGACTCGCGCGTGTCGCGCGTTCGCCGGGGACTTGCGAGAGCGAGTCCCCGGCTTTCCGTTTCCGGCATTTATGTTATAATATCCCGTATATGACAGTACGGGGCGGAAAACCCGGCATTGACGAATTTTACGAAATGAAACTGATTGACGAACTGAAGGCTCGCGGGCTCGTGGAGGCGCTCACGGATCCTGAAATCGAAACGGCGCTCGAGAAGCCGATGACGGTGTACTGTGGTTTCGATCCCTCCGCCCGCTCCCTCCAGGCCGGCAATCTCGTCTCGATCATGGTGCTGCGCCGCTTTCAGCAGGCCGGACACAAGGTCATCGCCCTCGTCGGCGGCGCCACCGGTCTCATCGGCGATCCCTCCGGGAAGTCCGCCGAGCGCAACATGCTGACGGTCGAGCAGGTCGAGGAGAACAAGCGCGGCATCCGCGAGAATCTCTCCCGCATCCTGGATTTCGACGGACCCAACGCCGCGATCATGGTCGACAACTACGACTGGTACAAGTCGACCTCCGCGATCGAGTTCCTGCGCGACATCGCGATCAACTTCCGCGTCCCCCAGATGCTCAACAAGGAGTCCGTCCGCAAGCGACTCGAGTCCAGCGACGGCGCGCTCACGTTCACGGAGTTCTCCTACCAGATCCTGCAGGGCAACGACTTCCTCCATCTCTACGACACCTACGGGTGCACGCTGGAGGTCGGCGGGGCGGACCAATGGGGCAACATCACCGCGGGCACGGACCTCGTCCGCAAGATGCGCGGCAAGTCCGCCTTCGGCCTCACGTTTCCGCTCCTCCTCGATTCGTCCGGCAAGAAGTTCGGAAAATCCGAGGGCAACGCGCTCTTCCTCAACGGCGAGATGACACCGGTCTTCGACTGGTACCAGTATTTCCTCCGCGCGGCGGATGCGGACGTGATCCGCTATCTCAAGGTCTTCTCGATAAAGTCCCTCGAGGAGATCGCCGCGCTCGAGGCCGAGATGAAGTCCCGTCCCGAGGCGCGCATCCCCCAGGCGGCGCTGGCCGAGGAGCTGACGCGCCTCGTTCACGGCGAGGAGGGTCTCGCGAAGGCCCGGGAGGCGACCGCCGCGCTTTACTCCAAGAAGAGCGCGTCCGACGTCGCGAAGGCCGAGGACGTTCCGAGCGCCCCGGCGAAACTCGAGGACTGCGTCGGCAAGGCCGTCTTCGCGGTCGCGGCGGCGGCGGGCATGTTCAAGTCCAACGGCGAGGCGCGCCGGATGGCGGCGCAGGGCGGACTTTCCCTGAACGACGCCAAGGTCGACGACACGAGGACGTTTGCGGCCGAGGACGTCAAAGACGGCGTCGCGGTCCTCCGCAGCGGCAAGAAGAACTATTTCGTGCTGAAGTTTTGAATACCATCGAGAAATACGTATTCGGCTCATTCCTGTCGAGCTTCCTGCTCGCCTTCCTGGTGCTGTCGTTCGTGCTGACCATCGGACTGATGGTGCAGATCGTCGGCTACATCCTGGACGGGATGCCGATGCCCGTGATCGGACACTTCGCGCTCGTGAGCTTTCCCGAGACGCTTCAGTGGACGATGCCCCTGGCGCTGCTGGTCTCGAGCGTCCTCGTCTTCTCGCGGATGAGCGCGGACAACGAGATTTCCGCGATGCGCGCGTGCGGCATCAACCTCCTCGCGATCATGAAGGGGCCCCTCGTCTTCGCGGCCCTCTGCACCGTCTTCGGAATCTTCGTCAACAACGAGATCGTTCCGCGCGGACACGAGATGCGGCGCATGCTCAAGACGAAGGTGTCCGTCCGGACTGGCATCGACATGCTCGAGCCCGGACATGTCATCGACGACTTTCCCAAGGTCAAGCTTTACTTCGGCTCGAAGGAGGGCAACTGGCTCCATGACATCGTCGTCATGGACTACTCCGGCAAGGTCGACCGCATGATCACCGCGTCCAAGGCCCTGGTCACGAGCGATGGCGCCGACGTCAACCTCGACCTCTACCAGATGACCGTCGACCCCCTCGACGAGGAGCATCCGACGATGGCCCGCGCCTCCCGCTACCGCCACACCATCAAGGACGCGATCGAGACGAAGGCCTATACGAGGAAGGACAAGGACCTCCGGTTCTTCGAGATGATCCGGAAGATCCGGGAGAACTCCGCGCTCGTCAAGACCGCCGTCGGCTCGAGCAAGGTGAAGGGCACCGAGAAGTTCCTGCGCAAGTGCGACCTCTCGCGGACAAAGACCGAGTTCTCCAAGCGCCTCGTCTTCGCGTTCGCCTCGATCTGCTTCGTCCTCGTCGGCATTCCGCTCGGCATCAAGGCGCAGCGCAAGGAAAGCACCATCGGCATGGCGATCTCGCTCGCCATCTCGCTCGGCTACTACATGGTCGTCATCCTGATGCTGTCGCTGGAGAAGAAATTCGCCGTCCATCCCGAATACCTGATCGCGCTGCCAGTCCTCGCGTGTCTCGCGCTGGCGTCGTGGCTGGTTCCGAAAAACCGTTAAAGGAGAAAGAGAGATGATCCATTCCACCGCAATCGTCGAAGACGGCGCGCAGCTCGGCGCGGACGTCGAAGTCGGCCCCTACGCGCACGTCGGCAAGGACGTCAAGATCGGCGACGGAACCTTCGTCCGCCAGGGAGCCATCATCGACGGACACACCACGATCGGCTCGCAGTGCCAGATCTACCCCTATGCTCTCGTCGGCATGAAGACCCAGGACCTCAAGTACCGGGACGGGTCCGTCAGCTACATCGAAATCGGCAACCGCACCGTCATCCGCGAGTTTGCGACCATACACCTCGGCACCGCGGACGGCGAGAAGACGGTCATCGGCGACGACTGCCTTTTCATGTGCTACTGCCATGCGGCACACGGCGTCATTCTCGGCAACCACTGCATCTGCTCCAATTCCGTTCAGCTCGCGGGCGACGTCCATCTCCAGGACTGGGTAATCATCGGCGGCATGACCGGCGCGCATCAGTTCTGCACCATCGGAACTCACGCGATGGTCGGCGCCGCGGCAAAGGTCCGCCAGGACTTTCCGCCCTACATGCTCGGCGACATGGTCGACGGCAGCGTCAAAATCATCGGCGTCAACGTCGTCGGACTGACGCGCCGCGGCTTCTCCAAGGACGCCATCCAGGCGCTCAAGGAAGCCCACCGCCTCATCTACCGCGAGGGTCTCAACCGCTCTCAGGCCCTCGACCGCGTCGAGAACGACATCGAGCAGATCGACGAGATCAAGAATCTCGTCTCGTTCTACCGCAACTCCCAGCGCGGCGTGTCGTGATTCGTGGCTCGCGGTTCGTGATTCGCGGTTCGGAGAGGGAATGAAATACACGTTTGACAGCCGGGAGGTGAAGCCCGGGATGGGTTTCGTGGCGCTCAAGGGCGAGAAGGTCGACGGACACGACTTCATCGACGTCGCGAAGGCCGCGGGCGCGGCCGAGATCGTCGACGGACTCGAGGCCCTGCAGGCGCAGGCGCGCGAACGCCGCCGCACGCTCAAGGCCAAGGTCATCGGCATCACGGGGTCCGCCGGAAAGACCACCACCAAGGAATTCCTGAAGACCTTTCTCGATTGCTACGGCACCGAGGGGAACTTCAACAACCACATCGGGCTTCCGATGACGATCCTGAACTGTCCGGACGACGCGGAGTTCCTCGTCCTCGAGATGGGCACGAACCATCCGGGCGAGATCGCCGCGCTTTGCGACATCGCCGAACCCGACGTCGGACTCGTCGTCTCGGTCGGCACGGCCCACCTCGAGTTCTTCGGCACGCAGGACAACATTGCACAGGAGAAGAGCGAACTGCTCCGCCGGGCGAAGGACTTCGGGGTCGCGCCCGAAGCCTGCCAGAAGTACGCCTGCTTCAATCTCCCGAACGTCGAGTTCGTTTCCGGTTCCCCGTTCACCGTTCCCTGCCCCATCCCCGGCGCCCACAACCTCTCCAACATGGCGCTCGCCTGCGCGGTCGCGCGCCGTCTCGGCGTCTCCGACGCGACGTGCGCGGAGCGCATCCGCGACTTCGCGCTGCCGGGCGCCCGGTGGCGCAAGGCCGAGAAGTGGGGCGTCGACTTCATCGACGACACCTACAACGCGAACCCCGATTCCATGATCGCCGCGCTCGATGCCTTCGCCGCGATTCCGTGCGACGGCAAGCATGTCGCGGTCCTCGGGGACATGTTCGAGCTGGGACCGAGTTCGCTCGAGCTCCACAAGAAGGTCTTCGCCCACGCGATGGCGCTCAAGATTCCCCTCGTGATCGGCGTCGGCGAAATGTCCGCGCAGTGCCTCTGCCACCTGGCCTACAAGGAGCTTAAGACGCTCAAGAAGAAGTTCCGCGTCGACGTCTCCGCCGGAGACCTCGTGCTCCTCAAGGCCTCCCACGGCATGCACCTCGGCG
>CAZYQF010000080.1:0-6469 GCA_964650165.1 uncultured Lentisphaeraceae bacterium
GGAGTCTTCTGCCCTAACTTTTTTATGGCAAAGACTTTGCTTTTTTTGATATACTAAAACGATATGAAAATGACGTATAGGAGCATTGACGAATACTGCAGCGAGTACATGCGGTATTTGGGCATTGCCAAGACCGAACGGCGCAGTTATGCCGAGAGCGTGAAGCTTCTCGAGTCCCGCGGTTTCAAGGAAATTTCGAAGTTCAAGACTCTCAAGCCCGGCGACAGGGTCTATCGCGGCTACGAGGATCGCACCGTGATGGCGGCCGTCATCGGCTCCCAGCCGATTTCCGAGGTCGGGCTCAAGGTGGTCGGAGGACATACCGATGCGCCGCGGCTTGACCTCAAGCCGAAGCCGCTTTACGAAAAGGGCGGTTACGTCTACTTTGACTGCCACATCTACGGCGGCATCAAGAAATACCAGTGGCTGGTCCATCCGCTCGCGCTGTACGGAACCATCGTCCGCAAGGACGGCTCCAAGGCGCAGGTCTCGGTTGGCGACAATCCGGGAGATCCCGTGTTTATGATTTCCGACATCCTGCCGCATCTCGGCAAGGACCAGGAAAAGAAGACGCGTGACGAATTCTTCCCGGCCGAGGATCTTGACGTCATCGCGTGGACGACCTACGCCAAGGCGAAGAAGGGCGACGAAGACGCCAAGGGTGACAAGCCGGGTCTCGTCGCGTACCTCAAGAGGACGTACAAAGTCGACGAAGCCGACCTGATGTCCGCCGAACTCGAAATCGTCCCCGCGGGCATGCCCCGCGAAGTCGGCCTCGACCGCGCGCTGATCGCGGGCTACGGGCACGACGACCGCGTCTGCTCTTTTGCGGCCCTTCAGGCGCTTCTCGATGCGGCGGACGATGTTCCGGTGCAGACGGCGTCGATTCTCATGTGCGACAAGGAGGAGGTCGGCTCGATGGGCTCCACCGGCATGCAGAGCTCCTTCTTCGAGAACACGGTTGCCGAACTCATCGAGCGCCAGGAGAAGGACGCGAAGGACATCATGGTCCGTCGCGCGCTCGAGAAGTCGTCGATGCTCTCCGCGGATGTCTCCGCGGTGGCCGACCCCCACTTCCCCGATGTCGATTCGACCGGAAACTCCGCGCGCTTCCACCGCGGTCCGTGCGCCTCCAAGTACACGGGCGGAACGTCTAAGGGCGGCGCGAGCGACTGCTCGCCTGAGTTCGTCGCCGAGATCCGGCGCATCATGGACGAGGGCGAGGTCGTCTGGCAGATGGCCGAGCTCGGCAAGCAGGAGAAGGGCGGTGGCGGAACGATTTCGCAGTACATGGCCCGATTCGGCATGAAGGTGCTGGACATGGGCACGCCGCTTCTCAACATGCACGCGCCCTGGGAACTTGCGTCCAAGTTCGACTGTTGGCAGACTTATCGCGCGTACAGCGCCTATCTTAGAAACAAATAAAGGATTCGATCACGATGAACATCAACCGCAGAGGCTTCATTTTCGGAACCACCGCCGCCGCCGCACTGGCAGGTTGCTCGACTTCAAAGGTCGGTCTTCGCGTGCTCAAGCCTGGCGAGAAGCGCCGTGCCGCGATGATCGGCTACGGCATTCAGATGCGCACCGCGCTCATTCCGCAGTTCCTCGACAAAACGACCGGCAAAAACGTCGAGATCGTCGCGGTCTGCGACTGCGACAGGGTCCGCGCCGCGGCCGGCGCCAAGCAGGTCAACGACTTCTGCAAGACGAACAGCTGCAAGGCCGTCTTCGACTTCCGCGAGGTACTTCGGGATCCGACGATCGACATCGTCTGCATCGGCACGCCCGACCACTGGCACGCCTACATGTCCGTCGAGGCGATGAAGCACGGCAAGGACGTTTACTGCGAAAAGCCGCTGACGTTCTCGATCGACGAGGCGAAGAAGGTCATCGCCGCGCAGAAGAAGTACGGCCGCGTCTTTCAGACGGGTTCGATGCAGCGCAGCTGGCCGGTGTTCCGCACGGCGGTCTCGCTTGTTCGCGGCGGCGCGATCGGCGACGTCATGTTTGTTGACGCCAACTACGGACGTGGCGGACAGAAACTCGGCGGACCTTCTCATCCGGTCCGATTCTGGGACAACCCCGCGAACGCCGAGAAAGAGGGCGCGCCGAATCCGGAGGTCGACTGGGACATGTGGCTCGGTCCGGCCAAGATGCGGCCGTATTCCGATCAGCTCGCGCCGCGCGGCGTGAACAACTTTTATCCCATGTTCTGGCGCTTCGACGACGACCTCGGCTCCGGCTACAACGGAGACTGGGGCGCGCATCATCTCGACATCGCGCAGTGGGGCCTGGACATGGACGAGTCGGGTCCGTTTAAGATCATCTGTTCTGACGAGCCCTGTTCGAAGGATCTCTTCCATGGCGGCCGCCGCCAGTTCGGCATGAAGATGCTTTTCAAGAAGTCCTACGGGATGGTCGAGCTTTACCACGGTCCGTTCGGGACCTGGGGCACGGTGTTCTACGGAACCAAGGGCGTCGTGGCTGTCAACCGCGGCAAGATCGCGGTGTGGAAGGCCGACGGTCTCGTGAGGCCGACGGCGGAAATCCGCGCGGCGCTCGCCGACATGAAGCCGGTCGAAGGGCTCGCGCTGGTCGACGCGTCAGTCGGCAAGGACTACGGGACGGACGCGGCAGACAAGAAAGACAACAAGCTGGACGACGTCCTTGCGAATCTCTCCAAGCTCTACGCCGCCGAGGTGAAGAAGGCCGGACTGTACGTCAGCTCCAACCAAGTTCAGAACTTCTGCGAGTGCGTCGAGTCGCGCCAATGCACGGTTTCCTCGGCCGAGGTTGGCGGACGCAGCGGCGTCTTGTGCCTCCTCTGCAACATGAGCTACCAGTATGACACAGGCTTCGAATGGGACGGCGACAAGATGGAGATTCCGGAGGGCAAGAACCCGCACGGAATCTCGACGAAGCGCGAAGTCTACCGCAACGGGTGGGATATCATCGTCTGATATAAAATGCAACCTGTCAAAGCCATTATCCTCGGATACGGCATACGCGGTCGCGCGTATGCCGCCTATGCCAACACGCATCCCGAGGAGTTCGAAATCGTCGGTCTTGCCGATCCCGTGGCGTCATTCCCCGCCGGTGCGACGTATCCGACCTGGAAAAACTGGGAGGATGCCCTCGACGCCGGAATCGCCGCAGACGCGGTCATCATCTCGCTTCCCGACCGCCTGCATCACCCGGCGTGCGTCAAGGCGCTTCAGAAGGGTTTCCATGTCCTCCTCGAAAAGCCCATCGGCTGCACGTGGGGGGAGTGCATGTCGATCAAGAAAGCCCAGGTCGAAGCTCAAAAGCTGGTCCTGACCGGCTATGTGCTTCGCTTCGCGCCATTCTACAAGAAACTTCGCGAAGTCGTCACCTCCAAGGTGATTGGCGAACTTACGAGCGTCCATCACCTTGCGGCGATTTCCTACGGCAAGGCGGCGCACGCCTACTGCCGAGGCAACTGGTCCGTCGAGTCGAAGGGCACGGGCATGCTCGTCAACAAGTGCACGCATGACTTCGATCTGATCGAATGGTGGGCGAAGGGCAAGGCGATCAGGAGGATCTCAAGCTTCGGTTCGCTTTTCCACTGGCGTCCCGAAAACGCGCCTGAGGGCGCTGCCGAGCGCTGCCAGAACTGTCCGACCGCGGTCAAGTCGGACTGCCCGTTTGACGCCTACAAGCTCTACTACGACCGCGAGGACCTGCGCTATCACTTTGCCGACGAGTCGGACGAATCTATTCTCAACATGATCGAGACCTCGCCTTACGGACGCTGCGTGTACCACTGCGGAAATGATTCCGTCGATCACCAGACGGTTCTGATGGAGTATGACGGAGGACTCACGATCATCCTCGAGATGGAGAGCTACTCTCAGCAGCGCACGCGCGTCACGCATTTCTACGGCACCCGCGGCGAAATCTACGCCGACGAGCATCAGATCGAGATCAAGCCGTTCCTCGGCGACTCGACCACGCTCATTCCGCAGCAGCAGGGCCATCATGGCGGCGGCGACCGGGAGATCATGTCAGAATTCATCAAGCTCATCCGGAGCAACTGCTCGCCGGAGCGTTACACGCAGATTCTCGATGCGGCGCTCGAATCGCATCGCATCGCATTCCTGGCAGAAGAGTCCCGCAAGACGGGAGTTACAATCGGAGGAAACGGCAAATGATCCTGATGGCATCCGTCGCCTTGCTGGCGTCACTTTACGGAGACGCGCCCGACACGCTCCATGCGTGGGCCGTGCATGACTACAACCGTCCGAAGCCGGCGAAGGTCGAGGTGAACGCCAAGGGCGTCCCGTCCGACGCGATCGTCCTCTTTGACGGCACGAAGGAGTCTCTTGACAAGAACTGGTGCGACGAGAAGGGCCAGCCCACGAAATGGACGGTCAAGGACGGCGCGTTCGAGTCGATTTCCGGCTGGGGCTTGGGTTCGGTCCGCACCCGCGAGGAGTTCGGCGACTGTCAGCTTCACATCGAGTACCGCCATGATCCCCGGCAGCTGCTCCATGACAAGGGTCCGCAGATGCGCGGCAACTCCGGCGTGTTCCTCATGGGGTCGCAGTACGGCTATGAGATTCAAGTCCTCGAGTCCTATTTCACATCGAAGGATCTAGACGGCAAGGACGGGTTCGTCGACAACTACACGGACGGCCAGGCGGGCTCGGTCTATGCCGAAAATCCTCCGATGGTCAATCCGCAGAACAAGCCGGGCGAGTGGCAGACGTACGACATCGTCTTCCACCAGCCGGTCTGGAAGGACGGAAAGCTCGTCCACCCCGGCAGCGTCACGGTGTTCTTCAACGGCGTCCTCGTCCAGGACGCGTGGGAGATGGAAGGGCAGACGACTCACTGCAAGCGCCGTCCGCTTCAGCCGCATCCGGCGACGGGTCCGCTTCTTCTGCAGGACCATGGCTGCCAGGTCGCCTTCCGCAACGTCTGGATCCGGAAGATCCCGAGCCGGTGGGACAATCTCACGCATTCAGTCATGTCCGCCGACCCGAAGGCGGTCGCCGCGCTCCGTGCCGAGACCGCCGCCAGGCTCTACGCGAAGATCGCCGACCCGAAGAAGTCCGACGCTGCGACCCTGAAGGCTCTTGCCGAGGTTATTTCCTACGACAACAGCGGCGTCTATGCGAAAGACTTTCTCGCGTGCCTCGAGGCGTATCGCGCGAACAAGGGCGACGCGGCAGAGGTCAAGGGCGTCAACGGACAGCTTGACGTGCTGATCCGCAGCAAGGTCATTTCAGAAGAACTCAAGATCAAGTAAACCATATCAACAACAACAAGGAGAAAATCAAATGACGATCAGTTCCAGCAGAAGGGGTTTCCTCCGCGGACTCGCGGGACTTACGGCGATCGGCGCCGGCGGATGTTTCTCGATCGGACGCAAGAGCGGCAAGATTCGCCTCGCGGCCGTCGGCATCAACGGCAAAGGCTACAGCGACTGGCTGCCGATGCTTCAGTCCGGACTCGTCGAGATCGTCGCGTTTTGCGACGCGGACGCCAACCAGCTCAAGAACGTTCTCCCCAGGGCCGCCAAGGATGCGCCCGGACATGACCTCAGCAAGGTTCCGTTCTACACCGACTACCGCAAGCTTCTCGACGACGCCGGCATGCTCGGCATCGAAGCGATGACGATTTCGACGCCTGACCACGTCCACGCGCCGATCGCGATCCGCGCGATGAAGATGGGCATCCACGTCTACGTCCAGAAGCCGCTCGTCCGCACGCTCTGGGAGCTTGACTACTTCAACAAGACCGCCCGCGACAACGGTGTCATCGTCCAGATGGGCAATCAGGGCAGCGCCCTTGACTCCATGCGCCGCTGCACCGAAATCCTCCAGTCCGGCGTCCTCGGCGATGTGAAGGAAGTCCACGTGTGGACGAACCGTCCGGTGTGGCCGCAGGGCAAGGTCCTTTCCGACTACATCAAGAGCCGCGGCGACAAGGGCGACGCGATTCCGGCCGGACTCGACTGGAACGCCTTCCTCGGCACCGCCAAGGACCGCCCGTATCTCGGCAAGTTCCCGGACAACCTCGGGCCGTTCCACAACGATTGGAAGATCGCCCCGAACGTCTATCACGCGTTCAACTGGCGCGGTTCGATCGACTTCGGCGCCGGCGCCTTCGGCGACATGGCGTGCCACACGATGAACCTGCCGTTCCGCGGCCTCGAGCTCGCGAACGTCACGGACGCCGAGTGCACGATGATCGACAGCAAGAGCGACCTCATCTACCCGGTGAAGTCCATCGTCAAGCTGACCTATGCCGAGCGTGTCGCCCGGTACGGCGCGAACAAGGGCGCGAAGCTTCCGGCCGTGACGCTCTTCTGGTACGACGGCGACGAGAAGCCGAGCGCTTCGATCATGCCCAAGTACGCCGCGAAGAACGGGGGCAAGGTACCGAACACGGGCTGCTACATCATCGGCTCCAAGGGCGCGGTCCTCATGCAGGACGACTA
>CAZYQF010000081.1:0-6313 GCA_964650165.1 uncultured Lentisphaeraceae bacterium
TGCGCCGACGGCCACCTCCGGAACCGACGTGCCGGTCCCGTACAGCTGGTTGGACACGTATTATCCTGGGACCGGAAAGACAGGAACGGTCTACGAGGAACAGGGCATTTCAGACACCGATGGTGACGGCTTCCCCGCGTGGCAGGAATACGCGGCGAATTCCGACCCGACGAACGCCGCGAGCCATCTCACCTGCTCGATTGAAATCGGTGCGGACGGAAAGCCGGTGCTGTCGGTTGCGCCGGCCGCGGCGCGTGACGGATTCCCACGCATCTGGCAGGGCAAGGCCGATCTGTCCGATCCGGAATGGGGCGCGACGAATGTCAATTCCCGCTTCTTCCGCGTTCATATTGAGTAAAAATGGTATAATAGGACCATGTCTCAGGAATGGAATATCAGGTCGCGCGGGCATGTCTGCTGCTTTTGCGAGAAACCGCTCGTGGACAAGGCCCCCTTCGTCAGCGCGCTTCGGGAAACGTCGGGAGGATACGAGCGCTTTGACTGCCATCCGGAATGCTGGAAGACCGCCGAGCGGGACTGGGTTCCGTTTTCGCAGTGGGACGGGCTGTATCTGGCCCCGGTGAAGGAAGGCAAGCAGGAGCCTCTCAAGAAGGAGGACGCCGGCGAGCTCATCCGCAAGCTGATCACCCTTGACGATCCCGCGATGAAGAACGTCGTTTACGTTCTCGCCGTGATGCTCGAGCGCGCCAAGATTCTCGTCGAACGCGACACCAAGGAGCTCGAGGACGGGACGCTCCGCCGAATTTACGAGGACCGCAAGCAGGGCGACACGTTCGTCATTCTCGATCCGCGCCTGCGGCTCGAGAACCTGGCCGAGGTCCAGCAGCAGGTCGTCGCGCTCTTGTCCGGAACGAAGAGCCTCGGTGAAGTCGCCCAGGAGGAAGAGGGCGCTCCGGAAGGGGAAACGTCTGCCGATGAAGCCCCCGAGTCCGAAACAACGTGAGGCCCTCGCTCTCGTGGCGGACGGGAAGTTCTTTCCCGATTTCGTCCGGGAGGAGGACGGATGGCACGCCCGCTGGCGCGCCGTCGGGGATTCGGACAATCCGTGGGTCGATGAGTTCGTCCGAGAGCCCTCGGTCACCGCGCTCAGCGAAGACGCCGAGGACCAGAAGCACGAGACGCTCCACGACGCCTGGGCGATGGCGCTCCGGAGCCGCACCGGGCTCGTCCGCTGGGACGACGCCGAGTGCTCCGCCTTCGCCGCCGAGCTCGCCGCCTGGCATGGCGGCGCCGCCGAGGAGAAACTCCGCCGCGAAATCGTCTTCCGCTTCGTTCCGATGTCCGTCGCCTGTCCGGTCCCCCGCGGACGCGCCGCGCTCAAGGCGCTGGGGGAGTCCGCCTACGTCTGGGGTCCGCTCGCGCGGCTGCGCGCGTCCGGGGACGGACTTGCGGTGACGCTCGAGAAGTCCGAGGCCGAGGACTTCCTCCGCCGCGGCGCGCGCGACCTCGTCGACGCCGGCTATTCCGTCGAGGGCGTGGAGATTGCGGCGAAGGTCGATGTTTCCGCCGACGTGACGGCGTCCGACCGCGACCAGGGCGAGGTCAAGCTGGTGGTCAGGGTGGACGGCGTTCCGGTCACCGCAGACGAGATCCGCTTCCTTCTCGAGCAGAACTCCACGTTCGTCTTCTTCCGCGACCGCTGGATCGAGGTCGACCGCGGCATCCTCCGCGAGGCCCTGAAGGCGCTCGAGGCCCGCGGCCGGAACGTCGCCTCTCCCCTCGCCTTCGCGCTTGGCATCGGACGCGTCGGCGCGCTCGAGATCGACGAGTGCGCCGCCCACGGGTGGCTGCGGGGGTTGGTCAACGAGCTTCGGGGAGCGAAGGGGTTGGACGGTTTGGCAGGGCGGGCGCGCGCCCCTGTAGCCATCGCTTCGCGACTCGTTGACGCTCGGGGGATATGCGCACGCCAGGAAGAAGTCGATATCTGGAGCCGGCTGCGGCCGTATCAGAGGCGCGGCGTCGCGTGGATGAAGTTCCTGACGGACCACGGATTCGGCGCGCTCCTGGCGGACGACATGGGCCTCGGCAAGACCATCCAGACCATCTCGTGGATTTTGGCCAATCGAGGATTTGAGCAGCCGGCAGATGCTAGCCAAGAATCTTCGAACCTTCCAACTTTCCAACCTTCCAACTCTCCAACTCTCATCATCGCGCCGCTGACGCTGCTCGCCAACTGGCGGCACGAGTTCGCGAAGTTCGCGCCGGAGCTCAGGGTCTACGTGCACCAGGGCGACCTGCGGCACGTGGCGAGCGGATTCCGCCGGGCGGTCGCGGAGAGCGACGTCACGGTCACGAGCTACAACCTGCTCGTGAAGGATTACCCGCTCCTCGCGGACGTCGCGTGGGACGCCCTTGTCCTCGACGAGGCGCAGACGATCAAAAACTGCGACACCCGCGCCGCGCGCGCGGTCCGCGCGCTCCTCCCGCCGAAGCGCGTCGCGCTCACGGGAACGCCGATCGAAAACACGGTCGAGGACGTGTGGAGCATCGAGGATTTCCTGAATCCGGGCTTTCTCGGGGACCGCAAGTCCTTCGCGGAGCGCTTCCTGAAGCCGCTTGCGGCGGACCCGAACTGCACCGCCGGCAAGCGCCTCCGGCATGCGCTCGAGCCGTTCGTCCTCCGCCGGCTCAAGACGGATCCCGCGATCGCGGGGGAAATCGGCGAGAAGCGCCAGATCAAGGAGTACTGTGCGCTCTCCCCGACGCAGCGCGTGTCGTACGAACGGGCGCTGGCGGACTACCGCACGAGCGAGAAGCGTCAGGGCGATGTCTTCGCGCTGATCACCGAACTCAAGCTCGTCTGCGACGGATTCGACGGCGCGCGGACCGAAGGCGGCAAGGTCGACCGGCTCTTCGACCTCCTCGAGCAGATCTTCGCCAACGGGGAATCCGCCCTCGTCTTCACCCAGTACGCCAAGGTCGGAAAGGCGCTTCAGGACGCTCTCGCGAAGAAGTTCGGCCGCCATTTCCCGTTCCTGCACGGCGCCTTGTCGGTGAAGCAGCGCGAAGCGGAAATCGCCGCGTTCAACGGATCGCCTGCGAACCACGAGCCGCGAACCGCGAACCGCGAACCGCCCTCGGCCTTCATACTCTCGCTCAAGGCGGGCGGATACGGACTCAACCTTGTCAAGGCGACGCACGTCATCCACTACGACCGCTGGTGGAATCCGGCCGTGGAGAACCAGGCGACGGACCGCGCGCACCGCATCGGACAAGACAAGACCGTGTTCGTCCACGAGTTCATCACCGCCGGCACGCTCGAGGAACGCGTCGACGAGATTCTTGACCGCAAGTCTACGCTCGAAGGCCTCCTGAAGGACGGCGAGGAATTCTCCAAACTCATCACCCTGACCGAATCCACCTAAACAAACCAACACTTTTTCACTTTTACTTTTCACGTCTCTCTCAACCCAAACACCCAAATAAACCAAACACCCAAACAACCGTCTCTTAATGTCCAAGAAATCCTATCCGATCCGAATCCCCCGATATGCCGCGGGCATCCGCGCGCAAGAGGCGCGTTCGGGCTCGGGACGGACGTGGTGGGCGAAGCGCTGGATCCACAAGATGGAGTCGATGGGACTTGGTCCGCGGCTCGGGCGCGGCAAGAACTATGCGGTCTCGGGGCAGGTGATTTCGCTCGCGGTCTCGGGCAACCGGGTGGAGGCGAAGGTGCAGGGTGCGCGTCCGGACCCCTATCTCGTCACGCTCGACTTCCGCGAGCTGCCCGCGGAGGCGAAGGACCGGATCGTCGCAGCGCTCAAGGCGGAGCCGATGCTGGTCGCGCGGCTCTTGGCGGACGACCTGCCGCTCCAGGTGGAAGAGCTGTTCCGTTCGGAAGGGTGCGATTTCTTTCCGGGCGGCCGGCTGGACGGGGTGTCCGGACGGAGGTATGACATGGTTTCGGACTGTGCCTGCCCTGACTATGCGAATCCGTGCAAGCATGTGACGGCGGTTCTCGTGCTGCTCGGCGAGGAGATCGCGCGGCGTCCGTCGCTCCTGCTGGAGCTCCGAGGCATTTCGATGGAGGATCTGTGCGATGAAGATTGACACGCCGATCCTGAAGCGGCTCGGGCCCGTTCCGTTCTGGCGCGGCGAGAAGAAGTGTCTCGACGTGCTCGAGGCAATCTACCGCCGCGCGATCGAGGAGTCGCGTCGAAATATGGTAAAATACCCCTTGGAGTCAAAGGAATGAAGAGAATTGGAATCATCGGAGCCGGTCGTTTCGGCTTGAGTCTCGCGGAGTCGCTCACGAACGCGGGCGCGGAGGTTGTTATCATCGACCGCAACCGGCCTGCCATGCAAGATGCGTCGGAATTTGCGACGGCGCTCCAGGGAGACGCCACGCAGCCGCATGTTCTCGAGGAGGCCGGGTTTGGCGAATGCGACGTGGTGGTGGTGGCAATCGGATCGAACATCGAGTCGTCGATGATGGCCACGGCGAACTGCAAGGAGCTCGGCGTTCAGAGAGTCGTTTCGAAGGCCTCGAGCGAACTCCATGGCAAGATCCTGCGCCGCATCGGAGCGGATTCCGTCGTTTACCCCGACCGCGACAGCGCCTATCGCCTGGCTCGGGCGATCGCGAACCATGACGTCGTTGACTTTTTCGAGGTTGCGGAGGGCTATTCGATCGCCGAGATCGACGTGCCTCAGGACGTTCGCGGCAAAACGCTGGCGGAAGCGGACCTCCGCAAGAAGACCGGACTCACCGTCCTTTGCATCCGGCGGCATTCGTCCGACTCCAAGCTCAAGCTGATCGTCCTCATTCCGCAGCCGACGGACAGACTTGAATCGAACGACAAGCTCATCGTCTTCGGCGAGACGAAGAGCATCGATGCCCTTTCCTGACATGAGCCGTTTCGTCATACAGGGTCGCCGCACCGTCTCGGGCACGCATCGCGTTCCCGGGAACAAGAATGCCGCGCTTCCGATGATCGCGGCCGCGCTCCTCACCTCCGATCCGGTCACGCTCCGCAACGTCCCGGACATCGCGGATGTCGCGGCGATGCTGAAGGCGGCGGAGACTTTCGGCGCGAAGGTCGTCCGCAGCCTCAAGGACGATTCCGTCACCATTACCGCGTCGAAGATCCGGACCGCGAAAATCGGGTCCGACCTCGCGTCGAAGATCCGCACCAGCTTCCTGTTCGCGGGGCCTCTCCTCGCGCGGCTCGGCCGCGCGTCGCTTCCGCCGCCGGGCGGGGACGCGATCGGGCACCGCCGGCTTGACACCCATTTCTCCGGATTCAAGGCGCTGGGCGCGAAGGCGACGGCCGGCCGGAAGACGCTGTCGTTCAAGGGGACGCTCAAGGGCGCGAAGATCCTCCTCGACGAGGCGTCCGTCACCGCGACCGAGAACATCCTGATGGCGTCCGTCACCGCGAAGGGCGTGACCGAGATCCGCAACGCCGCCTGCGAACCGCACATCGTGGACCTTGCGACGATGCTCAACGCGATGGGTGCGAAGATCGCGGGCGCGGGCACCAACCGGCTCGTGATCGAGGGCGTCGAGGTTCTGCACGGCTGCGAGGCGCGCGTCGGCTGCGACTACATCGAGGCGGGAAGCTACATTGTCGCCGCGGCGGTCACGGGCGGGGAACTGACCCTGACGGGAATCGACCCCGAGCCGTTCGAGGTGCTGGCGGGCGCGTTCGCGCGGTTCGGCGTGAGCTGGTCCGTCGACGCGAAGGCGGGGACGCTCCGGTACGCGCCGCGGCGGAAGCTGAAGATGAAGTACGATCTCGGCGATGCGATTCCGTCCGTCTCGGACGGACCCTGGCCGGCGTTCCCGTCCGACCTCCTCTCGGTCCTGATCGTCCTGGCGACCCAGACGCGCGGCACCTGCCTTTTCTTCGAGAAGATGTTCGAGTCCCGGCTCTACTTCGTGGACAGCCTCCGCCAGATGGGCGCGAAGATCGTGCAGTGCGATCCGCACCGCGTCGTGGTGACGGGTCCGTCGCCGCTCCTCGGGTGCACCGCCGTCTCGCCGGACATCCGCGCCGGCATCTCGCTCGTGATCGCCGCGCTCGCGGCGAAGGGCGAGTCGACAATCCTCAACGCCGAGATGGTCGACCGCGGCTATGTCGCGATCGAGCGCGAGCTCGCCCAGCTCGGGGCCAACATCGAGAGAGTTGTTTGATTGTTTGGGTGTTTGGGTTGTTTAGGATTTAGAAGGTTGTTTGGGTTGAAGTTGGAGAAAGGACGTCAACCTTCAGCTCTCGAACTCGGATTTTTCCCTAAACCCAAACACCCAAGCAATCAAATAACCCAGACAAACCTCATGAACCCGCCTGTT
>CAZYQF010000082.1:0-3768 GCA_964650165.1 uncultured Lentisphaeraceae bacterium
CCGCGACCGCAATAAGATCGCGAGAATACGAAATGCCTACACCCGCCGAATACGGCGGACGGCATATTCGCATTCTCGCGTGCCTTGCGTTCCAATACCCTACCAAAGTTTACAATTTCAATCGGCTGCGTCGGGAAAGTTGGGTCGCGGTTTTTGGCGAAAGGGCGCTGTTTTTGCTATAATACCACTTGTCGTCATGCGTGACGGCACATTCCACGATAAACTCTACGGAAGAAAAGAAGGACAAAATGAACTACAAGTACACCTGCCTCAATCCGATTGCGGATTGCGGACTCAACAAGCTGACGGACAACTACGTCCGCACCGAAAAATTCGACGAGGCCGACGCGTGCTTCGTCCGCAGCGCCAAGATGGACGATCTCGCCCTCGGCGCGAATCTCCTCGCCGTGGCCCGTGCCGGCGCCGGAGTCAACAACATCCCTCACGCGGATTATGCGAAGAAGGGCATCGTCGTCTTCAACACCCCGGGCGCGAATGCGAACGGCGTCAAGGAACTCGTCATCGCGTCGATGCTGCTCGCGAGCCGCGACATCGTCGGCGGCATCGAGTGGGTCAAGGAGAACGCCGCGGATCCCGCGATCGCCAAGACCGCCGAGAAGGCCAAGAACGCCTTCGCCGGAACCGAGATCGCGGGCAAGAAGCTCGGCGTCATCGGCCTCGGCGCGATCGGACAGAAGGTCGCGAACGCCGCGATCGAGCTCGGCATGGAAGTCTACGGCTACGACCCCTTTCTCTCGGTCGACGCGGCCTGGAACCTCGACCACGCGGTCAAGCACAGCAAGAACGTCGAGGCGATCTACCGCGCCTGCGATTTCATCACCATCCACGTCCCGGCGCTCGATTCGACGAAGGGCATGATCAACGCGGACACCCTCGCGATGATGAAGCGCGGCGTGATCGTCATCAACGCGGCGCGCGACGCGCTCGTCAACGAGAAGGACATGCTCGCGGCGATCGAGGAGGGCAAGGTCCGCAAGTACGTCAGCGACTTCCCCAACACCACGACGGCCGGCAAGAAGGGTTGCATCGTGATCCCGCATCTCGGCGCGTCCACCGAAGAGGCCGAGGACAACTGCGCGGTCATGGCGGTCAAGCAGATGCGCGACTACCTCGAGAACGGCAACATCGTCAACTCGGTGAACTATCCGACCTGCTCGCTCGGTCCGCTCAACAAGGCCGGCCGCATCGCGATCTGCCACAAGAACGAGGCGAACATGATCGGCACCTTCACGTCGATCCTCGGCAACGCCAAGATCAACATCGACGCGATCGCCAACAAGAGCCGCGGCGACTTCGCCTACACGCTGATCGACACCGACTCGGCGATTCCGGCGGCGGTCGTCCAGGCCCTCGCGGACAGCGACGCGGTCATTCGCGTTCGCGTGATCAAGTAACCCGGTTGTTTGGGTTGTTTGGGTGTTTGGGTGTTTGAGTTCATTGCACAGGAGATGAAATGGGATACTCGAAGCGGAAAGTGACGGGAGCCGGCGTTACGATCGCCGGATCTGATTCGTCCCTGGCTTCAGGCGGCCCAATCATTCCAAACACCCAGAACCCGAACACGTCCAAGGCGAAGCCGACTTCGATCTGGAACATGCAGCTCGGGGGCGGGAAGGCCAAGACGGAGATGAACTCCGTCGAGGTCCTTCTCTTCACCTCCGAGCTCGCCGATCTCATCGAGGCCGGCATGACGCTCGGACAGGCCCTGCAGGCGCTCTCGAACCAGGGCGAGGAGCTGAGCGCCCAGCGCTACGTCTGCAGGGACCTCTGCGACCGGATCGTCCGCGGCGAGAGCTTTTCCGACGCCTGCGCGCATCATCCGAAATCGTTTCCGCCGCTGTTCTCGAACATGATCCGGGCCGGCGAGGCCTCGGGCGCCATGGTCGAGGTGCTGCGCCGCCTCGCCGACCACTACGAGCGCTACGACAGCATGCGCAGCAAGATCAAGAGCGCGATGAGCTATCCGGTCATCGTCCTTGTCTTCGGCATCCTGGCCGTCGTCGGTGCCCTGGTCTGGATCATTCCGCAGTTCAAGAAGGTCTTTGAATCGATGGGCGCGTCCCTTCCGCTCGCGACGCGCATCCTGATCGGCATGTCGGAGTTTCTCATCCACTACGGATGGGCGCTCGGCGTCGGCGCGGTCCTGTTCTTCCTCTGGTTCCGCAAGTGGCGCAAGACGCCCGAGGGGATGTACAGGATCGACGGCTGGAAGCTCAGGATGCCGCTCGTCAAGGGCATCGTCGCCGCGGGCACCTATTCCTCTCTCGCCTATACGCTCAAGACGCTGATGTCCAACGGCGTCAACGTCCTCCAGGCGCTCAAGATCGCCGAAGAGACCTGCAACAACGCCGTCATCGGCAAGGCCCTCGCGACGGCGCGGCAGCGCGTGACGGACGGCACCACGATTTCGGGTCCGCTCGCGTCCTCGGGCGTGTTCCCGCGGATGATGACGGACATGCTCGCGGTCGGCGAGCAGGCGGGCGACATGGCCTCGGCGCTCGAGCACATCGGCCGGCGCTATCAGAAGGACATGGACCGCAACATCACGACCTTCACGAACGCGCTCGAGCCGATTCTGATCGTCCTGATCGCCGGTGCGGTCGGATTCGTCGCCATCGCCATCCTCACGGCGGTGTTCAAGGTCTCGAGCCAAATCAGCTGATGAACGGCGCTCTCGAGGAGATCGGCGCCAAGATGGACGGCCTCGGACTCTGGGAGGTTGTCGGCGCCTTCAACTGGGCGGTCAAGCCGTCCGGCACGGCCTTTGTCTATTTCTGCACCGTCCTCAAAGGCGAGAAGCCGCCCGTCAAGGTCCGCTTCCTCATGCTCGAGGGCTGGCAGACGCTCCATGACTTCGTCCGCACCCGCGTCGACCGGAACTTCGGATACTACTCCTCGCCCATGGAGATTCCCCATTTCGAGCTCGTCATCCTGACGACCGGCGAGATGAAGCTCTTCCGCCACGATCCCTGCTTCATGCCCCGCGAGGCGAACGAGACCGAGCGCGAGCTCGCCCGCAGGATCCTCTGGGAGTCGTACGGCATCATGATGCGGATGGAGACGGAGCGGAACCTCGCGCTGAAGTTCGCCGCCGAGCAGGCGATGTTCGCGCGCGTCGAGGGCAAGCGCGGGAAGTGGACGGACGAGGCGATGCCGATTCCGCCGCCGCGTCCGTACGTCGAGAACATCCGCTTCGCCAAGGACGACCTCGTGAAGGCGAAGGACCTGCCGTTCGCCGCGGCGGAGGCGGTCGAAGTCGATTTCCGCCTCGTGGCCAACGTGCTCACCCAGGAGAAGCGTCCGCGGTGCGTCTACGAGCTCGTCATCGCCGATGCGGCGTCCGGCGAGAAGTCCCTCCAGGACCGCATGTCGGCGAATCCCGACGGCGGACTCAAGGCCCTCTGGGAGGACGTCCCCCCGCGGATCCTCCGCCACTTCCTCGCGCTCGGACGAATTCCGGGCGAGGTCAAGGTCGTTTCGGGCCGGCTCTTCCGCCTGCTGCGTCCGCTCTGCGTGGACCTGCCGTTCAAGCTTTCGCTTCACGACACGCTGCCGCACCTCTGACTTTTGCGGTCAGAGGACGACTTCGAGTCCGTCATAGGCGGGCGCGAGCGGCGCGGGAACACCCTGTTCGATTTCCTTCTGCGAGCCGTGAAGGGTCCGCGCCATGTGCGTCAGCCAGATCTTCTGGTCGGGAAAGCGGGGGCGATAGCGTTCTGTCGCCTGAAGGACGCGCGCAATGCGGGC
>CAZYQF010000082.1:3868-6302 GCA_964650165.1 uncultured Lentisphaeraceae bacterium
CGGGAAAGCGGGGGCGATAGCGTTCTGTCGCCTGAAGGACGCGCGCAATGCGGGCGACCGTGTCGACGGAAGAATGGGCGAAAATGCGGAAGTCGTCCGCGTGTCCGACGCCCATCGTCGCTTCCATGACGAGGGCGGTGATGCCGTCGCCTTTTGCGTGGGCGTCGATTCCGGCGATGCGGGCCGCGACGGCGGGGATGCCGGCGGTGTCGGTCGCGTAAAGGAGGCGCGTCGGACCTTTCGTCACGAGGTACATCGCGGCCTCTTCGCCCGGACGGCGCGTCGCGTGGCTCGCGGGACAGATCGTCAGGGAGATGCCGCGCTCGGTCGCCGATTCCCCGGTCTTGAGTCCGATCACCTCGGGAGAATCGAGCTTCAGCTGCGCGGCCGCGTCCGCGAAGTCCCGGCGCGCGCCCTCGGCCCAGCTCGCATGGACGTAGGCCTTTCCGATTCCCAGCCTGAGGGCGGACGCGGGATTGTAGTGGTCGCCGTGCGAATGGGTGTAGAAGATCACGTCGGGGCGAACGCCCGCGGGCAGCATCTCGAGATCTCCCGGCGTCAGGTCGATCAGGATCTTTCCGTCGAGAAGGGCCGACGTGAGCCGACGGCATTCGCCGCGCTCGTCGGGTCCGTTCCAGTCCGCCGCGCCCGTTCCGAGGAACCGCAGCCGAAGTCCGTCCTCCGCGGCGGACGCGGCCAGGGCGGACGGAAGGACGGCGGCCGAAAGCGCGCTCGCGGCAAATTCTCTTCGTGTGATCTTCATGATTCGCTATTATATCAAAGGCCCGTTGAAAGGGAAGATGCGTGGTTCGTGGCTCGTGGTTCGGGGAGAACGTGGAGAGGAGAGAGGGATTGGAACACGGAAAGGAGAGGAAGCGCGCGTTCGCGCGACACGGAAGCGGCTGGGAAAGGAAACTTCCAGATTTGAAAGCCACGATCATTTCACCATCAATCACAAACCCCACAGTACTTGGTCGGCTTGTCTCCCTTTTGTCCGCGACCAAAGGAGTCACGTCCAATGGCAAAGAATTTCCAGGGACGAAAGGTCCAAGCCGACCAAACGGGGTGATGAGAAGTCGCTTGCGGGGGAAGAAGCGTGGTTCGTGGCTCGTGGTTCGTGATTCGGGATGAACTGACCGTCGCTACGCAGGATCTGACGTTCCGTTTGCGATGCTTCATCACAACGTTTGGGCGATTTGGTCTTTTCGCCCCGAGGATTTGCCGACAACGACTTGGCAATCCCTTGGTCGCGGGCGAAAAGGAGACAAATCGCCCAAGGGCTGGCGCGTGTGAATTGACAGGGACACACAACGGGTTTTCGAGGCCTCAGGTCTCTTTCCCAACCTTTTCAGTGTCGCGCGAACGCGCGCTTCTTCTCCTTCCGTGGTTAAAATCTCCTGGAAGCGGCAGAATTCAAGTTGACGGGAGGTTCAATCCAGGTGTATGCTCAAGGCCGTTCGGGAGCATGAATTTCAGTCTTGGGTCAAGACTCCATGCATCCGGAGCACCAAAGGAGGGATCATTACACATGAACAAGATCATGATTGTTGGCGCGCTGATCGCGCTTACGGCGACAGGCTGCGTCTCGGTCAACAAGAACGACGGCGGTGTGGACTTGGACATGAACCCGGTCCTGAAGGACGTAGTCCATGAGAAGCTGACGGTTCAGGACAAGCCGACCACAGCTCGTGACCAGATGAACTGCCTCTTCGGCTTCATCTTCTGGGGGTCGACCGCAACGCACGTCGCCGATCTCACTGATTGCGGATTCGGCATGATCGGCAAAGTCAAGAACGGCGCCTATGCCAACGCGTGCGATGCCGCCAAGTGCGACCTGCTCGTCGGAACCCGCTACAAGTTGACCGTCGAAGACTACATTGTCTTCGGGCGTTGGACGGCCGAGGTGACCGGCTATCCGGCGAAGGTCTCCGGTGTCGAGGTAATCGAGGACAAGAATACCGATCACGCCATATTCCCTCCGAAAGGCTTTTCCGGCAAGTTCTTGCCGTTCTGATCGCCGAGACTTTGCTTGAAACGATCCCGTCCGGACCACCCCGGGCGGGATTTCGTTTTGCCTGGAGTTTCACGATTTTAAACAAGCCGATTTTTGGTATTGTGGCAAAGGCGGGGATGAGAATTTCGAACGCAAGCGCCTACCGCCGCCGCAATAAGATCGCGAGAATACGAAATGCCTACACCCGCCGAATACGGCGGACGGCATATTCGCATTCTCGCGTGCCTTGCGTTTTGTGCCACAGAATGACGACGGTCGTACAGTTTAATGCGTTTGCGATACCGGACGCAAGTTGCGGCAGAACGCAAATAAACCGTCCGCGGTATTCCGCGGGTGTAGGTTTTTTGCGTTCTGACGCCATCTTATTGCGTATCTCCCTCGCGTAAGCGAGCCCGCAGGGGCGGCTACGCGGGGTGCGCG
>CAZYQF010000083.1:0-4683 GCA_964650165.1 uncultured Lentisphaeraceae bacterium
AAATCGAGATTGATGTTTCGGCGGAGGAAGGTGGGGATGTCGAGGTCTTCGCCGTTCCAGACGGTTGGTTCGGCGTTGTTGAACCGTCCGCGGCCCTGGGGGCCGACGCCGAGGCCGGCGTTTTTGGTCTTGCGTCCGCGCTTGGACCCCAGCACGCTCGCGGTGCCGCTCTCCTCCGCTTCTTTTCCGTTGGCCTCGAAAAGCATCATCACGACGGAGATGCGTCCGGAGAACGTCGATTCGTCGTTGACGGTGGCGAGCTCGAACGCGGCATTCTGTCCGAACGCGGCGCGAACGCCTTTGGAGATTGTCCCGACCTCGGCGAGGCGGAGGTCGTCTCCGGCGAGGATGCCGCACAGGACGGCGCGGACGGGTCCGGATCCCGAGGCGAGGAGCGGGGCGCGGGAAAGGGCGTCGACGATCTGCGCGGCACGGTCGGGGCCCTGGGCGGAGGCCGCGGCGAACCGGCCGCGACCGGCCTTGACCATGATGTGGCGGATGCGCTCGGCGTCGAGGCGGATGTAGCCGGGCTTCTCGACGAGGCGCCAGAAGAGGGTGATGGCCGAGGCGAGGGTTCCGACGGCACGGGCCATCGCGTCGGTCATGAGCTCCGCGTCGCCGATCAGCTTGTTGAGCGGAATGAAGAAGGTCGCGTTGGCGGACTCCTCGATCATGGCCATGACGCCGCGGGCGTTGCGGAGGCGGTCTTCGCCCTCGAAGGTAAAGGGGGTGGTCGCGAAGACGATTGAGGGGATGCCGCGGCTCGCGAGGTGCTTGACCATCTCGAGGGTGGCGCCGCCGCCGGTTCCGCCGCCGAGCGAGGTGACGACGACGGCGAGGCGCGCGCCTTCGAGATGCTCGTCGATTGTGCCGATGGAGTCTTCCGCGGCAAGTCGCGCGGCGACGACGTCGCCGCCGGAACCGCGCCCGGACAGGCGTTCGCCGCCGATCAGGACGAAGGGCCCGCCGGCAGTGCCGGTCTTCGCGTCGGTGTCGGTCAGGACATGCCGAAGGTCGCCGCCGAAGGCGCGGTTGACGCCGCTCGCGATGGCGCATCCGCCGCCGCCGACGCCGATGAGGATCATGGGGGATGAGTTGCTCATTTGAAAAGTTTCTTCAGTCCGTCGAAGATGGACCTCTCTTCGTAGTTGCGGTGTCCGTAGAGCAGCGCGCCGGCGATGGCTGCGAAGCTTTCGGGGTGGTCTTCGTTCTCGAGTCCGTCGATGTGGATCGGGCGTCCGATCCGGACGTTCGTCCCGAGCTCGCGCTGGATCAGCGCGTCCAGGTCGCGCATCTGCGCGCCGCCGCCCGTGAGGACGACGCCGGCGTGGAGGCGCTGAAGGAGGTCATGGTCCTCGAGCGTCTCGCGGATGACGGTGAAGAGTTCGCGCAGCCGTGCGTTGACGACGGTGTTGAGGGCGCGGCGGGAGACGGAACGCGTCTCCATCAGCGGCGAGGAGCCGGGAACCTTGACGCGCGCGTCCTTGCCGTCGTCCGCGTTGCCGAGCAGGGCGGACGCTTCCTCGGTTTTCATCTGCTCGGCCTGGGCGTTCGTCGTCTGGAAGGCGTGCGCGATGTCGTTGGTGAGGTGGTCGCCGCCGATGCCGATCACGCCGGTCGAGACGGCGTGTCCGTCGGAGTAGACCCCCCAGCCGGTCGAACCGCCGCCGATGTCGAGGATCAGGACGCCGTTCTTCTTCTCGTGCTCCTCGAGGACGGCCTCGGCGGCGCAGGTGACCGCGAAGAGCGGCTCGCGGATCTCGAGGTGGGCCGCGTCCGCGGCGGTGCGCGCGTCGGCGATGCGGTTGCGGTCCGCATGGATCTGGAGGGTGTTGAGCCGGAGGATGCGCCCGGCCATTCCGCGCGGCGAGGAGATGCCGCCGAGGGAGTCGAGTTCGTAGTCCTGGTCGACGATGTCGAGGAGTTCGCGGTCCTTCGGCAGCTTCATCTGGCGGGAGGCGTTGCCGACTTCGTTGAGCTCGTCCGTTCCGACGCGCGCGCCTTCGACTTGCGCGGTCCCGGTGAAGGGGTCGGACTTGATGTGCTGTCCGGACACCACGAGAAAGGCGTTGCCGAGCGAGAGGGAGCTGCCGGCCTCGGCCTGCTTCTTCTCGATGTCGACGATGACGCTGCGGATCGACTGGGTGGCGTCGTTGATGTTGAGTATCTGGCTCTTGCGGATCCCCGAGGAGGGGATCTCGGCGTGGCAGGAGATGTGGAGGCGCCCGTCGGATTCCCCCTCTGCGATGGCGAGTACGGTTCTCGTGGTGCCGATTTCCAGGGCGGCGAAGACGCTGCTCATAGCGTTCCTTTCATGTTGTCCGCGTAGACGCGTCCGGGTTGCGTGGCGTTCCACATCCGAATCCCGGACCCGATGTCGGCGTCGATGGCCTTCTTCAAGTTGTCGAGACGTCCTACGAGATCGGGCATGGTCGTGTCGGTCGGATTGTCCATTCCGCTCCAGGCGACCTTGGCCTGGGAATAGGAGGAGAGGGTGATCAGGATATAGTCGGGCTTCGCGGCGTTGGCCTCCAGGACGCCAAATTCGCGGTAATTCTCGCGGCAGCGCTCGATCAGGCGAAGCGCCGCGAGAACGCGGCCCTCGATCCTGCTGCCCTTGAGCGTGCCCGGACGCGCGGCCTCGCGGATCGTCGGGAGAGTCTGAGTGCCGCGCAGGGTCTCGAAGACCACGCCTTCCGTGTCGACGACCCGTCCGGTGATGTTGCGGTTGCCGACGAAGTTGAGCTTGGCAATCGGGATGCGCTCCTCGACGACGACCGTCACCTTGTCCGGCAGCTGACGGGTGATTCGGATGTCGCGGATGTTGGGAATCTTCTTCAGAATGTGCTCGCGCCGCTCCTTGAAGTCGATCAGAGCCAGGTTCGATCCGTTGCGGAGCCCGAGTTCCGAGGCGACGACGTCAGAGCGGACCATTTTTCCGTCCGTAATCGACACTTGCGTCTCCATGTCGGTGATGGCGCACTGTTCGAGCCAGATGCCGCGCAGATGGGAGTAGGCGATGCCGATTCCGACGGCAATCGCGAGAAGGGCGAGAAGCCCAAGCGTCGCAAGGATCTTCTTGCGTCGGTTCGGATTGTCTATCTTGTTCCGTTTCACGAAAAGAAGTGTTTGGGTGTTTGGGTTGTTTGGTTTTTTGGGTTACGGACGTTTAACTTCTGCTCTTGAACTCGAACTCATGACTCGAACTTGATGGTTCCTGTTGAGAGGTCAGTCGTGGGTCGCGGATTGGAGAATGCGGTCGCAGACCTCGGCGAAGGCGAGCCCGGTCTTGATGCCCGCCTTGGGGACGAGCGAGTGGGCCGTGAAGCCAGGCGAGGTGTTGAGTTCGAGCACGTAGCAGCGTCCGAGCGGCGACACGCGGAAGTCGATGCGCGTCACGCCGCGGCAGGAGACCGCGTTGTACGCGTCGAGGGCGATCTTCTTCATCTTCTCGGCGAGCGGATCTTCGTCCGGAAGGAACGGATAGCGCGTCTCCTCCGAAATGTACTTCTCCTCGTATCCGTACCAGCCGCCCTTGGCGACGATCTCGACTACGGGGAGCGCCTGCCCGTTGATCACGCCGACCGTGAATTCGCGGCCGGGGATGAACTCCTCGACGAGAACCACGGGGGTGTTTGGGTTGTTTGGTTGTTTGGGTGTTTGGGTTGCGGGCTTGATGACGGCGAGGGCGGCGTCGAGGGCGGGACGCCACTCGGATTCCTTCGAGACCTTGGAGATTCCGACCGACGATCCGTCCGCCGGCGGCTTCACGACGACGGGAAGCGGAAGCGGGGACTTCTCGGTGTCGGGATTGGCGAGGCCCCAGGCTGCGGTCGGGACGTTCTTCATCTCGAGCACCATCTTGGTCTTCACCTTGTCCATTGCGATCTGCGAAGTCAGGGCGCCGGGTCCGGTGTAGGGAATCTTGAGAAGGTCGAGCGCCCGTTGCACGCCGCCGTTCTCGCCCCAGCCGCCGTGAAGCGCGATGTAGGCGGCGTCCACGTCCTTGGGCATCTTCTCGAGAGAGTCCTCGTCGAGGACGACCGGAATCACATCGTATTTTCCGAGCGAGGCCAAAGCTTCCGCAACGTTCTTTCCGCTCTGCAGGGAAACCTCGCGTTCGTTGGAGGTCCCGCCCATCAAAACCGCAATCTTTTTCATTGTGGCTATTATACCAAATAAGGACCGAATTGGAGCTGAAAATAAAGGCTTCGCGGCAGCTCCCGCGAAGCCCCTTCAAATGTTATAATATCCCGCAATGTCTGGTCGCAAGATCCATTTCATCGGAATCGGCGGGGTCGGGATGGCCGCGCTCGCGGTCTTGCTGAAGCGCCGCGGCAATGACGTTTCCGGCTGCGACCTTTCGGCGTCTCCCCGGACGGAATGGCTCGAATCACTTGGCATTCCCGTGGCGATCGGACACGATCCGGAGCACGTCCGCACGTCCGACGAGGTGATCGTCACGCCGGCGGTCCGTCCGGACAATCCCGAGCTCCGCGCCGCGCGGAACGTCCGTTGCCGCGGGGACGTCTTGGCCGAGCTCGTGTCGGACTGCGATTCCGTCGCCGTCTGCGGCAGCCACGGCAAGACCACGACGGCGACCTTCGCCGCGAAGCTCCTGCGCGCCCTCGGCGAGGACGTCGGCTGGGCCATCGGCGGCGAAACGGGCGATTTCCCCGTTGC
>CAZYQF010000083.1:4783-6231 GCA_964650165.1 uncultured Lentisphaeraceae bacterium
TCGTCGAGGCGGACGAGTCGGACGGCACGCTTGCGAAGTACCGCGCGCGGACATTGGTCGTCACCAACTGCGAATACGACCATCCCGACCATTTCAAGACCTTTGCGGACTACTGCGCCTGCTACGACGCCGCGCGGCGTCAGGCCGGCGACGTCATCGAAAGCGAGACGCTGAAGCCGATTCCGGAAATCGAGGCCCTCGGACTCGCCCGGCACAACACGAAGAACGCCCGCGCGGCGGCCGAGGTCGCGCTTCGGCGCGGCCATTCCCTGGAGTCGATTCTTGCCGTCCTTCCGGACGTGGTCAAGGCGCTCCCCGACCGCCGATTTCAACAGATTTGGCCGTCCGCGAGTCCCGAGTCCCGAGCCCCGAACCCCGATCTTCTGGTCTACACCGACTATGCCCATCATCCCACGGAGATGCGGTGCGCGGTCGAGATGGCGCGGCACATCTGCCGCGGAACGCTGCGGGTCCTCTTTCAGCCGCATCGTTATTCACGCACAAAAGCTCTTTTGAACGATTTTCCATCATCTTTCAACGGATCGGACGAGGTGGTGCTGTGTCCGACCTATGCCGCCTTCGAGTCTCCGATTGAGGGAGGCGACATCGCCGATCTCTATGCCGCGTGCCGCGCGTTGACGGGTGAAACGCCGCGGTTTATGCTGGCCCGCAGTTGTGCGGAAGCGTGGGAACATGCCCGGAATTCGATGAAGCCGGGCGATTTGACTCTTCTCTTGGGCGCCGGCAACATCATCGGCCTCGTCCCGCAAATCCAGCACGATCTTTCTCTTTCCACATCCCACATCCCACATCCCTCCCAGATCCTGATCGGCCAGGGTTCCAACACCCTGAAGAGCGACCTGAACTTGTCCGTCGAATATGTGAAGACCGAGGGTCCGGCGGGTCAGTCCGGGGCGGCGCTCCTCGCCGCGCATCCGACGCTGTGTCCGTGGATGGCGGGGATTCCCGGCACGGTCGGCGGTTGGATCAAGATGAACGCGGGGGCGTTCGGACATTCCTTCTCCGAGGCGCTCGAGGCGGTGAAGGCGGACGGCGCGTGGCTGTCGAAGGAGCAGTGCGGCTTCGGCTACCGGACCTCGGCGATCGCCGGAGAGATTCAGGACTTTCGTCTGGCGCCGGATCCGGCGACGGCGGAGAAGACTCCGGCGGAGTATCTGGCCGAGCGCAAGAGCTTCCCGCCGAATACGCGCGGGAGCGTCTTCAAGAATCCGGAAGGCGATTCCGCGGGACGGCTTCTCGAGGCGGCGGGGTGCAAGGGCCTCCGCGTCGGCGGCGCCGTGGTCTGGACGGAGCACGCCAACGTGATCGTGCTCGAGAAGGGCGCGCAAAGCTCCGATTTCCTGGCGCTCGCCCGCCTGATGCGCAACCGCGTCTTCTTCAAGTTCGGCCTGAACCTCGAGCCCGAGGTCCGCGGATTGGGGTTCTGA
>CAZYQF010000084.1:0-5984 GCA_964650165.1 uncultured Lentisphaeraceae bacterium
GACCTTGATCTCAAATGACGCCGAGCGTCAGCAGAAGGCCGGCGAGCAGGAAGCAAACGCCGCACGCAATCCGCGCGACGCGCTCGAAACGTGAAATCTGTCCGAAGATCCGGCCGAATCCCGCGAACCCGAGCGCCAGGGCGATTGCGATCGCGACCACGGGAAGAGCCGTCGCAACGCCGAAGACGCCCATGACCGGAATGACGGACGCCTGGCCGACGGCGAGGGGCAGGACGCCGCCGAAATAGATTGCCGCGGAGGGCGGACACATCGCGAGTGCGAAGACCCCGCCGAGCAAGACCGCGCCGACGAAGCCCGATCCCGCCACCCCGCCGATGCGCGCGGCATCCGGACGGAATTGCGGCAACCGAAGCGGCAGGAGGTCCAGGAGCACCACCGCGACCAGAATCAGCAAGGGGCCCGTCGCGAGGACGACGTACTTCTGAAGAACATGCGAGACCGACGGCGCGGACGCGAGTCCGGCCTGGAGGACGAGGGCGATTACCAGATACGACAGGGCGCGTCCGGCCGCATAGCCAACCCCCTGCAGCAGGACTCTGCGCGGCGAACCGGCCGCACGGGCGAGATAGGAGACCGCCGCGACGTTCGCCGCCATCGGACACGGGCTGACCGCACAGAGAAGTCCGAGCCCCGCCGCCGTCATCCACGCCGAAATCACAGCATTTTCCTCACGGCTTCCGCGACATACGCGCGGAACTTCTCCTCGTCGCCCACGAGCTCCCACACGCGGTCCAGGCGCTCGAACTTGTCGCCCTTCGCGACCACGACGCTACGGATCGTCAGTCCGAAATCCGCAATGAAATGCTCGTTGGCGGCCTCGTCCAGGTTCACCGACTTGAAGACCACGCGGCCCGCCTTGGTTTCTTCCGCAAAGGCCGTGTCGACCGTGGACCGCGTCAGCGCCTCGATCGTGTTGCAGGTCCGGCACCTCCGCTCGCCGTGGAAATAATAGACGGTCGCCGCAGTCGCCGCGGAGACCGCCTCCGCGGACGCCGGAACGGCCGCATCGACCGGTTTCGCCTGTTCCTTCACGACGGAGACGCCGATGGCCACGAGCGCAAAGGCGACGAGTCCGAGTCCCACTGCGTTCTTCAGCGAGAACCGCCCTTTCTTCCCCGCGCCGCACGAGCAGCCGCAGGAACAGGCGGAGATTCCGAGCGCCGCCCGGATTTCATCAGTCTCGGGAATGCGTCCGGACGCGACGATCTTGCCGTCCACTTCCAGAGCGGGCGTCATCATCACGCCACGCGCGACGATGGCGTCGATGTCCGTCACCTTCTCGAGTTCGGCGGCCGTGCCGGACGATTCGATCACGGACGCGACGGTTTCGGCCAGCCGCTGGCATTTGGCACATCCCGTGCCGTAGATCTTGACTTTCATTTCCGTTCCTTTCTTGTGGGGGACTTGAAAAAGTAAAAAGTAAAAGTAAAAAAAGTGAAAAGTAGAAGTTAAAGTGCAAAAGTTTACAGGATGAATGGCTGCAGCGCGTTGAAGAGCGTGCCGACGAGGATGATTCCGATGACGCAGACGGCGATGAAGAGCGCGAGCAGGCGGATCTTCAGGACCTTCCGGAGCAGGATGATCGACGGGAGCGACAGCGTCGTCACGGCCATCATGAACGAGAGGACCGTCCCCAGTCGGGCGCCCTTGGCGAGCAGCGCCTCGGCAATCGGAATCGTGCCGAAGATGTCCGCGTACATCGGCACGCCGATCAGCGTCGCGAGGATCACGCCGAAGGGATTGTCGCGGCCGAGCAGGGAGACGACCCATGACTCGGGAATCCAGTTGTGAATCACGGCGCCGATCCCCACGCCGATCAGGATGTAGGGGAACACCTTGTTGAACGTGAAGACGGTCTGTCCTTTCGCGTAAGCGAGCCTGTCTTTCCGAGTGAGCTCCGCCGAGTCGGAATCTCCGGGGCCGGCGGCGGACGAGGCGATGCTTTCCACGTACCGTTCCATGCGCAGCCGGTCGATCAGGGAACCCCCGGCGACGGCGACGACGAGTCCGAAGAGAACATACAGCACGGCGACCGGGGCGCCGAAGATGCTGATCAGGAGGACCAGCGAACCGAGGTCGACCATCGGCGACGAGATCAGGAAGGAGAAGGTCACGCCGAGCGGGAGTCCGGCCGAAGTGAAGCCGATGAACAGCGGAATGGACGAGCAGGAGCAGAACGGCGTCACCGTGCCGAGCAGCGCCGCGACCGTGTTCGCTCCGAGCCCGTGAAATCGACCCAGGATCCGCTTGCTCCGGTCGGGCGGAAAATAGCTCTGGATGTAGCTGATCACGAAAATGAGGACGCAGAGCAAGACGACGATCTTCACCGTGTCGTAGACTAAGAACTGAAGGCTTCCGACTCCGCGGTTCGAAAGATCGAGGCCGAGCGCCGAAAGTCCGCGTCCGACGAGCTCGTTCAGCCACTTCATGCCCAGAACCTGGTTCTGGACAAAATCCCATGCTGTCTTCACCGTTTGCATTTTGGTCCTCCCAGGCAATCCAGAAGCCGGGCAATGCACGGACGCGCGAGCCGGTAGTAGACGGACTTGCCCTCGCGCCGGTCCGCAACGACTCCGGCGTCCTTCAAGACGGCGAGGTGACGGCTGATCGTGGGGAAGGCGTCGCCGACCGCCGCGACGAACTCGCATACGCAGTGCTCGCCGTCGCACAGCTCTTTCACGATCCAGAGGCGCGTGGGATGCCCCAGCGCCTTGAGCACGTCTGCCGTGCCGACATGACTCTGCTTGTCGAACGTCATAACCGATCTCTCCCGTAAACAATTAGCAGTATAGCAAAATGAAACAGTCCGGACAAGCCACCTTCATTTGGAGTTTCATTGTTTTCCGCTGCCGCCCGGCTTCGGACGGAAGGCCGCCTCCCCGAACGCGACGACTCCGCGCGTTCGCGCTTTCGTCGCTTCGGATGCTCACCACTGTCCGGGCCGCTTTTCCGTGCAAGCCGCTTTGAGGGTTCGCATCAGATCGGGGAGACGCCCTTCCGTCCTCCGCCGATACCCACAAACAAAACGAAAACGCCGACGAGCCGTATCTCGCCACCAGATGAAGCGGAGGCGCGGGGACGTCGCGCTCGTGAGGAATCGAGGCACGCCGAGAACGGGAGTCGCGCCGTCTGCAACAAGTGCGTCCGGACAGGATGACGGCCAATTGTTGATGTGGCCAAGCGACGAGACCGAGTGCGATGCCCCGCACCGGAGCGGTGCACGCGGGAAAGACGTTCATTTCACTTTTGAAAAAATCGTGAAACTCCGGCCCTTTATCTCGATCACAGAAGGCCGCGGGCTTCGAGCTCGGCTTCGTTCAGGCCGAGATAATGTCCGAGCTCGTGGATGTAGGTGATCCGGGACTCCTCGTCGAAGACCGAGAGGTCTTCGTCGCAGAAATCCCAGAGCTCCGCCAGGAAGAACACGATCCGCGGCGATTCGTAGCAGTCGGGATCGGTCGGATCGTTCAAGGTCGGCCCGCAGAAGAGTCCCATCGAATCGTCCGCGACCCCCTCCTCCAGCCAATGGTCCGCCATCTCCCATTCGCAGAAGACGGGGACGCGCTCCGCGACTTCCCGAAGGTCGGACGGAAGTTCCCGCAGGACACGGCGGACAACGTCCGCCACGCGGCTTTCGAGCTTTTCGGCGAGGCTCACGCCGGCGCCCCCAAGGCCGACGAGAGCATTCGAAGGTACTCGCTCCGCGGAATTTCCTTCGCGCCGAAGCGGGCGAGGTGGTCGGTGCGGACCTGGCAGTCGATCCACGGGACGCCCTGGTCGAACATCCAGCTTGCGAAGTTCGCAAAGGCGCACTTGCTCGCGTCCGGCACGCGGGCGAACATCGATTCCCCGAAGAAGCACTTCCCGAGGGCGACGCCGTAGAATCCGCCGACCAGCCGGCCGTCCTGCCACGCTTCGAACGAATGCGCGAAATCGTGGCGATTGAGCTCGCAATAGCCCTTCTCCAGCTCGGCAGTGATCCAAGTTCCGTCCTGGCCCGGACGCGGCACGGACGCGCAGGCGTGAATCACCTCCGCGAAGGCCGTGTCGATCCGAAAGTCGAAGAGCCCTTTGCGGAGCGTCTTGACCAAGGACTTCGGAATGTGAAAGTCTTCCGGCTTCAGGACGAAGCGCGGATCGGGCGAAAACCAGGTGATGTCCTTCCCCGCGTCGACCGGCCACGGGAAGATGCCGCTCGCATAGGCGTTCAGCAGCCGATCCGGCTCGTAGCCGCCGCCGACGGCGAGCAATCCTTCGTATTCTTCATCCGCTTCCTCGGCGGGCGGAAAACCGAAGTGACCGTCTGAAAGGCGATAGATCATTCTTCGACGAGCCTGAATCTCGGACCCAGATAACCCTCGCGGGACACGTTTTCGAAGAACATCTTCGCCGGACGCACCCAGAGCTTGTGCGCGCCGTCGAGCGGACGGTAGACAACGGTCGGCTCGAGCGTCTCGGAGTCGACGGCGAAGTCCACGAGCCGATAGCGATTGCCCTTGAAATGCTCGAACACGCGGCCCTTCAGGGCCTGCGCGTCCGCCGGGAGGCCGTTTCCGTCGAGCGCAAGGGTCTTTTCACGAACGCCCCCGACGAGCGGAGTCTCTCCGCCAAAAGCCGCTTCGACGAGCGTTTCGCCGCGGTACCGGAGCTTGAGCGAGAAGAAGTCGCCGCGCTCGTCGAGCGCCTTGAGGAAGATCTTGTCGCCTTCCCACATTTTCTTCGTCAGGAGCTCGGCCTTCGGAAGCCACACGAGCTCGCCCTCGTCGCAGTCCGCCAGTTCCCCTTCGAAGGCGGTGCAGGTGAAGAGGTGCATGTACTCGGTGCCCCACTCGTCGGAAACGAAGGTGACGATTCCGCGAAGGCGGAACTCGGTCATCGTGAGACCGGTCTCCTCCTTCACTTCGCGGAGGGCGCATTCCTCGGGACTCTCGCCGTCCTCGAACTTGCCCCCGACGCCGATCCACTTGTCGTGGTTCTCGTCGTGGTCCTTTTTCGTGCGGTGGAGGATCAGGTACTGGCCGTCACACTCGAGGTAGCACAGCGATGTCAGTCTCGGATTCATGGACATAAAACGGAAAAGCGAGGCGAGATCAGATCTGGCGCTGCGAATTGATCGCCGCGACGACGGACTTGGGAGACCCGACGCCGCGAATGACGATTTCCGCCTCGGCGGTCGCGGCGGTGCCGATGACGAGATCGCCGATTCCGATGATCCGATGCCAGATTCCCTGGCGCAGGTTCACGCCGCGGATATCCGAAATCCGCACCTCGGACACATGCTGGGAGATCAAGCCCTTCTTCACGATGACGCGCTTGTCCGTCACCAGGTAGACCGTCGTGTTCAGAAGGACCGCCTTGACGAAGGCGAAAAGGAGTCCGACAAGCGCGAGGACGCCAAACGCGGGATGGACTCTGAGTCCGGCGAGCCCTGCGACGATCAGAACGGCAGCCCCGAACCAGTCGGACAGGAAATTCCACGCCGAGGGGTTTTTCAGCATGAGAACGCCTTCCTTACCAATCGGGGAGGTAAACGAGGGAAACTCCTGTGTCGCCATCTTGTGATTTCCTTTTGGGGGCCTGCGGTGATGTCACTTCTTGTTCGTGGATTATACTCCAATCGGACAAGGACCGTCAAACGCATGGGGATAAGGGCATAAAAAAACGCGGCGCGCCCGAGATTGGGCGAGAGCCGCTTTCGAGTTTTCCAGCGAACTGGCCTGCCAAGCCGAAGCTTCGGCGAAGGCTGGTGGAGAAGAAGAGATTCGAACTCTCGACCCCCACGTTGCGAACGTGATGCTCTACCAACTGAGCTACTTCCCCATTCGTGGAAAACGGTGCATATTTTACCATATGACACCACCCCGCGCAAGGGGGAATTTTTAGCGGCGCTGGATCAGATAGGTGCGCGGAACGGGCTTCGCGAGGGCGCGGACGGCGTCCTGGTCGGACCAGAGCTTCGCGCG
>CAZYQF010000085.1:0-5959 GCA_964650165.1 uncultured Lentisphaeraceae bacterium
CCAAACAACCCAAACAACCAAACAACCCAAACACCCAAACACCATCTTAGCCGTCCTGTCAGATGCCGCCGGCAGGCAAGGGAATGGGCAGATTGACCCAAAAGGGTTAGGATGGTATACTGAACACATTAAGTTGAGAAACGTTTCGGACTCCACCCGAAGGGGCGATGCGGGCCAAGGAGTCATGACGATCTTGTTCGGTGAAGAAAACATAAAGCCAACACAAAGGTAAAACCTGAAAATGAAAGCCTGTTCCATCCTCGCGACTGCTGCGCTCTCGGTGTTCTGTCTCTCGGGGGCGAATGACGCCTTCGGTGCGGCACTGATCTGCGACCACACCTGCACGGACATCGACAAGGTTCCGACCTCGTACATCGAAGGTGCGAAGAAGAAGTTCCGAATCGCCTACGGACACACGTCCCACGGCAGCCAGATCATTTCGGGAATGCAGGCGCTCCAAAAAAGCGATCCCGCGAAATTCGGCTTTGGCACGAACGGCGGAAACGACCTGTACCTGATGGACAGAACCCCGGGAGGCGACCTGGGCAACCCCAATCGCACCACCTGGGCGCAGCGGACGCGCGAATTGCTCCAGGGCTCCGGCAAGGACCTCAACATGATCATGTGGTCGTGGTGCGGACAGGCCGGCAGCGCATCCGAAAAGGACATGCAAACCTATCTGGACCTGATGAGCGGACTGGAAAAGGAGTTTCCCAAGGTCAAGTTCGTCTACATGACCGGACATCTGGACGGCTCCGGAGAGAACGGCAACCTGAACCGCCGAAACGAGCAGATCCGGGACTTCTGCAAAACCAAAGGGAAGATTCTCTTCGACTTCGCCGACATCGAAAGCTTCGATCCCGACGGCAAGGTGAACTACATGAAGCTCAATGCCGGCGATGGCTGCGATTACCGTGAAAACGGTGTCACCAAGAACTGGGCGGACGAATGGCTGGCGAAGAATCCCGATCACGGGATCGCGCTTCCGTCGAGCGCCGCGCACAGCCGGCCCCTCAACGGCGCGCTCAAGGGACGTGCCTTCTGGTGGATGATGGCGCGCATGGCCGGATGGAACGGCAAGGCCCCGACCCGCGCGAATAGCAAGAGGTAAGACCCGCCTTCGCCAAGGCTACGGCGCGGCAAGCGGGACGAGGGAAATGAAAAAGTAAAAGCGAAAGGCGAAAAAGTGCGGATCACTTGATCGCTTTGCGCAGCTCCTTCGCCCGGGCGTAGACGGCTTTGGCCATCTCCTTCTTGCCGAGGCGCTCGAGGCACGTCGCATACCGATAGACGACCGCGGCGTCGGTCGGATTCATCAAAACCATCGTCTCGTAGCATTTCGCCGCGGCCCCCGTGTTGCCGAGGCGGAGAAGCGCCCAGGCGTTGCGGGCGAGGCGGTCATAGCGGGCGAGAAGCATCGGATCGCGCGGATTGCGCTTCATCGCTCGAGCCCAGGCGTCGACGGCGGCTTCGGCCTTTCCCTGGGCGGCGAGCATGTCGCCCTGGAGGACGAGGCGGCGGATGATCTGCATCGAGCGAATCTCGGCGGCCACGCGGCGGTAGATGTCGTTGTCGACGTCGCCGCGGACGATCCAGTCCGTCTCGGGAACGTCACGCGTAACGAAGTACTCGGGTCGGACAACCGCAGAGAGGTCGTTCGCGTCAAACGCGTCCTTGAGCTCGGAGAGCCGTCCGACATAGCTCGCGAAGACATCCGAAAGCGCGGTGGCCTGGGCCTCGGCCAGAATGTCGAAGGCCTTTTCGTGGGTGAAGACCTCGAGCATCGCGTCAAGCTTGAGCTGCCGCGGCGTGCGGCGTCCGACGATGATCCAGTCTTCCGCGCCGGGCATCCAGAGACGGGCGTCGGCGCAGGGGAAGGACTCGACGACGCGGCGGAAGTCGGAGGCCTTCATGTTGCGGACGTCGAGCGCGAGCGCGAGCACGCCGTTCTCGCCGGTCCGCTTCAGGAGCTTGGAGAAGCGGCGGGACGAAGGAGCTTCCGCGGCGAAGACGATGTCGTAGCGCGCCTCGGAGGGCGCAACGGAATTGGACACGCAGAGAAGTCCGAACGCCTCGAGGAACGGACGGAACTCCTCGGCCTTCTCGTCCGCGAGGAGCGCCTTCGTCGCGGTCGGCTTCTCGATGACGGCGATGCAGGCGGACGTGATGAGCGCCGGACGGAAGACGAACCGGTCGTCCTTCGCTTTCTTGTCCGCCGCGTCCGACCAGAGGAAAAAGAGGACGGAGAGGAGTCCGGCAAGAACGAGAACGAGGGTGACAGACCAGAGAATGATGCGCTTTTTCATGCAATCGCCTCCCGAATGGCCGCAACGCATTTCGGCACGACGCCCTGACGCCGGAGGACCGCTTCCGCGGCGCGCGTGCCGAGATCGGACATTTTCCCGTCAACCGCCGCGCGGATGTTCGCGGCGAGCTCTGCTTCGTCCGACACCTGAACAATCGCCTTCGCGGCCAGGAGATCGCTCATCACCGGACGGAAGTTCTCGGTGAAAGGTCCCACAAACGTCGGCTTCCCGCAGAGACACGGCTCGATCATGTTCTGGGAGCCGTGCGCACAGAGCGACTTGCCGACGAAGACGACGTCCGCAATCCCGAAGAGCCCCATCAGTTCGCCGGTCGTGTCGGAGAGATAGACGGGGGATGAGGGACGAGGGACGAGGGACGAGGAAGAAGAGGGACGGGAGCGGCGGACGCAGTCGAAGCCGGCGGCGCGGATGTTCGCCTCGACGGCGTCGCCCTTCTCGAAGTGACGCGGCGCGATCACAAGCACAGGTGAAGGTTCGTGGTGAAGGTGAAGAATGGATTGATAGATTCGAAGCAGGACTTCGTCCTCTCCCGGCCAGGTGGAACCGCCCAGGATGATCTTCGGCCGTTCCCCGCTTCCCGTTCCCCGATCCCCGAAGATCCACTCGCGGAGCTCCTTCTCCTTCGCCTCGTTGCGGCGGGCGACGTCGAACTTGGAGCTGCCGGTCACAGTGAGCTTTTCCCGCGGCGCTCCGGCCGCGACCAGCCGCTCGGCATCAAGGTCGGACTGCGCGAAGATACGGGTAAAGCAGCCGAGAACGTCGCCGAAAAAGAGCTTGGCCGCCTTGTAGCGGGGCGCGCTGCGGTCGCTCACGCGGGCGTTGATGAGGAAGAGCGGAATGCCGCAGCTCTTCGCCTTGCGGATGAAGTTCGGCCAGATTTCGCTCTCGGTCAGAACGATTGCGCGGGGACGGACGGTCCGGAGCGCGCTCGTGACGAAGTTCGGGAAGTCGAGCGGATTGTAGATCAGCGTGTCGTTCGCCGTGACTTCGCGTTCGGCCATCTTCCAGCCGGTGGAGCTCGTCGTCGAGAAGCAGAACCTGACATCCGGCTCGGCCTTTCGCCATTCGCGCATCAGCTGTCCCGCGACCTGGACTTCGCCGACGCTGACCGCGTGAATCCAGATCGGAGAAGTGTTTGGGTGTTTGGGTGTTTGGGTGTTTGGGTTGTTGGGGGAGCAGCCCGCCTTCGCCGTGCTACGGCGCGGCAAGCCGTGGCCGAGGTGGACGGACGAGGGGAAGAGTCCGGCCGGATAGAGCGCGAAGCGGTCGCCCATGCGCGCGGCATATCCGCCGCGCTTCAACATGCGGACGAGAAACCCCGGAAGCAAAAACGGATAAACGAGCGCGAACAGCAGATTATAAACGACCCACTTCATCTCGAATCACGAATCACGAACCGCGAACCACGAATCACGCATTCTTCAGCGTGCCGAACGGACTCAGCGTGGTGCCGGGCTCGACGTCCTTGAGGACGGGCGTTCCGCAGGCGACCGTGGCACGCGATCCGACCTTCATGTTCGGGGCGGTGCAGCTGTTGGTGCCCATGAAGACGTGATCGGCGAGCTCGGTATGTCCGGAGAGCGATACGCCGGGGCAGACGTTGGAGAAATCGCCGACCTTGGAGTCGTGTCCGACGCCCGCACGGGCATTGATGATCACGAACTTGCCGATGTCGGTGCCGACCGAGACGACGGACTCGCAGGCGATGAAGGTTCCGTGGCGGAACTCGGTCGTCGGGGAGACCTGGGCGGAGGGGTCGATCAGCGCGGGGAAGTCGTGTCCGCGAAGCTGGCGGTAGATCTTTTCACGGATGTCGTTGTCGCCGATGGCGATGAAAACCGACGCGCCGGGATAGTCGTGTTCGGCCTTCTCGACGCTGCCGAGAAGCGGATAGCCCTCGAAGTTTCCGGAAGCCTTCGTCGGGTCATCATCCGCAAAGCCGATGACCCTCCACAGCGGCAGCTGGGATGCCGCGTTGATGCGCTCGACCGTCCAGACCGCCTCGCGTCCGAATCCGCCAGCCCCGACAATAAAAAGATCTTTCATGGATTTGCTCCTTTTACGCACTAAATTATATCATAATCAGTCCTCAGATGCTGGAGTTTAACGGTTTTCCGCCGCAATCCGGCTTCGGACGGAAGGGCTTCTCCCCGAACGCGACGACTCCGCGCGTTCGCGCTTTCGTCGCTTCGGATGCTCACCACTGTCCGGGCCGCTTTTCCGTGCAAGCCGCTTTGAGGGTTCGCATCAGATCGGGGAGACGCCCTTCCGTCCTCCGCCGATACCCACAAACAAAACGAAAACGCCGACGAGCCGTATCTCGCCACCAGATGAAGCGGAGGCGCGGGGACGTCGCGCTCGTGAGGAATCGAGGCACGCCGAGAACGGGAGTCGCGCCGTCTGCAACAAGTGCGTCCGGACAGGATGACGGCCAATTGTTGATGTGGCCAAGCGACGAGACCGAGTGCGACGGTCCCGCGCCGGAGCGGCGCACTCGTGAAACTCCGGATCAGATGGAGGTGTCGGTGCCGAGGAGATTGCGGGTGTGGGCGTGGCAGATCGCGAGGCCGAGCGCGTCGGCCGCGTCGTTCTGGGGGAGCTCCGGGAGCGCGAGGAGCGTCTTGACCATGCGCTGGATCTGATCCTTCTCCGCCATGCCGTTTCCGCAGACCGCCATCTTGACACGTCGCGGCTCGTACTCGTGGATCGGCTTGCCGGCTTCGGCCCCGGCGACGATCACCACGCCGCGGGCTTCGCCGAGAATCATCATCGTGTTGGCGTTCTTTCCGTAAATGACCTTCTCGACGCTGAGGACATCGGGATTCCAGGTCGCAATCAGCTCGGCGATCTTGGCGTGGATCTTCCGGAGGCACTCGGAATGCGGGGCTTTCGCCGCGTTCGGGATATTGCCGTAGTCACGGGCGATGAGACGGCTTCCCGACGTCTCCAGGACGCCATAGCCAGTCGACCGGAGAGAGGTATCGACTCCGAGGATGACCATGTCCGATTAGCCCTCGGTTTCGGCAGACGCTTCCTCGGCGTGAGCCTCGTCGACCACGCGGGAAAAATGGGAGATATGGTCGCGGGTGGCGCGCTGCAGGCTGCAGATCGTCGAGAGATCTTCCTTCTTCGCGATCTGGACGTCGTAGGTGGCGATCTGATAATCACGGATCTCGCGAATCATTCCGTGGGTGACGAACGCCGCGAGGGCGAACTCATAGCCGATGCGCAAAAGACACCAGGCGATCGCCAAAGCAAGTTCGATTCCAAGCAGAAGACTGGCCGAGAGGGCCGCGACGCCTCCGTCGTCCTGCGAAGGGGCGCAGAAACAGTAGATTGCGTAGAAAGCGTAGAACGCAATCGCAGCAGTGGAGATCAGGAAGACGATCCTGAGGAGAATCGGCGCAAGGCACTTCACGTTTCGAATGCCGAAGCTGCCTCCGATGGTCCGCAATTGTTCTGCAGACGGCACCTCAATCGTTTTTTGCTGGGCTTTGCGCAGCGCGCCGCCGATGTCGATGTCCGTCAGGCTGATTCGCGTCGTCCGGCCGTGTAGGTTGTCGCTCATGCGCACATTATATCAAAGGATCCGCGCGCTCGCACGCCAAAATGATTCGAAACCTTCAGCAGGG
>CAZYQF010000086.1:0-5888 GCA_964650165.1 uncultured Lentisphaeraceae bacterium
TTCCGACAACGTCCTTCACGCGCTCCTGTGCATCATCCGCGAGCTGGTCTCGAACGCCATCCGGCATGGCAAGGCCAGCGCGATTGCCGTGACGGGCGCGCTTTCGGAGAACACGTTGCTGTTTTCGGTGCAAGACGACGGGGTCGGTTTCGATCCGGACAACCGACCGGGGCTCGCGGAAGGACATTTCGGGCTTCTGGGAATCACGGAACGGCTCCGCCAGCTCGGCGGCGACATGAAGATCGAAAGCTCGCCCAAAACAGGAACGAAGATCAAGCTATGGATAAGATTACAGTCCTGATTGTCGACGACCACGCCATTGTCCGTACGGGGCTCGCCACCTTGCTTGAGGCCAAGGGAGGCGTCGAGGTCGTCGGCGAGGCCGACAACGGCGAAACCGCAGTCAGAGAAGTGCTTCGTCTCAAACCCGACATTGTCGTGATGGACATCATGATGCCCGTCAAGGACGGCATCACGGCGACGCGAGAAATCCTCGCGACCATGCCGGAGACGAAAATCCTCATCCTGACGACCTCAACCGTATCCACGGACCTTTCCGCCGCCCAGCAGGCCGGAGCGCTCGGACTCATCGCGAAATCAGCCGACAACGCGGCCCTTGTGCACGCCATTCGCACCGTCGCAGCAGGGAAAGCTGTCATTTCGCCGGAAATCGCCGATCTGATCGACATGAGCCAGTCGCTTCCGGGTCTGACCGAACGTCAGCTCGAGATCCTCGCGCATGTCTCGCGGGGACTTTCAAATCCGGATATCGCCACCATTCTCGGCGTGTCCGTCATTACGGTCAAGAAGCACATGGAGTCGATCCTGATGAAGCTTGGCGCGGCCAACCGGTCCGAGGCCCTCACGATCGCCCTCCGCCTTGGAATCCTGAAGATCTGAAGGCTCGATCCTCAAATCGGCTCCGTCACTTCTTCAGCTTGATCTCGATCGGGACGAAGGTTGCGGGATTGGACGCTCGGGAAAGAATCTTGTCCGCATACTCGTCGCTGTAGTGGCGGTCGCTGTCCGTGCGGTCGCGCCGTCCGTTGTACCGGCGGAGCGCGTCCTTCCATCCGTCGAAATAGGATTTCGGACGCTCCGCGGGAGGGCGTGCCGAAGAACTGAATCCCTTGCGCGCGAGGTACTTGATCGCGGCGCGGACGTTGGTCTCGAGATCGCCCTCGTTGCGGCGCGACGGGCGGACGAGCCGGACCAGCTCCTTCTCCGGGCTCCAGTCGCCGGGAACGTTTACCTGCAGCGGATCCTTCGCCCACGCGGCGACGGAGCGCGGACCGTTTCCGCCGGACTCTTCGATCATATGCGCCTTGACCATCGAACCCAGCAGCGCCGAGACCTTCTCCGCCTGCGCCGGCGTGGCGCCGCACCAGTTGGCCTTGTCCGCGTTGAACTCCGCCACAAGCCGGGCGATCAGCAAATCGTGTACCTGATACCGCGCCGATTCGAATCCGCGGAAGACCGGCAGTCCCGCGCCGCCCGAAGTCGCATGCGGCACGTGTCTCTTCTCGGTTTGCCGCGGAAACCACTTCTGGATCCAGCGCTCGATCGCCTGGACCGTTTTCATTTCCGCCTCAGTGACGAAGCGCCGGTCGATATGAAGATCGCCGCGGTCGTCAAAGATGATTTCGCCGAGCCCGGCCGTGTCGACGACGTAGCGCGATGCGCTTTCGGCCGGAACCTCGGCAATGCCCTTCTTCCGGAGTTCGGCCGCATGGGCCGCCTCGCGCGCCGTCGCCTTCGAATAGAGGTCGATCGCGTCCGCGGCGAGCGGCAGAATCTCCAGGACCGCCTCCGGCTCGACCTGGAGCTCGAGAATGTCCCGAGCGAATACCGTCTGAGAAACCGCCAGCAAAAAGCATGCGCCTAACATCTCATCACCTCTTTCGTCCGATAAAATCGAGAACCTCGTCGAGACGGCGTTCGGCGACGGACCGCCCGATGTCGTAGACGCGCTGCATGACGTCGGGATCGTGACAGAGCCGCGAAATCTCCAGCGGCTCGTCCGGAGCGATCAGAAGAGCCGCGCCGGCCGCAACTCGCGCGTCGACATGCTCGAGTTCGGCGTTATACCAGACATGCCGCGTGCGAAGCGCGCGATAGACCGCAGGGTAACGGAGCAGAAACGGCTTCGAAAGAGCCGTCTTCCAAGACGGGAACTTGCGGTAGCCGTGCGGGCGCGTCGTCACGACGACATTGCGCGTAAAGCCGCGCGACTCGAAGAAGCGAAGCGGAATCCCGTCCGACAGCCCGCCGTCGAGATAGAGTCGGCCCTCCCGTTCGACCGGACGCGACACGAGCGGCATCGACGCCGAGGCGAGGATCCACTCGAAGGCGTCGTAGTCGGCCTTCGCGATCCGCCGGTAGCGGGGCTTGCCGGTCTCGACGTCCGTCGCCGAAATCCAGAACTCGCAGGAACTGCGCTCGAACGCCTCCGCGTCGAAGACGTCCAGTTCGGTCGGAAGGCGGTGATAGCAGAACTCGGCGTCAAAGAGGTTGCCGCGGCGCCAGAGCGATCCGAAGCTGCAGTAGCGCGGATCCTTCGCGAAGCGCTTGTTGTAGCGGATGACCCGTCCGGCCTGGCGGCTGACGTAATTGCAGCCGAAGCACGCGCCGGCGCTCACGCCGACGACGCCGTCAAAGGGGATTTCGCGTTCGAGAAAGACGTCGATCACGCCCGCGGTGAAAAGTCCCCGCATCGCCCCGCCTTCGAGTACGAGACCGTACCTTTCGGCTGGACGGATGGCGCTCACTTGCGGACGCAGCCCTGACCGTCCTTCGAATCCGTGACCAGCCATCCGGCCGCGGCAATCGCGTCGCGAAGACGGTCGGACTCCGCCCAGTTCTTCGCCTTACGGGCCGCTGCGCGCTCATCCAGCATCAACTGGATTTCGGCGGGAATTTCGGCGGCTTTCTTCTCGTTTCCGAAGAAGATGACGCCGAGCACCTCGTCCATCCGACGGAAGCTGTTGAGGAGTTGGGAAGTTGAGAAGTTGAGAGGTTCTTCGGACGAGAGCGCGGCGTTGGTGTCGCGCACGAGTTCGAAAAGCGCGGCAAAGGCCTTCGGGAGATTCAGGTCGTCGTTAACGGCCGCAGTGAATTTCTCAAGCGCCGTCTTTGCGAACTCCGGCATCTCACCCGAACCGTCCGCCGGTCCAACCTCCAACTTCTCAACCCGCTCGACCGCCGCATCGATGCGCGCCAGAGATTTCCGGGCGTCGTCGAGTGCGGAGAACGCGAAGTTGAGTCCGCTCCTGTAGTGCGCGTTGACGAGCACGTAGCGGATCTCGCGTCCGGTGTAGCCTTTGTCGAGGAGATCGCGGAGAGTGAAGAAGTTGCCGAGCGACTTGGACATCTTCTCGCCGTTCACCCGGAGGTGGGCGCAGTGCATCCAGGTCCTGACGAACTCCTTGCCCGTCGCGGCCTCGGCCTGGGCGATCTCGTTCTCGTGGTGCGGAAAGAGGTTGTCGATGCCGCCGGTGTGGAGGTCAAAGGTCTCGCCGAGGTACTTCATCGCCATCGCGGAGCACTCGATGTGCCAGCCCGGGCGTCCCTTGCCCCAGGGCGAATCCCACGCGACGGGTCCGTCGGACTCCTCCCACGATTTCCAGAGCGCGAAGTCGCCGACGTTCTCCTTGTCGTACTCGTCGGAAGCGCAGCGGAGACCGGTGCGCTGATTTTCGAAATCGATGTGCGCGAGCTTGCCGTAGCCCGGGAACTCGCGGACCTTGAAATAGACCGAGCCGTCCTCGCTCTGATACGCGACGCCCTTCTCAATGAGCTTCTGGACGAGCGCGATCATCTCCGGAATGTGGTCCGTCGCCGCGGGATAGATCTCGGCCGGCCGGATGTTGAGCTTTTTGAGGTCCGCGAAGAACGCGTCCTTGTAGGTCCGGGTGTAGTCGCGAAGCGGAACCTTCGCCGCGTTGGAGCCGCGGATCGTCTTGTCGTCGACGTCGGTGAGGTTCATCGCCTGCCGGATCTTCATGCCGTTGAACAGGATGACGCGGCGCAGGATGTCCTCGAAGGCGTAGGCGCGGAAATTTCCGATGTGCGCGAAGTTGTAGACGGTCGGACCGCACGTGTAGAGGCGGACGGTGTTGTCCGCGAGCGGCTTGAGCTCTTCGTTGCGGCGGGTCAGCGAGTTGTAGACGTTCATCATTTGAGCAATACCATTGCGTGGACCACGATTCCCTTGCCGGCCCCGACGTCATCCATCTTCTCGTTGGACTTTCCCTTGACGGAGATGCGGCCGACGTCAAGGCCCATCAGCTCGGCGAGCTTGCCGCGGATCGCCTCCACGTGCGGCGCCAGCCTCGGCTGCTCGCAGATGACCGTGACGTCGAGGTTCTCGACCGAATAGCCGGCGCCGCGGAGGTCGTACATGGCGGACTTCAGGAACAGCGCGGAGTCCGCGCCCTTCCACTTCTCGTCCGAATCGGGAAAATGCGAACCGATGTCGCCCATCGCCGCCGCACCGAAAAGCGCGTCGACCACGGCGTGGATCAGCACGTCTCCGTCGGAATGGGCCTTGAGCCCGGACGAACCGTGGATCTCGACGCCTCCGAGGACCAGGCGTTTCCCGTCCTCAAAGACATGCGAGTCGTATCCGTGCCCGATTCTCATGTGTCAGAGCAGGTTGAGAGAGGCGAGCGTGGCCCTCAGGACCTCGACGTTCTTGTCGGTCGTCTCGCAGAGCGGGAGACGGAAGACGCGCTCGGACTTGCCCATGAGCCACAGCGCCTCTTTCACCATGACGGGGTTGACGTCGATGAAGAGGTCGTGGAAGAGGCGGTAGTACTTGGCGTGCGTCGCGCGCGCCGCGGCGAGGTCGCCCTTGAGCGCGGTGCGGACGAAGTCGCTCATCTCTTTCGGAATGACGTTGGAGGCGACCGAGATCACGCCCTCGGCGCCGACCGAGATCATCGGCAGCGCCAGCGAGTCGTCGCCGGACAGAACGGTGAAGTCGGGCACAAGGTCCTTGATCGCGCTGACGCGCTCGACCGAACCCGCCGCCTCCTTGATGGCGATGACGTTCTCGTGCTTCGCGAGCCGGGCGACGACGTCCAGCGGAATCTCCTTTCCGGCGCGGCCGGGCACGTTGTAGAGCACCACGGGAAGCCCCAGGTCCGCCACCGTCGCGAAGTGGCGGTAGAGCCCCTCGGCATTCGGCTTGTTGTAGTACGGCGTCACCTGAAGGGACGCGTCGGCTCCGCCCATCGCAATCGCCGCCTTCGTCAGCGAAATCGCCTCGGAGGTCGAGTTCGCACCGGTACCGGCGACGATCTTGCACTTGCCCTTCGAGAACTCGATGGTCTTCTCGATGACCTTGTGGTGTTCGTCGTGACTCAGGGTCGGGGACTCGCCGGTGGTGCCGACGGAGCAAATGCCCTCGACGCCACCGGCGACCTGTTCCTCGACCAGTGCCTGAAGACGTCCGTAGTCGACCGAACCGTCCTTCTGGAACGGGGTGACGAGGGCCGTGATGGTACCTGTTAGTTTCATGTGCGATGAATAGACGTTGGGTTAGCCGTTATTCTTTTCGAAGTCCTTCATGAAGTCGACGAGCGCGTCGACGCCCGCCATCGGAAACGCGTTGTAGATCGACGCGCGGATGCCGCCGACCGAACGGTGTCCCTTGAGCGAAGACATCCCGAGCTTCTTGGCCTCGGCGATGAACTTGCTCTCGAGTTCCTCGTTGTTGCCGTGAATGCGCCAGGTGACGTTCATGTCGGAACGGAATTCCGGTAGCGCCGTGCCGGTCCAGAAGGCGCTGCCGTCGATGACGTCGTAGATCTTCTTCGCCTTTTCGGCGTTCAGCTTGAAGAGGTTCTCCTTGCCCATCTTCTTGACCCACTTCATGGTCTCGCCGA
>CAZYQF010000087.1:0-5659 GCA_964650165.1 uncultured Lentisphaeraceae bacterium
CGGTCCGGACGCAATCCGGACGACGTCGAGATCATCGCCGTCACCAAAACCCATGGCCCGGAAGTCGTCCGCGAGGCGTGGGACGCGGGACTCAAGACCGTTGGCGAGAACAAGGTCCAGGAGGCGGCCTGGAAGAAGCCCGCGAGCGTGTCCGGTCCGATGTGGCATCTGATCGGACACCTCCAGGGTAACAAAGTCCGTCACGCCCTCGAACTTTTCGACTTCATCCATTCCGTCGATTCCGCCAAGCTCCTGCACCGCATTGACGCGATCGCCCGTGACATCGGGGCCCGGCCGCACGTCCTCCTGGAGATCAACGTTTCCGGCGAGAAGTCGAAGTCCGGCATGAAGCCCGAGGAGATCGACGACTGCATCCGCTGCCTGATGACGGACTGCGACCGCGTCACGCTCGAGGGTTTCATGACGATGGCGCCGTTCAGCGAGAACCCCGAGGAGGCGCGTCCGTATTTCCGCCGCCTCCGCGAGCTCCGCGACGAGACCGAGCGCAAGTTCGGCATCGTGCTCCCGCGCCTGTCGATGGGCATGAGCGGAGACTACGAGGTCGCCGTCGAGGAGGGCGCGACCTGGCTCCGTCTCGGGACGGTTCTCTTCGGCGAGCGCCCCAAGGTCAAGTCCGTCCGGACGATGCCCGACGATGACGGCGGCATGGCCGGGTTCGGTCTCGACTCCTATTCCGGCGCCGGCCCGACCTACAAGGTTCTGGATTAACCTCCGTTCTCCAACTCGAACTATTATCTCGAACTGCCTTGTTTCCCGTTGAAGAGAGAATTGACGCTATCCGCCGCGCGCTCGCGGCCAATCGCGACGTCGTCCTGACGGCTCCTCCCGGCAGCGGAAAGACGACCTGCGTCCCGCCGGCGCTTCTCGATGAGCCCTGGCTCGCGGGAAAGAAGATCCTGATGCTCGAGCCCCGCCGCCTCGCAGCCCGCACCTGCGCGCAGTACATCGCCGGCAAGCTTGGGGAGCCGGTCGGCGGCACCGTCGGATATCAGGTGCGCCTCGAGCGCAAGGTTTCCGCGCGGACGCGGCTCGAGATCGTGACCGAAGGCCTCCTGACGCAGCGGCTCCTCTCCGATCCCGAGCTTTCGGACGTCGGGCTCGTCATCTTCGACGAATTTCACGAACGTTCGCTCGCATGCGATCTCTCCTTCGCCCTGGCACTCGAGGTCCGCCGGGCGCTTCGGTCCGACTTGAGGCTCCTCGTCATGTCCGCGACACTTGATGCGGACGCTGTCGCGGACCATCTCGGCGATGCGGTCAAGGTCCACGCCGAGGGACGCATGTTTCCGGTCGAGACCCAGTACCTCGGCAACCTGTCGGTGTCCGGCGCCGTCTCCAAGGCCCTCGCGGAAACGACCGGCGACATCCTCTGCTTCCTCCCCGGCGAAGGCGAAATCAAGCGTTGCCTCGCCTCGCTCCAGGAACTTTCCAACCTTTCAACTTCCCAACTTCCCAACTCTCCAACTCTTCTGCCGCTTTATGGCTCCCTTCCGAAGGAAGATCAGGACCGAATCTTCGAACCGTCGGAGAGACGGAAAGTCATTCTCGCGACCTCCATCGCCGAGACGTCGCTGACGATTCCCGGCATCACCTGCGTCATCGACTCGGGACTCATGCGGGTTCCGAAGTTTTCCCCCGGTTCGGGGATGAGCGGACTCGTCACCTTGCCTCTGTCCCAGGACCGCGCCGAGCAGCGTCGCGGACGCGCGGGACGCGTTCAGGCGGGCGTGTGCTACCGGCTGTGGTCCGAAGGCGAGCAGCAGTCGCGTCCGGCGAAGATGCTCCCCGAGATCCTTGATGCCGACCTCTGTTCGCTCGTTCTCACAAGCTCCGCCTGGGGCGCCTTGAAGCGCGAGGACCTGCCGTGGATGACACCGCCGCCGTCGAGCGGATGGAACCAGGCCGTCGGACTCCTCTCGCAGCTCGGCGCGCTCGACGTCCGCGGAAATCTGACGGACAAGGGCCAGGCGATGGCCCAGCTTCCGATGCATCCCCGCCTCGCGAATATGATGTTGGGTCTTGGGGATTTGACTTGTAGCCACGAATCTCACGAATCTTTCGAATCTCACGAATCGGCGGTTGAGAAGGCCGCTCGCCTGGCTGCGATTGTTGAAGAAGGATCTCGGACCCGTGAAACGGACATCCGCTATGTGCCGATGACGTCGCGGATCAAACAACTCTCAAAACGATTCGTGGAGATTCGTTCGATTCGTTCGATTCGTAGCTCTTCATTCATTTCTGAAGGTTCTTTGCTCGCCCTCGCTTTTCCGGATCGGGTGGCGAAAAACCGCGGAAACTCCACGTTCCAGATGGTGTCCGGACGCGGCGCGTTCCTCGATCAGTCCGATCCGATGGCACGGACACCGTACCTTGTCTGCTGCAAACTCGACGACCGTCCGGGTGACGCGAAGATCTTTCTCGCGTGTCCGATCGAGGAGGACGAAATCGAGGATCTCTTCGGCGACCGCATCGTCGAGGAGCCATTCTGCGACTGGGACCGTGCGAATGACCGCGTCAAGAGCGTGGTCCGCCGCAAACTCGGCGGAATGACCCTCAAAGAGGTGAAGGTCCAAGGTGTAGGTGAAGGCGAGGGAGTGGCCCGCGCGATGATTGACGGCATTCGCATCAAGGGCGTCGAAAACCTGCCGTGCTGGACGAAGGAATCCCTTCAGCTCAAGGCCCGCATCGGCTTCCTCCACAAGACGCTCGGGGACTGGCCGGAGCTGACGGACACCGTCGTTCTTGCTGCTCTGGAGGGCTTTGTCGGCGGAATGAACAAGTGGAAGGACCTCGAGAAGCTCGATCTGTTTCAAGTGATGGATTTCATCCTTTCGGAGAGCGGACACGACCGGCGCGAACTCGACCGGCTCGCGCCCACGCGGATGGAGGTTCCGTCCGGCTCGCACATGACGATCCATTACGAAGGCGACGAGCCGACGGTTGAAGTGCGATTGCAGGAATGTTTCGGACTCATGGCGACGCCGAAGGTCGCGGGCGGGAAGGTGCCGGTCGTGATGACCTTGCTTTCGCCGGCCCACCGCCCGATTCAGATCACGAAGGACCTGGCCGGATTCTGGAAGGGCGCCTATCAGCTGGTCCGCAAGGACATGCGCGGACGTTATCCGAAGCACTGCTGGCCCGAGGACCCCCTGACGGCCCAGGCCACGAGCCGCGTCCGTCCGCGGTGATCAGACGAGTTCGGCGAGGATCGTGTCGCAGACTTCGGTGCCGCGCTCGGTCAGCCGGTAGACCGGTCCGTTGACGTGCAGGAGAAGGCCTTCCGCGGCAAACTTCTCGAGCGTTTCGCGCCATTCCGGAAACTTCGAGCAGTCGATTCCCTCGCGGGTGCGGAGCCGGAAAAGGACGCGCTCCTTGAGGTCGAGGGACGATGAGACGGATGAGACTTCGGGGACGAAGGGAACCTCGGATGTCGAACGGACGCCGCGCGTTCGCGTGAGTCCCACGCGGCCGTACGCGCCTTCGCCGAGGCCGAGGTAGTCCTCCCCGCGCCAGACGGCGAGGTTGTGCCGGCATTCGAAGCCCGGGACGGCATAGTTGGAGATCTCGTAGCGCTCGAGTCCGAGGTCTTGAAGGAATCGGGCGACGATGGCGATTCGGTTGAGAGCGGTGTCGTCGTCGACGACGTCGGTGAGTCCGCGCTCGTTCTGAAGGGAATAGACGGAGCAGTGGCGGAGGCCCCATTTTGCGAGCCGCCCGTGCCGCGGCGAAAGTGCCGCGGTCTCGCCGGGATAGCCGACGATCAGGTCGATTCCGGCATTGTCGAAGTGCTCTTTGACGAGCCGAAAGGCGCGCTCGGCGGTGAAGAAGTCATAGCCGCGGCTCATGTGCCGCAGGATGTCGTCGTCAAGCGACTGCACCCCCATCGAGATGCGAGTGACGCCGAGTTCCTTGAGCTCCAGAAGCTTCTCCTCGGTCACGTCGAGCGGATGCATCTCGACCGTGAACTCCGGCAGGGTGACCGCTTCGCGGGCGCCGAAAACAGGGATCAACGGCTTCAGATCGCAAAGGGAGGGGGATCCGCCGCCGAAGTAAATGGTCTTGAACGAAGCGTCGCCAAGCGTTTTCAGCCCGGCGACGATCTGTTTGACGTACTCCGCACGCGACTCCGTCGTGGAGCCGATTCGGGAATACAGGTTGCAGTAGGAGCAGCGGCTCCGGCAGAAGGGGAAGTGGACGTAAAGGTTGTTGGGGTTATTTGGGTTCAGGTTGTTTGGGTTCGTCGTCATTCCACGCTTTTTCGCTTTTCACTTTTACTTTTTACTTCTCTCCCAACCCAAACACCCAAACAATCAAACAACCCAAGCAACTCAGAGCTTAAAATACTTTTTAAGCTCGTCGACCCTATTCAGCTTTTCCCACGGGAAGGCGTTGCGGCCGAAGTGTCCGTACGCCGCGGTCTGCGCGTAGTTCCAGCCTTTCGGATTGAGAAGGCCGAGGTCCTGGATCAGCGCGTAGGGGCGGAAGTCGAAGATCTTGCCGGAGGTCAGCATCTTCTCGATCATCTCGTCGGTGATGCCGGACTTGGCGGTGTGGAAGGTCTTCACGCAGAACGAGACGGGCTTGTCGACGCCGATCGCGTAGGCGACCTGAATCTGGCAGCGGTCGGCGAGTCCTGCGGCGACGATGTTCTTGGCGGCATAGCGGGCATAGTAGGCGGCGCTGCGGTCGACCTTAGAGGGGTCCTTGCCGGAGAAGGCGCCGCCGCCGTGGGCGGCCATGCCGCCGTAGGTGTCGACGATGATCTTGCGTCCGGTGAGCCCGGAATCTCCGCAAGGTCCGCCGACGACGAACTTGCCGGTCGGATTGATCATGAATTTCGTCTTCCCCGTGAGGAGGCCGGTCGACTTGAGGAAGCCGCGCGCCAGTTCTTTGATCTGGTCGTAGTGCTTCTGGGTGGCGCCTTTCGCAGTCGTCTGGTGCGAGATGACGACCGTGTCGATGGCGACGGGCTTGCCATTCTCGTAGAGGACGGAAATCTGGCTCTTCGCGTCGGGACGGAGCCACGCAAGCTCGCCGTTGTGGCGGAGGCGCGCGAACATCTTGAGAAGCGAATGCGAGTAGACGATCGCCGTGGGCATGTAGCTGCGGGTCTCGTTGGTCGCATAGCCGAACATCATTCCCTGGTCGCCGGCACCCTGGTGGACCTTGGACTTGCGGTTCACGCCCTGGGCGATGTCGGGCGACTGGCCGTGAAGGTGGGAGACGTACTTGAAGGTGTCCCACGAGAAATGCTCTTCCGGCACGTCATAGCCGATTTTCTTGACGACACGCTTGGCGATCGAGTGGGCGTCAATGCGGTTGAAGTCTCGGCAGGTGATCTCGCCCATGTTGACGACAACGTCGGGACCCACCATGGTTTCGCAGGCGACGCGGGCGTTCGAATCGAACTTCAGGCAGGCGTCGAGAATCGCATCGGAGATCTGGTCAGCCACCTTGTCCGGATGTCCTTCCGAAACGGACTCGGACGTAAAAATGTGGCAATGCTTCTGTTTGGTCATTTTTCATTCCCTGTCGACGTGAATTTCGCTGTCACACGTCCGGCACCGCGCCTGACGTCACAGACTGAAATGATAGGGCATATTATACCATAAAGGCGGTCTGCTTTTTTGGCTCCGTC
>CAZYQF010000088.1:0-5454 GCA_964650165.1 uncultured Lentisphaeraceae bacterium
GCGTGCTCGTCCGCCACCGCGACGAACGGAAGGACAACGGCGCAGAACGCGCCGGTGCAGGACGCGCCGATCGAGACGCGGACGGTTGTCGCGTCCAGCGGCCAGGCGCGCCGCAGTCCGTAGACGCGCATCGCGAGCGGTTTCAGGTCCGGAACGTCGTTGAGGTCCGCGGCAGTCGCCCCCAGACCTGCGATCGCCGCCGTCAGCACCACTATCAGTTTCTTCATCGTGTCTCCTTACCGGTTGAATTCGACGACCTTGCTTTCGTCATCTCAGGTCCTCACTTTGAAAGAAGGCCGAACACCAGCGCGGTGTTGGCCATGTTGTTGACGGTCGGCTCGTCCATCGCAATCGCGAAATGGCAGTCGACGAACGTGTAAAGCTGGGCGAAGGCGTCGTTGTGCGCGGGATAGGCCGTCTCCTTGTAGGAGTAGCCGGGGCCGCTTTGCGCGGGGCCCTGTCCCTCGAGTCCGTCGACCGGCACGCCTTCCGGACGGTAGCGGCTGTTGTGGAGCGGGCAGCGGAGCGTCCGCGTGCCGAGGCCCTTGATGTACGAAAGTCCCATCGGATTCGCCCCCAGCGTGTTGTCGCAGGTGCGGATCAGGTAGTCGCGGTATTTCGCCTCGCCGGTGTGCGCGTAGACGTGGGCGCAGGTGACGGCGTAGTTCTGGTAGGCGCCCGTGCCCCAGGAGATCGGCGCATAGGGATTGCGGAGGAACTTGTAGCCGCACTTCCAGGAGCCGCTCGCGAACATCTCGACCTCGCCGACCGCGGCGGACAGGATCGCGTCCTTGAGCGCCTTGTCCGCGACGCCGTCCGGCAGGCAGAGGTACGCGAGTCCAGCGCGGGACTGGTCGTACTTGCCCCAGGACGAAAGCTCCGCCCGCGGATTCGCCGTCCAGACCGCGACTTTCTTGAAGTCCTCGTGGTACTTCGCGTCGCGGGTGGTGTGGTAGAGATTGACGGCGGCATAGGCCATCGGATCCGTCACGTAGGCGCGCAACTTGTCCGCCGGGGCCGGATTCGCCTTCGCCCACGCATACGCCTTCTCCGCACGCGCGAGGAACGCGTCCGCCTCCTCCTTCTTTCCTGATTTCGCGAGCAGCCGCGCCGCCTGGGCGAACGCGCCCGCGCAGAAATAGCTCGCCTTGCAGTTCTTCGCGAACGCATAGTCGCCGCGGCTGTCGAGCTCCACCGTCTCGAAGAAGTGGGGATCGGCATGGGACTCGGTGCCGTCATACACGCCGCCGTCCGCATCCTGAAGTCCGACCCACAGCTTCAGCTGCACGAGCGCCTCGTCGAGGATGTCGGGGATCCCGTTGCCGCGCTCGGGAACGCCGAGCTGGGAGTCGGCGAAGATCTGCGGCTTCAGCTCGAGCGCATCCATCAGCGCCTGGGCGACGTCGAGGTGGGAGCGCGGATTGTAGTCTCCGGCGTCGTGGTGTCCGCCGGACGCCTTCAGCACCTTGCCGGTGCAGCGGTCCTGGAACGGACCGTACTGGTTGAATTCCCAGCGGTTGACGTTCGATTCCTTGATTTCGTCCGCATGGCAGGCGATGCGCTTCCAGCCGCCGGTCAGCTTCGGATCCAGCTCGCTGCCGCAGCGCTGGCAGTAGAGGCCCTGCATGATCTTGCGGAACGCGGCGGCGTAGACGTTGCGGTGAATCCTGAACGGCAGCGAACGTCCCATGCCCGGCACCGCGACGAAGTACTCGCCCGGCTCCGTCAGCTGGGTGAAGTCGACCTCCCAGACGTTGCAGGCCGAGAGGACGGCGCGCCCCTCCGGCTCGTTCGCGCGGTGGGTGAGCCGGGCCGCGCCCCGATGCGCCGTCTTCCCGGTCTTCGCGTCGACGATCTCGCACACGAACGAAGAATCGAGCTCGAGCGCGCCGCCGGAGCCCATCCACTGTCCGACGTACGCGATCTTGACGCCGTCCGGCAGGTATCCGACCTGATTCGCCTGAATCGAGCGCGTCACGGACGTCTTGGCGCTGAAGGTGAAATCGAACGCGTGGTTTCCGGCGACGGCAGATTCCGCGAGCTCAACCGCGACCTTGTCACCGTCCTTGAGCCCGGTTCCGAGGTCGAGATAGACGTCGTGCAGGAGGAATCCGCCAAACGGCCAGCCGCACGGGAGGTAGAAGTCGAGCCGCGAGCGGCGTCCCTTCACGGTAGCCGCGACCTTCGTGCCGTTGACGGTGACGTTCCAGCTCGAGGCCGCGTCGCCCGCCTCGGCGGCGTAGGATCCGCCGAGCTCGACGAGGAGCTTTCCGCCGCCGACGGGCAGCACGTTGCGGAGTCCGACGACCCGCGCGACGTCCTTCTCATCCGCGTATTTCTCGTCCACGTAGGCTCCCGAGGACGCCGCGGTGACGCACTCGATCTCGCCGCGCGCCGCATTGAGGGTTCCGCCCATCGCGACGACGCCATATCGGCAGTTCGGCTTCATCGGCGTCGGAAGCTTGAGTTCGATGACGGAGGCCGAGAGCGCCGGCTGACGGCGCCACTTCGCGACGCCGCGGTAGGCGGACGGATAGGGGAATTCCACCGTTTCGGAGACGACGGACGCGGCGGACGGCTTCACGAACTTCTCGTAGGCGTACGCGGGGTCGTCCGCGGAGACGATGCGCCAGCCTTCGGTCATCTTCTTCGCGAGCGGAGTCGCGCTCGCCCCGATCGTCACCCTGATCTTGTCCGCGCCGTCGCGGACGGCCGAACGGACGCCATAGACGCGGCTGGCGAGCGGCTTGATGTCGGCAACGGCGACATCCTCCGCGGCAAACGCCATCACCGGCGCCAAGAGCGCCGCGAGCATGAACATTCTCTTCATCGTCTTCCTTTCGGTCTTTGCCTTACGGCAGCATCCAGTATCCGGGCAGGTCGCGGATGTCCTTCGCGGGTTCGCGATTGGGATTCCGCACCGCGACGCCGGGCTTGGTCAGATAGGCACAGGCCGCGGCGGCCGGGGCGATCGTCTCCCACACCGTGTATTCGCTGGTGGCGACGGTATATTCCTCGATGTCCGCGTAGCGGCGCCAGAACGGAAGCTGCTCCGTCTCGCCCTTCGTCCACACCCATTCGCGGACCTTCGGCGAGACGCCGAACGAGTTGCGGTACGGGGAGATTCCGGGAACGTACTCCGCGATGTCGTCGGCAACGCTCGTCAAATCGAGGAAGCGGACGGGGAACACGATGCCGAGTCCGCTCGTCCAGGTCGTCCCGTTCGGATTGCAGCCGCTCTGGAAGTCGTTCGCGAGATAGGCGCCCTCCAGGTACTTCGCGTCTCCGGTGATCGCGTGCGCGGCGCACAGCTGCAGCGCGCGGCGGAGCATGTGACAGCCGCCCCAGCTCATCGAATGGACCCAGCCCGAGTTCGGCGGGAAGTAGGGCATGCGATAGGCGTAGCCGGAGTCGATCATCGCGAGCATGGCGTCTGCCTCGCGGACGCACCGCTCGTTCCAGAACTTCTTCATCTGCCCGACATCGCCCTTCTCGTCGTAATCCGCCGTCTTGAATTCGGCGAAGAGAAACGGACTCATCTTCCAGCCCTGCTGGTTGACGATCTGGCGGTACTCGCCGAACTTCCCGTTCAGCTGCGCCAGATACTCCGGAGCTTTCTTCGAATCGAGCGCCGCGAGGTTGACCGCGGCCTTGACGAGATCCGGCACGAACAGGTCCTTCGGCTCCTGATAGAACGCCGTGTTGGTCGGCTGATTTCCGCCCCAGCCGTACTGCATTTCGACCGGACCGGGGCACGGCCTCCTCGCGTAGTCCCACGCTTTCGCGGCCGATACGGCGAACTTTCTCGACAGCTCCTTCGCGGGCTTTGTGCCGGCGCGGTCGAGCGCCCGCGCCAGGAGCGCGGCGTAACCGGCGTATTCGAGAGAGGATCCGCGCGTCGCACGGGAAAGCTGGTAGACGAGCGGATCGGTCGAGCCCGTGCAGTCGTCCTTGGCGTCCGGATGGCGGTCCGTTTCGATCCAGGTGCCGACGCCGCCGTCCGCGCGCTGCCCGGCAATCAGGTGCTTGAGGCCCCAGACCGCCTCGTCGAGGAGATCGGGGATGCCGTTGCCGCGCTCGGGAATCCAGAGCTGGGAGTCCGTGTACTTGTCGGGATCCAGCAGATAGAGCGCGGCGAAATCGCCGACGATCTTCATGTGGTACGGACGGCGGTCGAAGTCCGCCGCGTCGTGCCAGCCGCCCGGGAGCGAGAGATGCTCCGCGTCCGGACGGTCGCGCGAAATCCGGTTGACCGTGAAGTGCGACGGCCGCGCGGGCTTCCCGTCCTTGTCCTTGAAGCACCAGCCGTATTCGCCTTCATTCGACGGAAAGACGCCGCGGAGGACGTCGAGGTGGCACGCCTTGTCCGTCCAGTGCGTGAGATCCGAGGTCCTGGCGATGCCGCACCGCTTGTGATAGAGACCCCACATGTGGAAGCCGAACTCGTAGGCCATGGCCTCATCGGACACTTCGAAGTCGTAGCTGCGGCCGATGCCGGCGATGCGGACGAAGTACCGTCCGGGGGACTTGAGCTGCGAGAAGTCCATCTCCGTCGTGTCCTCGCCGGTGAACGGCGTCTTGTCGCGCGCCGCGTCCGCGATGCGGAACGTGACGGGTCCCGAGAGGACGGTCTTCTTCGTCTTCGCGTCCACGAGCTCGAACGTCGTGCCGTCCGGCGGACGCGGCCAGGGCCCGAGCGGCCCGAGCCACATTCCGAGGTAGGCGTACTTGCGCGGCTGCGCCGGGACGTAGCCGACCTGGTTGACCTTGAAGAGAGGAGACGGGACCTTCGGATCGTACGTGAACGCGGCCTTCTCGCCGGTCGGAAGAGCGAACTCCAGCTTCGCGCCCGTCTTCATCGGCTTTCCCAACGTGACATAGACGTTGTAGACCAGCTCGGCGAGACCGCGCGTGTAGGGCCGTCCTTTCCCGTCCGGATAACGGGAGCACCCGTGCGGCGCCTTCCAAAAACCGTGGACGACGACCGTGTTGCCGGACACGGAGACAGGACCTGCTTCGAGTTGCGCCTCGATCTCCGGGCGCTTCGCCTGGGCCTTTTTCTGGGCATCGAAGAACGCGTTGTCGAATTTCCAGCCGCCCAGTTTTTTCTCTTCTTCGGTCAACGCGAACGCCGCGTGCTCCTCCGCGGAATAGTCGCCCTGAAGGACGACGTGCGTCGGGTCGAGCGCCACCGCCCGCCACGCGCCGGCGTCCGCACGGACGCCGCAAGCCGCCAGCGCCAGCACGGCCCAAAATCTCGCAGTTCTAGTCATAGTCATATTCTCCCATAATTCATTCAGCTTGAATAGGGCCGGGGCATTTCGCTCCGGCTGTAGTAGTCGTCGAGCAGGAACGGCGTCATCTTGTCCTCCTTGACGAGGCGGATCGCCCGTGCGAGATTGTTGGCCCACGCGGTCATCATCCATTCGCCCATTTCCGGCGTCGACCGCGTCG
>CAZYQF010000089.1:0-5450 GCA_964650165.1 uncultured Lentisphaeraceae bacterium
AGCCCGCAAACAGACCCTGAGGCCCTCTGAAGTCAGGCGTGCTTTTTGCTATAATAGCGGGCAATGAAACAGGCAATGAAAAAGCCCAATGAGAAGAAGATCGCGAAGCTCGTCAAGGAGCTTCTCGTCGAGCTCGGGGAAGATCCGGAGCGCGAGGGCCTGAAGAAGACGCCCGTTCGCGTCGCGAGCTCCCTGACGTTTCTGACGCGCGGCTACCGCCAGAACCTCAAGGCGGTGGTGAACAACGCGAAGTTCGCCTCCGGAACGAACCACATGGTGATCGTGCAGGACATCGAGCTCTATTCGATGTGCGAGCACCACATGCTGCCGTTCTACGGGAAGTGCGCGATCGGCTACATCTCGAAGGGCAAGGTCCTCGGGGTGTCGAAGCTCGCGCGCATCGTCGACATGTTCGCGCGCCGCCTGCAGATCCAGGAGCGGATGACGGAGCAGATCGCGGACGCGGTCATGACCGAGGCGGGCGCCGAGGGCGTCGGCGTCGTCATCCGCGCGAAGCACCTCTGCATGATGATGCGCGGCGTCGAGAAGCAGAACTCCGAGATGACCACGTCGGCGGTGCTCGGCAGCTTCCGCTCGGACGAGAAGGTCCGCCAGGAATTCCTTTCCCTGATCTGAGATGAAGCTCGCGAAGTACATCGACCATACGCTGCTGAAGGCGGACGCGCGTCCGGCGGACCTCGCCAAGCTCTGCCGCGAGGCCCGGGAACACGGCTTCGCCTCGGTCTGCGTGAATCCGTGCTGGGTCTCGAAGTGCGCGAAGCTCCTGCGGGGCTCGGGCGTCAAGGTCTGCACGGTCATCGGCTTTCCCCTCGGCTCGACCAGCTCCTACGCGAAGCTCGCGGAGGCGCTTCAGGCGATCGAGGACGGTGCGCGCGAGCTCGACGTCGTCGTCAACCAGGGCTTCCTCAAATCCGACGCCTACTCCTGCTACTACGACCTCGCGCCGCTCGTGGCGGAGTGCCGGAAGGCGAAGCGCGGACTTGTCCTGAAGCTGATCCTCGAGTGCTGCAACCTCGAGAAGTATGAGATCGAGTTCGGCTGCGACCTCGCGATGAAAGCGGGCTTCGACTTCGTGAAGACGTCGACCGGCTTCGGCTCGGGCGGCGCCACGGCCGAGGATGTCGCGCTCATGCGCAAGGCGGTCGGAAAGAAGCTCGGCGTCAAGGCCTCGGGAGGAGTCCGCACGAAAGAGGCGGCGCTTGCGATGATCAAGGCCGGCGCGAACCGGATCGGCACCTCGGCCGGCGTCGCGATCTGCGGCGGTGCGTGAGGCCGCGATGGGCTGGAAGGGAATCGCGTTCGGAAGCTGGATCGGCAGCCTGTTCGGCGGCCCCCTTGGCGCGCTCTTCGGCGCGGTCCTCGGCCATCAGGTCGAAAAGAAGCTCTTCGGTCCGGAATCCGTTCCGCGGAAAACCTCCTCCTACCGGCGCGCTTCCTCACGCAACCGCGGCATGGTCTTCTGCGCCTCGGCGTCCGCCATGCTCGCGAAGCTGGCGAAGGCGGACGGACGGGTGTCGGCGAGCGAAATCGCCGCGGTGGAGCGCGCGTTCGCGCGGCTCGGATTCTCCAAGGTCGCGCGTGATTACGCGATGAACGTCTTCCGGAAGGCGAAAGACGACAACCATACGATCTACGAGTACGCGACCGAGTTCGCGTCCGTCGTCGAGTCCGTCGAGGTCCGCGAGCTATTCTACGAGCTCCTGTGGGATCTCGCCTGCGCGGACGGCCCCGCGTCGCGGATCGAGCTCGCGATCCTTGCGCGCATCCCGAGGGCGCTCCGGATCTCGTCCGGCTGGTACGAGCTCTTCGCTCGGCAGCACCTGCAAGGCGAATCCTCATCGTCGTCCTCCCGGTCTCGCGGCGGATTCGCCGCGCCGAAGGACGAGCTTGCCGCCGCCTACGTCGAGCTCGGAGTCGCGTCCGACTCGGACGACGCGACGGTCAAGAAGGCCTATCGCGACAAGGCCAAGAAGTTCCATCCGGACGCCCTCAAGGCCCAGGGACTTCCGGACGAGATGATCGGCAAGGCGACGGAGCGCATGGCGCGCATCAACGCCGCCTGGTCGAAAGTCCGCGCGGCGCGCGGACTTTGAGAGCCTTTTCTTTTTTTGGTACAATTGGCTCCCATGAGACGAATTGTATTTTTGATGATGGGGTGGACGGCGGCGGTTTTGGCTGGCGGCTGCCAGACGTCGGACGACGTTCCGGCGGCGGCGCCGAAGATTCTCGCGTGGCCGGACGGCAAGTCCGCGGCCTTTACCCTCTCGTTCGACGACGGCTGCGAATCGCAGGTCGCGAACGTCTTTCCGCTCCTTCTCCAGTACCGCATCCATGGCACGTTCTACGTCTGCCCGAGCTGGCCGTCCTTCGCGAAAAACGAGGCTCTCTGGGGGACGGACAATCCGTACGTGACGCTCGGCAACCATTCCTTCTCGCACGGGAAAATCGCCGATCCGGCCGCGCTCGAGAAGGAGCTCGCGGACTGCAACGCGGCGATCCGGCGCATTGAGAAGGGTCGTCCGTGGCCGCGGCTGATCGCCTTCGGCATCCCGGGGACGGAAACGGTCCAGGGACTCTGCGAAATCACCGACGCCGAGGCCAATTCGATCTACGCGCGCAACAATCTCGTCGTCCGCGCGCCGTACTACGGCTATCCCGTGAACTGCAAGGACGTCCGCGCGATGGAGACGTATGTCGATTCCGTCGTCGCGGGCGGCGGATTCGGACATCTCGACTTCCACGGCGTCGGCGGCGACTGGCTCGACCCGGGACTGCCGTATTTCAAGTCTGTCATGAACAAGCTCAATGCAGTTCGGGAGTCGCTCTGGTTCGCGCCGTACGTCGAGATCCACAAGTACATGCGCCTCCGTGACGAGGCGACGATCGCGCAGACGGTCCGTTCGGACGGCACGGTCGTGCTCGAGGTCCGCTCGGCGCTCGATCCGAAGCTCTACGACATTCCGCTTTCAGTCAGGATTGAAACGTCCGCCGGGCCGCGGATTGTCCGTGCCGGAATCGGACAAACGGAGATCAGACCATGAAGATGGCGAGAACTCTGGCCGCGGCGGTTGCCGCGCTGTCGATCGGATCTGCCCTCGCGGCGCCCGAGACCCGTGCGGAGAAGGTTGCGCTCGCACGCGAGCTGGCGGCGAACGGCATCGTGCTGTTGAAGAACGACGGCAACGTGCTGCCGCTCAAGACCGGCCAGGAGATCGCGCTTGTGGGCGTCACCGGCTACTGCTGCCACCGCATGGGCTGGGGCTCGGGCGACATGCTCGCGCACGAGCCGGTGCAGTATGACGCCGGACTCGAGTCCGCCGGAATCAAGCTCCACAAGGGCTTCGCGGACATCTACCGCAAGCTCCGCGACGAGCGCGCAGCGAAGGGCGAGTACGCGCGCATCAACCGCGACTGGTACAAGTGGACGGTCCGATTCGGCGAGCCCGATCTCTACCGGGAGAAATTCGCGGCGGTCGCGGGCGACAACCGCGGCATGACCTGCGTCGTCGTGATCGGACGCAACGCCGGCGAGTCCGAGGACCTCACGGACGGACCCGGCTCCTGGCGACTCTTCTGGGAGGAGGATCTCCTGCTCGCGGCCGCGTGCAAGAACTTCGACAACGTTGTCGTTCTCCTCAATGCCTGCGGCGTGATCGACACGTCGTTCGTGGAGAAGTATCCGATCAAGGGCCTCGTCTACACGTCGCTGCTCGGCGAGGTTTCGGGCGATGCGGTCGCGGACGTTCTCACGGGCAAGGTGAATCCGTCCGGCAAAACGGTCGACACGTGGGCGAAGCACTACTACGAGTATCCGTCGACGGCGTGCATGAGCGCGTTCGAGGTTCCGTACTCGGAAGGGACGTTCGTCGGCTACCGCCACTTCGACCGCGCCGGTATCGAACCGCGCTATCCGTTCGGCTTCGGACTCAGCTACACGACGTTCGGCATCGGCTGCGGAACCGCCGCGGTCGCGGGGACGAAGGTGACGCTTCCCGTCGCGGTTTCGAACACGGGCGCGCGCGACGGCTCCGAGGTCGTTCAGGTCTATCTTTCCCGAACGGGCGGAAACTCGAAGATCCCCGAGGCCGTGCGCCGCCTCTGCGCCTTCCGCAAGACGCAGGTGATCGCAGCCGGAAAGTCCGCCGCGCTGACCCTCTCCTTCGATCTCGCCGAAAACGCGCTCTACGACGCCGCGCGGGCGCGCTGGATGCTGCCGGCCGGCACGTACGAGCTTTGGGTCGGCAACTCCTCGCGGAATCTCAAGAAGGTTCATTCCTTCAAGCTTCGCGAGACGGTCGTCCAGCAGGCGAAGAACCTCCGTTTCGGAAAGGACGCCCCGGCGTCGGTCCGCACGGAGCTTCCGAAGCCGACGTCGGACAAGATCCTTACGCTGCAGGATGTGCTCGCCGGACAGGCGACGCTCGAGGACGTGGTCGCGCAGTTCAACGACGGGGAGCTCGTGTCGATCGTGAACGGACGTCTCTTCAAGGACGGCTATGCGGTCGCGGGAGGTACGGGCGTGGGCGGCGTGAAGAACGAAGGCCGCGTCGCGTGCGAGGCGGGCGAGTTCTGGAGCTCGGAGAAGTACGGCATTCCCGCGCTCACGACGGCGGACGGTCCGTCGGGCGTGCGTCTCGGCAATTTCAACGAACCCGTCACCAATTACAATCCGATCTGCGCGACGATGGTCGCGTGGCCGTGCGGAACGGCGCTCGCGCAGGGCTGGGATCCGTCCGCGGCCGAGAAGTTCGGACGCGCGGTGGCGGAGGACATGGCCCTCGCGGACATCGACGGCTGGCTCGCGCCGGGCGTCAACATCCACCGCAATCCCCTCTGCGGACGCAACTTCGAGTACTTCTCGGAGGATCCGATTGTCGCGGGCCTCGTGGGCGCGGGAGTGGTCCGCGGCGTCCAGACGCTGGAAAACGGCAAGAACTCCGGCCGTTTCGCGACGGTGAAGCATTTCTGCGCGAATAACCAGGAGTTCTTCCGCAACGAGCAGACGGATCTCGTCGACGAGCAGACGCTCCGAGAAATCTACCTGAAGCCGTTCGAGATCGTCGTGAAGACGGCCCGTCCGGTCGCGCTCATGACGAGCTACAATCAGATCAACGGCGATTATGCGGCGACGACCGCGTCGCTGCTGACGGACGTCCTCCGCGGCGAGTGGGGCTTTGACGGAGTTGTGATGACGGACTGGTGGTGCAGTTCGGACAAGCTCCGTCATCCGTCCGCCGGCAACGATGTCGTGATGCCGGGCGTTCCGGCCGACTGGAAGGCGATGCGCGAGGCGCTTGCGGACGGCCGCATGAAGCGCGCCGACCTCCAGAACAGCGCCGTGCAGGTCCTCAAGGCGGTCCTGAACCGCCTGCGCGCGAAGTGACACCGCGGGGGAAATGCCCCGCATCGCGTGCACTGGTTCTCATTCC
>CAZYQF010000090.1:0-5245 GCA_964650165.1 uncultured Lentisphaeraceae bacterium
TTCTTTCGGCCGAGTCCTCTTCTTTGGTCAAGAAGAAAGTGTTAACCTACCATAAAGCCGGACACTCAGCTATTGTCTCACCAACAGATCCCTGTCTTTAATTCCGTCTACGAGCACTAACAAAGAACTTGAGCTGCTCGCCCCAGGGCGAGGTCCAGAGCAGGCCGTCCCTGTCCCAGGAGGCGGATAGCCTTCCCCGCGAGCATCCGCCGCGAAGCGAAGCTCACCGACTCTCCCGCCGATGCGGAAACCGCCATCACTGCCGCGACCGCGGCCGCCAACCACCCCCTCGTCATCATGTCCGTACCTCCTTGTTTGCGGGGGCCTGATTTCCCCGACGAGAGAATTGTACAGATCCATTCCTGCAATTGGATTACAAGATTCCTACAAAATCGCAGGAATCGGGCTTTTCTGTTTCTGCAAGCGGTCGAGTTCCGTTTGCGCCCCGCCGGGCGTCCCGATAACATGCGGTGGACGGCTTGGGGACGAGGGATGCCGGAAAAATGACACCGCAAGGACAGCCTAGCTGTCCTTTTATATCTACGTTGGCTTGACTACCTGTCTTACGCAGGTGGCGAAGGACTGGATCTCGGGGCCGAGCGGACTCAGTGGATCGTCAGGGCGCGGAGGGCGGCGATGCGGTCGAAAAGCGACGGATGCGTCGCCCAAAGCGAGGTGCGCTTCTTGCCTTCGGCGATGCCCATCGCCTTGAGGGAATCGGGGAGGACGCCGGGCTGGAGGTTGCCGAGGCGCTCGAGCGCCCCGATCATCGGAAACGGCGAACCGAGAAGGCGGGCGCTGCCGGCGTCGGCCGCATATTCGCGCTTGCGGGAATAGGCCATCACGATCAGCGAGGCGAGGATGCCCAGGACGAGGTCCAGCACCATGACGACGAGATAGTAGGTTCCGCGGCTCGAGCGGTTGTCGTCGTCCTTGCCAGAATTCGCCACGACGCGGGCGATCATGCGCGAGAAGAAGATGACGAAGGCGTTCAGGACGCCCTGCACGAGGGTGAGCGTGACCATGTCGCCGTTCGCGACGTGGCTCATCTCGTGTCCGAGCACGGCCCGAAGCTCCTCGCGCGTCATCTGCGCCAGGATGTCCGTGGAGACGGCGACGAGCGCGTGGTTCTTGAAGGCGCCGGTCGCGAAGGCGTTGGCGGAGCCGGGATAGACGGCGACTTCGGGCATCTTGACGTCCGCCGCGCGGGCCAGGTCGCCGACCGTCTGGACGAGCCACGCCTCGGCCTCGCCTTCGGATCCGTCGATGACGTGCGCGCCGGTCATCATCTTCGCCATGGGCTTCGAGATGAGGAGCGAGATGAACGCCCCGAGCAAGCCGTAGACGAAGGCGAAGACCGCGAGATACGCCCATTCCGTTCCGACGACCGACTCGACCGGTTTGCCGAGAAAGGCGAAGACGACCGAGGTGACGATTCCCAGGGTAACCATCACCGCGATGTTGGTGAACAGGAAAAGTACAATGCGTTTCATACTTTAATTATACCAAAATCCCTGAACTTATCGGCACAATTCGAGGGCGATGAGGGCGAAGGAGGTGCAGAGGACGGGATCGGCCTCCCAGAAGCGGTTGTTCGCGTTGGACCAGCTGCCGTCCGCCTGCTGAAGCGAGATGATCTTCGCCGAGAGTTCCTTCTTCCAGTCGTGGGCGCCGACCTTCTCGACGCCCGAGGCCGCGAGCGCGCGGGCCATGATGTCGTAGAAGTAGTAGAGGCCCTGGTTGCCCATGCCGGGATTCTCGTCGACGGACCAGTTCCGGTCCATCCACTCGATCGCCTGCTTCACCCGCGGATCGCCGCGGTCGAGCTGCGCCGAGCACATCGAGAGCACCGCGGCGTACGTCATGGCGCCGTAGGCCCTCAGGGCGACCTTGCCCTGGGCGTTGGTCTCGGTTCCGCCCTGCGGGGTCCGCTCGTTGTACGCGGCGCCGCCGGAATCGGGGCCTTCCTTCTTCATCAGGTTGTCGACGAAGGCGAGCGCGCGGTCCCAGTCAAGGTCCACGCGCTTGCCGCCCGCGCGGAACTCCTCGAGGGAGGCGGTCTTGGCCATCGCGGACATCGCGTAGGAGGTGTTGGAGAGATCGGCCTGGCGGCGGCGGGACACCTTGTCGTAGCCGAAGCCGCCCGCCATCGTGTCGTCGCCGGAGAGCTGGGACGAGGCGATGTATTCGCGGGCCTTGAGGAGCGGCGCGGACGGCGCGAGCTTCGACTCGAAGAGCGCCGAGAGGCATACGGCGGTGTTGTAGTTGCCGAGGCCCGAACCGCCGCGGCCGGGTTTCGGAATGTAGAATCCGCCGTCCTCGCGCTGTGTGCCGAGCACGTATTTCGCGGCCTTCTCCTTGACGGAGGGGTCGCAGTCCGCAACGCCGGACAGCGCCCAGAGCGGCAGTGCGGTGAGCGCCGGCATCTGTCCGTCGGAGAAATGTCCGTCCGCCTGCTGGTTCGCAGTCAGAAACTTCGCGCCGCGGGCGATCGCGGACTCGAGCGCGCCGTCCGGTTCCGCGGCACGGACGCCGAGCACGGCGGCGGACAGGGCAAGGGCAAGGGCGGTTCTCTTCATGGCGTTCTCCTCCTTCAGCTCGTGAGCTTGAATTCGATGGTCAGCCGGGCGGACGAGGCGACGGGGTCGCGTCCGACTCTCGCCGGCGTGAACCGGGCGGAGCGGACGGCACGGACGGCGGCCTCCTCGAGTTCCGAGAATCCGCAGGAGGAAACGACGGTCGCCTCGTCCACGGTTCCGCGTTCGTTCACGCGGATTTCGACCACCACGTCGCCCTGCTCGCCGCGCTGGCGCGCGCCCTTCGGATACTCCGGTCGGATCGTGCGCTTCGGCTTCGGCGGCGCGTCCACTCTCGCCTGCACGGGCGCGGCCGACGGCGTAACTGGCGACACGGACGCCGTCTCCATCGGCGCGCGCTCCGGAGCCGGAGCAAAAGCCGGAAGATCGACGGACCCGGGATCGGGCGGCAGCACGTCTTTCGGCATCTCAAGCTCGGGACGCGTCGCCGCAAGCTTCGGCATCTCAAGCTCCGGACGCGGCGTTCCATTCTCCGGTTCCGCCGGGTTCGGCATCGTGTCGGAGGGCATCGTCGGCGCCACCGGCGCGGCTTCGTCGTCCGCGGTCGCAAACGAAAGCTCGACGCTCGAGAGGTCCAGCGCCACCGACACCTCCGGTTCCGGCGCGCCGCGGACATAAGCGGCCAGCCCCGCGGCCAGCAGGCCGTGGAGCGTCACTGAAACGGCTAAAGCTAGGATTCCGCTCTTCACTGGTCTCACATCACTTCTTCTCGCCGCTGACTTGGAAACTCGCCTTCTCCACGCCCGCGGCCTTGAGTTCGGACAGGAGTTCGATTCCGACCCCGAGAGACGACTTGCGGTCGCCGGAGATGAGGACGGGGAACTTCATGTTCACCGCGTTGAGCCCCTTGACCCTGTTCACGACGTCGGCGCGGGACATGGCGACGCCGTTCAGCTGGATCGTGTCGTCCGCGGCAATCGTCACCACGATCCGCTCGCCCTTCTCGTCCGCGCCGTCGGCGTTCGGCAGGTCCACCTTGAGTCCCTTGTGGACCGCCATGTCGAAGATGCAGTAGATGAAGAAGACGAGCACGAGGAACATGACGTCCATCAGGGACGTCATCTCCAGCCTCGCCGCTCTCGACTTTCGGCTCATTCGTCGGTTTTCTCGTTGATCACGTTGTACGGGAAGAGGAGGATCAGCGACGCGATCAGTCCCGCGGCGGTGGTGATCAGCGCCTCGCCGATGCCGGCCGTGGCGGCCAGCGGATTGGAGATGCCGTCGGTGCCGTTGAGAGCGGAGAACGTCTGCATGATTCCGGTGACGGTTCCGAGGATACCGAGCATCGGCTCGGCCGTGATGATCGTCGAGACGACGGCGAGGCCGCGGGGATCGGTGCGTCCGGCCCTGAGTTCCAGGGCTTTCCAGACGAGAATGGCCAAACCGACCACCGAAAGGACCAGAATCGGCCACATCACGGGTCCGCCCGCCAGGAACATGTCAATCAGCTTTTGCATAACTACAACCTATACCTTGCCTTCTACCATCTGCCAACTCTCTCCCTATCTAACGAAACAGAAAAAGGTCCGGTTCATCGCCGGACCTTCATTCTTACTTGTTCTTATGACGCTGCGACTTCATGCGCTTGTCATATTTATGCTTCGACATTTTTTTCCGGCGCTTCTTCTTGATGGAACCCATGGATTTATCTCCTTGATTGGTTGTATCAGCTAGCTAGGCTGTTTTCTGACTCAGAAAATTATCTTGTTGAGGGGGAGCTCGATGATGCCCGTGGCGCCGCAGGCGGTGAGCTGCGGAATCAGGTCGCGGACCTTCCTCTCCTCGACGACGGACTCGACGGCGTACCAGTCGGCGTCGTGGAGCTTGTTGACGGTCGGGGTGTGGAGGGCCGGCATGAGCTTGACAATCCGGTCGAGCGTCTTCCCGGGCGCGTTGCACTTGAGGAGCACGCGGCGCTGGGCCTCGAGGGCGCCCGTCAGGAGCATCTTGAGCTGCTCGAACTTCGCGCGCTTCGCGGCGTTCTTGAAGGAATCCTTGTTCGCGATGAAGCGGGTGGTGGACGTCAGGATCGTGTCGAGGATGCGGAGGTTGTTCGCGCGCAGCGAGGAGCCGGTCTCTGTGAGGTCGACGATCGCGTCGACGAGCTCCGGCGCCTTGACTTCAGTCGCGCCCCAGCTGAACTCGACGTCGGCCTTGACCTTGTTCTTCTTGAGGTAGTTCTTGACGATGCCGACCGCCTCGGTGGAGATGCGCTTGCCGTTCAGGTCCTTGACCGTCTTGATCTTGGAGTCGTTCGGGACGGCGATGACCCAGCGGACCGGGTTGGACGTCGCCTTCGAGTAGTTGAGCTCGCAAATCTCCTGGACCTTGCCGACGTTGCCGTTCTCGTAAATCCAGTCGAACCCGCAGATGCCCGCGTCAAGAAGCCCGAGCTCGACATAGCGGCTCATCTCCTGCGGACGCAGCAGTCGGCACTTGATCTCCTCGTCGTCGATGGACGGGGTGTAGCTCCGGCTCGAGCACGAGACGTTGAATCCCGCGCGCTTGAACAGCGCGAAGGTCGATTCCTGAAGACTGCCCTTCGGTAAACCTAAAACAATAGCCATTGATCCTACTCTTTCTTGATGGAAACCTGCAAATTATATCATATTACACCGTCCGCTGACAAGAGTGGCAACGACGGAATC
>CAZYQF010000091.1:0-4075 GCA_964650165.1 uncultured Lentisphaeraceae bacterium
GGCGTACCGATTCCTGAAATTCCCCGTTGACAGTCGGATGGGGAGTGGTGTAGAATGTGCGGTGCTGAAGCAGGAAAAAAACTTACTGATGAACATGAATCGCTTTTTTGGTTGGTGGTGGCTCCACGGGTCTAGATCCGCGGAGATGTCGCTCGTTTAACCAAAGGCGCATCGTTCAACCCCGAAGGCGGATCTCTGAAAAGAGGTCCGTTTTTTTGTTTATTCAAATTGATTTCAAATTCCAGAGGAACAAGACAATGCTGAAGAAACTGACAGAAGAAGAGTTCGCGAGACGGACGGACGACGGCGCCGTGACGCCGGTGTTCCGGGAGTTCCTCGCCGACCGCGAGACCCCGGTCTCCGTTCTGACTCGCGCGGCGGACGACGAGTCAGTCTTTCTCCTCGAGAGCGTCGTCGGCGGCGAGGCGCGCGGACGCTACTCCTTCCTCGGCGTCGATCCGACCTCGGTCTACGTCGCGGACGACGAGACGGTCAATCCCCTGGCCGGCCTCCGCGCGGCGCTCAAGGGACGCGCTTTCCGCGCGGCGCCGGAGCTGCCGACATTTCAGGGCGGAGCGGTCGGCTACCTGGCCTACGACGCGGTCCGCTCCTTCGTTCCCCGCGTGGGACTGACGCGCGAGAAGGGCACGCCGCTTGCCGCGTTCCTGATGACGGACGCCTTTCTCCTGTTCGATGACGTCCGCCAGAGCGTCACGATCGCGGTCGTCACGGGCGCGACGCCGTCCGCCAGCGAGGCGTACGCCGCGGCGCAGCGCAGGATCGACGCGCTCCACGAGCGCCTCCTGAGCGCCGCGTCGATCGCGGGCTGCGTCGTCCGGAGCGACAAGGCGAAGCCGGCGAGCGTTTCGGACTTCAAGCCCGAAATGACGCCCGAGGAATTCGCGGCGATCGTCGGGAAGTGCCAGGCGGCGATCCGCGCGGGCGAGGTCATCCAGATCGTGCCGTCGCAGAAGTTCACCGCGACGACGAACCTTCCGGCCATCGCGCTCTACCGCGCGCTGCGCCTCGTCAATCCGTCCCCGTACAACTTCTTCCTCAAGGTCCGCGGCAAGACGCTGATCGGCTCGTCGCCGGAGGAACTCGTGAAGCTGAGCGGACGCACCGCTTCGACGGCGCCGATCGCCGGAACGCGTCCACGCGGGGCGAACGCGATCGAGGACGCGCGGTTCGAGGCGGACCTCGTGAGCGATCCGAAGGAGCGCGCCGAGCACGTGATGCTGGTCGACCTCGGCCGCAACGACCTCGGCCGCGTCTCGCGTCCGGGCACGGTGAAGGTCGGTTCCTACGCGCAAGTCGAGCGCTATTCGCACGTGATGCACCTGGTCTCGCACGTGACCGGCGAGCTCAAGTCGGGACTCGACGCCTTCGACCTCGTCGAGGCCGCCTTCCCGGCGGGCACGCTCTCGGGCGCGCCGAAGGTGCGGGCGATGGAGCTGATCGCAGATTTCGAGAAGTCCCCGCGGGGCGTCTACGGCGGCGCCGCCGGCTACTTCAGCAACACCGGCGACATGGACTTCGCAATCGTCATCCGCACGATGCTCCTCGAGGCGGGCAAGCTCGAGATGCGCGCGGGCGCGGGCATCGTCGCGGATTCCGATCCGATGCGCGAGTACCAGGAGACGGTCAACAAGTCGAAGGCGATCTTCGAGGCCGCGAAATTCGCGTGCACGCTCTAAGAGGGAGAAAAAGAAAATGATTTTGATGATCGACAACTACGATTCGTTCACGTATAACATCGTGCAGGAACTCGCTTCGCTCGGGGCGGAGATCGAGGTGGTGAAAAACGACGAGATCGACGTCGCGGGCATTGCGGCGAAGAAGCCGTCCGCGATCATTCTCTCGCCGGGTCCGGGGAATCCCGATTCCGCGGGCGTGACGCTCGAGGCAATCCGCGCGTTCGCGGGCAAGATCCCGCTCTTCGGCGTGTGCCTCGGACACCAGGCGATCGCCCAGGCTTTCGGCGGCAAGGTCGTGCCGGCGAAGAAGCTGATGCACGGCAAGACGAGCTTCATCCACCACGACGGAAAGGGCGTCTTCGCGGGAATGCGCCAGGACTTCGAGGCGATGCGCTACCATTCGCTCGCGGTCGAGCGCGAGTCGCTGCCGGACTGCCTCGAGGTGAGCGCGGTTTCGGAGGACGGCGAGATCATGGGACTCCGGCACAAAACGCTGCCGGTCGAGGGCGTCCAGTACCATCCCGAGTCGATCGGAACGCCGGACGGCATCTGCCAGCTCCGGAACTTCCTCGGGCTCGGCAACCGCCAGGCGTCCGAAGCCGAGGCGGGCGCCTACCGGACCTTCCGCACGATCCTCGAGGGCCGCATGGAGGAGCGCGAACTCGTCCTCCTCCTGACCTCAAACCGCGACAAGGAGGTGACGGCCGAGGAGCTCGCCGGCGCCGCGCGCGCGATGCGCGAGGCGGGCCTGAGGATCGACCTCGACGGCTGCCCCGCGGTCGACATCGTCGGCACGGGCGGCGACGGCTTCGGCACCTTCAACGTCTCGACGACCGCGGCCTTCGTCGCCGCGGGCGCGGGCGTCACCGTCGCCAAGCACGGCAACGTCGCGTCGACCTCGAAGTGCGGCTCGGCCGACGTCCTCGCGGCGCTCGGCTACGACCTCGACCTGCCGACAGAGAAGGTGCGCGAATCGATTCTCAAGAACGGCATCGGCTTTCTTTACGCGAAGCGGATGCATCCCGCGATGCGTTTCGCCGCGCCGGTCCGGAAGCGTCTCGGCTTCCGCACGATCTTCAACCTGCTCGGACCTCTCACCAACCCTGCCGGCGTCCGTCGCCACGTGGTCGGCGCGTACGACCCGAAGCTCACGCCGGTCATGGCCGAGGCCCTGCGCCTCCTCGGGAGCGTCCGCGCCCAGGTGATCTCCGCCGAGAACGGACTCGACGAGATCGCGCCGGGCGGCATCACCTTCGTCAGCGACCTCAAGGACGGCGACGTCACCTCGTCGCTCCTCGACGCCGGCAAGGCCTACGGTGCGTCGCATCCGCTGAGCGCCATCGGCGGCGGCGACGCGAAGGAAAACGCCGAGCTTCTGACGGCGGTCCTTTCCGGCAAGGACCGCGGCGGACGGCGGGCTGCGGCGATCGAGAATGCCGCCGCGGCGATTCTCGTCGCCGGACGGGCGAAGGACTTCCTCGAGGCGATGGACTTCGCCCGCGAGTCGATCGACTCCGGACGCGCGCTCGAGAAGATGAAGCTGATGGTCTCGTTCCGATAAGGGACGTTGATGTCAGATCGCAAGGCATCGCCAAGATCGGAAGACATCGACAGGGAGAACAACGTGCTATGAATGACATATTGCAGGAGCTGAGCGAGGCGAGACGCAAAGACGCCGAAGCGCGGGCGAAGACGCTGTCCGTCGCGGAACTCGAGCGCCGCGTGGCGGCGTTGCCCGCGACGCGCGGATTCGCCGCGTCCCTGAAGGGTCCGGGGATCAACTTGATCGCCGAACTCAAGAAGGCGTCGCCGAGCGAGGGGCTGATCCGCGGCGATTTTGCCGCGGTCCCGCTCGCGAAGGAGCTCGTCGCACACGGTGCGGCCGCGCTCTCGGTCCTCTGCGAGCCGCACCGCTTCCTCGGCGACGAGGCGTATCTTGCGGAGGTCCGCCGGGCGGTTTCCGTTCCTCTCCTCTACAAGGACTTCATCACCACGCCCTATCAGGTTCTGGCCGCGCGGGCGGCGGGCGCGGACGCGGTTCTACTGATCGCCGCGGTGCTCGACGACGCCGAACTAGACGGACTTCGCAAATACGCAGCGTCGCTCGGACTCGACGCGCTCGTCGAGACGCACACGCGCGAGGAGATCGTCCGCGCCGTGAACCTCGGCTGCGACCTCATCGGCATCAACTGCCGGGACCTCCGGACATTCCGCACCGATCCCGCGATCACGGGCGATCTGATCGGACTGATTCCCGAGGACCGAATCGCGGTCGCCGAGAGCGGACTCAAGACAGCCGCGGACCTCGCGCATCTCAAGTCCGCCGGCGCCGCCGCCTTCCTCGTCGGAACGACGCTCATGCGCGCGGAACGCCCCGG
>CAZYQF010000091.1:4175-5244 GCA_964650165.1 uncultured Lentisphaeraceae bacterium
CACACTACGGAATCTACGGCGGACAGTACATCGCCGAAACGCTGATGACCCCGATCAACGAACTCGCGAAGGCCTACGCGGAGGCGAAGAACGATCCGTCGTTCCAGGCCGAGTTCGAGGAGATCCTGAAGAACTACGTCGGACGCGAAAGCGCGCTTACCGAGGCGAAGCGCCTCTCCGCGCATCTCGGCGGCGCGACGATCCTCCTCAAGCGCGAGGACCTGAACCACACCGGCGCGCACAAGGTCAACAATACGGTCGGACAGGCGCTTCTCGCGCGGCGGATGGGCAAGAGGCGGCTCATCGCCGAGACGGGCGCGGGCATGCACGGCGTCGCGACGGCGACCGTGGCGGCGCTCTTCGGCATGGAGTGCGAGGTCTTCATGGGGTCGATCGACGTCGAGCGCCAGGCGCCGAACGTGGACCGCATGCGGATGCTCGGGGCGACGGTGCACGCCGTCAGCGAGGGCAGCGCCACGTTGAAGGACGCGATGAACGAGGCGCTCCGCGAGTGGACCGCGCGCTGCGACGACACGTTCTACGTGATCGGCACGGTGGCGGGTCCGGCGCCGTATCCGGAGATGGTCCGCGACTTCCAGAGCGTGATCGGCACGGAGGCGCGGCGCCAGTGCCTCGAGCGCTTCGGACGTCTTCCCGACCAGGCGGTCGCGTGCGTCGGCGGCGGCTCGAACGCGATGGGGCTCTTCGCGGGCTTCCTCGACGATCCGTCCGTGAAGCTCGTCGGCGTCGAGGCGGGCGGCAAGGGCCTCGCGACCGGAGAGCACGCGGCGTCCATCAACGGCGGAACGGTCGGCGTCCTGCACGGCTCGAAGACGTACCTCCTGCAGACGCCGGACGGACAGATCGTCGACACCTACTCGATCTCCGCCGGACTCGACTATCCGGGCGTCGGACCCGAGCACGCCTACCTCGCCGACTCCGGCCGCGCCGAGTATACGGTCATCGACGACGACGAGGCAGTCGCGGCGTTCGACCTGCTCTGCCGCTACGAAGGCATCATCCCGGCGCTCGAGTCGAGCCACGCGCTCGCCGAGGCGATCAAGCGCGC
>CAZYQF010000092.1:0-5039 GCA_964650165.1 uncultured Lentisphaeraceae bacterium
CCAAAAGAGGACGTATGAAATCCTCGGTCACCTCCATCCCGAGCGAAATCTGCGGCTTGTTGGCACCGTGAAAATCACTGCCAACCGATCTCAAAAGACCGACCTTTTGTGCTATTTTCGGAAACTTCAGGTTCTCGTCGACGGTATTCGCCTCATAGATCGACTCAAGTCCGTCCAACCCCGCCTCCTTGAGCCGCGCCAGCTCCGTCTCGGCCGCCAGGTAGTCCGGTCCGACGTGTTTCCAGGTTCGACGCCAGTACCTCGGATGGGCCATCACGCAGATTCCGCCAGCTCCGTGAATAATCCGAAAGGTCTCCTCCTGGGACGGATGGTAACGCTCCTCGTAACAGCGTGTCTCGGCCGGAGACTCCGGAAGCAAATACTTTCGAAAGGCGTCGGAATTGTCCGTGGCGTAGCCGTTGTCCACCAGCCACCGCGCAAAATGCGGACGCGCCAGAACATCGCCGTGCGCATACGCAGTCACCGGGACAAATGGGACATCGGGAACGGAGGAGACCAGCATCTCAATCCCCAGTTTGCGAAAATTCGCCAAGATTCTGTCATTTCGCTCGTTACGTCCGTCAAGAACACGCTTGAGGAATGCCTTCAGCGCCGCATTCCCGACGTCGACGCCGAGTCCGAGCAGATGAAACTTGTCGAAACCCTTCCCCGGCTCGATGCTGAGCTCGATGCCCGCAATCGCCTTCACGGACTGCTGCGCAGCCGCCGCGACGAACTCCGCAACGCCATCGCTGTTGTCATGGTCGGTCAGCGCGATTGCAGTGAAGTCCTTCGCCTTCTCAATGAGTTCTGTCGGCGAGAAGGTTCCGTCGCTAGCCGTGGAATGGACATGGAAGTCAACTGTCATTCGTGGTTCGTGATGCGCGGTTAGTGGTTCGTGATCGCATTCGAGAGGAGAGAGACCCAGGAGTCGAGCTGAGTCCGGGTCTTGGCCTCGACCAGGAGGCGGAGATAGGGTTCGGTGTTGGACTTGCGGACATTGATCCAGCCGTCCTCATACTCGATGCGGATCCCGTCGATTTCGCTCCGCCCCGTCTCCCTCGGCAGCCGGTCCGCGGCCACGGCGAGAACGCGTCCGATTGCCGCATCCTTATTCTCGACCTTGAAGTTGATCTCGCCGGAATTGGCATAGCGCCCCATGATCGGCGACATCATCGCGCCGAAGGAAACGCCCTTCGCCTTCGCCGCGGCGATTTCCGACAGCACCCGAAGCGCCGCAAGGACGCCGGAATCGCACCCGAAGAACTCGCTGAAATAGTAGTGCCCCGCAAGTTCGCCGCCGCACAACGCCCCGACCTCCCGGAGAATCGGCTTCGCGAAGGCATGCCCGACCGGAACCATCACCGGCTCGCATCCCATCTCCCGAATCGCCTCGATCGCCCCTCGGCTCGTCCTCACGTCGTGAATAATCTTCGGAGTTGCGCGTTGGGAAGTTGGAAAGTTGGAAAGTGGAGAAGCGAGCGTCGCGCGGGCGACGATCGGGATCAGGTAGTCGGGTTGCACGAATTCGCCCTTCTCGTCCACGAACATCGCACGGTCGGCATCGCCGTCGAAGATGACGCCACAGTCGAGCTTCTCCTTTCGGACGAGTTCCGCGACCTGCTCGCGCGCCTCGGCCTTCAGCGGATTCGGCGAATGATTGGGGTAGCTGCCGTCGAGAACGTCATTGATCACCATCGCCCCCGGGAACAGGTCCTTCACCAGAAGCGAGGACATGCCGTTCGAGCAGTCGACGGCAAAACGAAGAAGCTTGAGCGTTTGAGTGTCAGAGTGTTTGATTTGCCAGGCGACATAGCGTGCCAGCGCATTCCCGATTTCCCGTTTCCCGTTCCCTCGTCCCTCGTCCCTCGTCCCTCGTCCCTCTTCCCTCGTTCCATGCCCCCCAACCATCCTCTCGACCTCGTTCAACCCGTTCGCATAACCCACGGGCAACGCCGTTCTCTTCGAGACCTTGAGTCCGTTGTCCGAGGGAGGATTGTGAGACGCAGTGATCATCACCGAACCGTCGAAGCCGTCTTCGGCGGTGAAGAAATAGACCATCGGCGTGGTGCAGAGCCCGAGATCGGCGACCTCCGCACCCGCCTCGACGAGTCCGCGGACCAGCGCGTCGTGAACTTGCGGACTCGTCGTGCGGCAGTCCCGGCCGACGAGCCAGCGCGCGCCGCCGACAACCTTCGGGAGAGACAATCCGACTTTGTAGACGGTCTCGAGATCGAAGTCGACCCCGAAGGTTCCGCGCATGTCATAGGCCTTGAAGAAGCTCATGCCTACGATTATAGCAAAGAGAGAGCGGTCCGTCACGCCTTCAGCAGGCGATCGCGGCCGGCGAAAAGCTGACGTCCGCGGCAAAACGAGCCCCCGTCCATCAGCGAACAGCCCTCGGGCTTGACTTCGAGGAGCTGCAGGGCCGTATCATGGCACTTGACGATCGGTCCTGACTTTTCGACTTTCACGATCGTGCCGGGGTCGGCTTCGCGCCAGCCGCGTTCCATGCGGACGATCCGCGCGCGCAAGATCACAAGACGACCGGTATTGCCCTTGTGGCGAAAGCGCTCGGGGAGGAAGGTGTAGCAGCCGGGCCACGGATTGTACGCGCGGATGCGGCGCTCGATGCCAATGACCGGCGTATTCCATTCAATGAGTCCGTCGGACTTCTTGAGCTTCCTGACATAGGTGGCGTCCGCATCGTTCTGCGGAATCTCCGGCGGAAGCTCGTGCGCGTCCAGAAGACGCAGCGCCTTGGCAAGGGTGACGCCGCCGGCGATGGCGAGATCGCTCATGAGGTCGCCGCCGGTCGTGTCGGGATAGATCGGCTCGAAGCTCTGGAGCATGATGGGGCCGTCGTCCAGCTTGATTCCCATGTGCATCACGGTGACGCCGGTCATCCGGTCGCCGGCTTCGACCGCGGCAACCACCGGCGCAGCGCCGCGATACTTCGGCAGGAGGGAAAAATGGCAGTTGGCGCAACCGAGAGGAGGAAGGTCAAGAAGCGGCTTCTTGAGGATCTGCCCGTAGGCGACGACCGCGGCGACATCGGGCTTCCATGCGGCGATCCGCGCCATCGGCTCGGGATCGTTGACGTTCTCCGGCTTGATGATTTCGGTGATGCCGCGGCTCGCGGCAAAGCGGGCGAGAGGACAGGGCGTGAGGGCCTTGCCGCGACCGGCCGGCCGGTCCGGCTGGGTGACGACGCCGACGACCTCGAACGTCCCGTCGCGCAGAATTGCACGCAGACACTCGGCCGAAGCCTCTGACGAACCCATGAAAACGACTCTCATCTGCCAGGTATTATATCAAAAAGTGATCGAAACCAATCAAAGTGTCTGGATTGTTTGAGTTGAGGATAGTCGGACTCAAGCATCCGCAGGAGTCCAAAACCCAAGCAACTCAAAAACGCAGACAACCGATCGGTCTCAGCGCCGCTTGGCGAGCATCTCGTGATACTCGGAATAGCTGCCCTCGAACCACGTCGTCTTGCCCTTCCCCTCGAACGCGAGGATGTGGGTCGCGATGCGGTCGAGGAACCAGCGGTCGTGGGAGACGACCATCACGCAGCCGCCGAACTCCTGGAGACCTTCCTCAAGCGAGCGGAGCGTCGCGACGTCGAGGTCGTTCGTCGGCTCGTCGAGAAGGAGGAGATTGCCGCCGGAAGTCAGGAGCTTCGCGAGGTGGACGCGGTTGCGTTCGCCGCCGGAGAGAACTCCGACTTTCTTCTGCTGCTCGGGCCCGCGGAAGTTGAAGCGGCTGCAGTAGGCGCGGCCATTCATCATCGTGGTGCCCGCGAGCTTCACGTACTCGCCGCCGCCCGTGATGGCCTCATAGACCGTTTCGTCCGCCTTGAGCTCGCTGCGGGACTGGTCGACGTAGCTGAGCTTGACGGTCTCGCCGACGGTGAGCGTTCCCGAGGCGGGCTTCAGGGCGCCGGTGATGAGCTTGAAGAGCGTGGTCTTGCCCGCGCCGTTCGGGCCGATGACGCCGACGATGCCGCCGCGCGGCAAGTCGAAGGTGAGATCGTCGTAGAGAACCTGGTCGCCGAACGCCATCGCGACGTGTTCCGCCTTGACGACGACGTTGCCGAGCCGCGGACCCGGCGGAATGCGGATGACGAGATCGTCCTCGCGGACGTCGACCTGCTGCTTCTGCAGCTCCTCGTAGCGCTCGACGCGCGCCTTCGCCTTCGCGTGGCGTCCGGAGGGATTCGTCTGAATCCACTTGAGCTCGTTCTCAAGCATCTTCTGGCGCGACTTCTCAACCTTCGCCTCGCGCTGGAGCATCGCCTCCTTCTGCTTGAGCCACTCCTCGTAATTGCCCTTGTACGGGTAGCAGACGCCGTGGTCGAGCTCCAGAATCCAGTCCGTCACGTCGCTGAGGAAGTAGCGGTCGTGGGTCACGACGATCAGCGTGCCCTTGAAATCCTTCAGGTACGCCTCGAGGCGGAACGTCGTCTCGGCGTCGAGGTGGTTCGTCGGTTCGTCGAGGAGGAGGACGTCGGGATTGGACAGGAGGAGGCGCGCGATCGCGACGCGGCGGCGCTCGCCGCCGGAGAGGACCGCGACGGACTTGGATCCCTCGGGGCAGCCGAGATCCGCCATGCGGCGCTCGACCAGGTTCTCGAGGTTCCAGTAGTCGTTCTGGTCGATGATCGCCTGAAGGCGCTCCATCTCCGCCGCGGCCTTCGGGTCATCGAGCTCGCAGCAGAGGTCCTCGTAGCGGGTCACCATGTCCTGGGCGTCCTTGACGCCCTCCATGACGGTCTCGAGAACGGTCTTCGAATCGTCAAGAACCGGCTCCTGCGGGAGGTAGCCGACCTTGGTGCCCTTCGCGACCTGGACAGTGCCCAGGAGCTCGGTGTCGAGTCCGGCCAGAATCTTGAGAAGCGTGGACTTTCCCGCGCCGTTGCCGCCGATGACGCCGATGTGCGCGCCGTAGTAGAAGGAAAGATTGACGTCCTTCAGGATGGTCTTGGTACCGACCTGCTTGGTGACATCGACAAGTGAGAACTGATATTCGCCGGCCAT
>CAZYQF010000093.1:0-5036 GCA_964650165.1 uncultured Lentisphaeraceae bacterium
ATATCAAAGGATCCGCGCGCTCGCACGCCAAAATGATTCGAAACCTTCAGCAGGGTCGGCTCCCGCCGACGTGACACAAAAAAGAACAATGTTAGAACGCAAGGCGCTCTCGCGCCCGCAATAAGATGGCGTCAGAACGCAAAAAACCTACACCCGCGGAATACCGCGACGGTTTATTTGCGTTCTGCCGCAGCTTGCGTTCCGTAGCGGAAACTGATCAAAATATACGGGTTTCATCAATCTGTTGGACAAAACGCAAGGCACGCGAGAATGCGAATATGCCGTCCGCCGTATTCGGCGGGTGTAGGCATTTCGTATTCTCGTGATCTTATTGCGGACGCGTAAGCGTCTTGCGTTCGAACTTCCGTCCGAAGCCGGATTGCGGCGACGGCGGGTTATCGGAAGAGGCCGGAGGCGGAAAGTCCGCTGACCGGCTTCGTCAGAATGCCGAAGTCGTTGTCCAGGATCAGCTCGACGCCATGATCCCGGCCGACGCGTCCGAGCTCGGGATAGCGCTGCAAATAGACATCGTTTTCGCGCGAAATCCGCATCTTTTCGACGAACTCCTGCGTCTTCAGGCGCTCGTCAAAGCGCGCATCGTCCCAGCGTCCGACAGTGACGCCCTTCGCGCAGGACCTGAAGACATTCGACACGACCGCGTTGTAGGATCCGCCGTTCATCTGAATCGCTCCGAAGTTGCCTTGCGAACAGTCTTCGAAGACATTGCCGATGACCGCCTGACCAGAGATCATGTCGTCGAAACGGATCGCTCCGCGTCCGCACGCATTGTTGTCGTCGCCGCCCACGCGGGCGAAGCGGTTGCGATAGTAGATGTTTCCGCGATAGGTCGGATCGCCCCAGATGTCGATCGCGCCCTGGTCGTCGGACTCCAAAACCGTGCGAGTAAAGGTGCAGTCGCGGATGAGATGGTCGTTGCCCTCGAGCCGGATGGCGCTCGACGGCAGGTCCTCGAAGACGCAGCCGGAGAGAATTCCACCGCAGCCTTGCAGCAACACGCCCGGGGTGTAGGTCCGCGTCAACTGCCCGGACGTCGTGAAACGGCAGCCTTCGACGCGCATGTTCCCCGCGCGAAGCGTCCGCCGGTCGCCGCCGGAAAGAGTCAGCGCGTTGTGTCCGGTCCGCGCGAAGCGGCAGTCCGAGACGAATGCCCCGTCGCAGCCGTCCAGAACCGCGCCGTCTCCGCCGACTGCGGAGATGCCGACCTTGACGAGAGACAGGCCTTCGCAGTGCTGGGCCTTGACGGCCGAACCGACCGCGCCCTCGAGCGTCACGTTCTCAAGGCGGACGTTGCGAACCTTCTTGAATTCGAAAAACGGACCCGTCAAGCGCGGCACTCTGACGCCTGTGAAGTCTTCGGGGGGGATGAGGCACAGCGTCTCGCCGACGAGGCACCATTCGCCCGGACGGTCCGTCACCTCGGGAACGCCCGCGATCGCCGCACTCGGCGCCTCGGAGAGTCCGTAACTGTGGGACTCCAACAACGCGAAGGACCCGTCCGCCGCCGTCTCGGCCGGGAGCGCGGCGTCCGCCCAGAAATATTTCCAGTAGCCGTGTGCGAGGAATTTCGTCCCGGGGGCGAGCTGCGGGGCGGAACCGAGAAAGCGAATCGACCCGTTGCAGTTTGTGGCCGCGGCACATCCGGCCTGGGGCCAGCGTGCCTGCCGAAGGAGACGTCCGCCGGGCGTCGCGAGCAAGATTCCGTCACGGTGGCGGACCCCGACGCCAAAGGCTCTCAGGGACTCGAGGCCCTTCACCTCCGCGGCAATCACCTGCGTGCGGACAGCTTCCGGGAAGCGCGAGAGAAGCTGCTCATCGGTCGGAGCACGGAACGACGAGGCCGGAATCTCCTCGGCGCCGCTCAGGACGGTCGATCCGTCCGAAGCGCCGCGGATGAGGAGTCCGTCATGTTCCGGACCTTCGAAACACCTCGTCGCGTTCACCGTCTGGCGGCCGGGTCCGAGTTCGATCACGCGGATCGGCTTCGGCGCGACGCGCTTCGGGCGCCAGTCGTCGCCGGCGATCCGCGTCATGGCGCGGTCGTAGACCTGCATCAGGAGCGGATGCGACGCATGCGGATCCATTGCCTTCGCATTGACGGCGGACGTGAAATCCCGAGCGATTTCGTCCGCCCCGAGCGCCTTCGGAAGGACGGCAACGTCCCGGACCTCAAGGTTGAGCGCCCCGACTCCGAAGTCGACGTAGCCGAGCTTGAGGGTCGAATCGTCCGTCTTGGGCGCAGGACGGTCGGCGGGAGACTCCGCGAGGAGGCGTCCGTCCAGCCACAGCCGCATGACGCCGACCTTCGGATCTGCCCCGTGCTGCCAAGACGCCGCGAGTCGGTGCCAGGCATCCTTCGCAACCGGGAAGCCGCCGTCCAGTCCGACCGAGCCCTGCGTCCGCCCGATCTCGAAGACCGGCCGCATCTCGACGTTGTCGTGGAGATGGACGCGCCAGCCGTCGAAGTAGCCGGAGCGATAGCACATCACCATGCCGTTGCGCCACTCCATGTCCTTCGGCACGGGGGCATAGCCCTTGTGACGGAATGTGACGAGCGCGGTGAAGTCCCCGGCGGGAGGCATGATTCCGGTGTCGCGGCTGAAGACAGTCGTCCCGTCGCGGGTGACGTCGGCAAAGAGCGACGCGACCGACAGGGCGGCAACGGCCGCGCACACGAGGCAGGGATTCTTCCGGAACATCATTTCGCTGCGCTCCTTTCGACAAGAACCCGGTTCGCCTTCACAAAGACGGCTGCGGCGGAGACGGCGCCGAGCGTATCGCAGAGCATGTCCTTCTGGGCGTCCCAGTCGTCGCCCTGCGACCCGAGGAACGCCAGTCCGTCCGCACCGCCGTCCCAAGCGGCGACAACCCATTCGACGATCTCCCAACCCGCCGCCATGGCCATGATGGCGAGGACGCCGACGGAGGCCGCGACGACTGCATTCGACACCCATTTCTTGCGCAGGGCGAGTTCGGCCAGCATGAACGAGTTCAGTCCGATGCAGAAATGCGCGATCCGGTCGTAGTGGTTGCGTTCGGATCCGAGCAGGCTCTTCAGCCACTCCATCGGAACGTGTTCAAACGTGTAATGCGCCCCGACCGTATGCATGACGAGCCAGATGAAGACGAGACTGTACGCGGCATTCGAGAACCGGAAGCGACGAAAGGTCGCGGCGAGAACGGCAAACGCTCCCAGGACCCAGACCATCTCCATCCACCAGACGCCCCATTCCGCCGGCCGCCAGGCCGACCATCCGACGACGAGCAACAGAACGACAGCGAGAGCATGCGGAAATTTACTCATGCCGTCAGTTTACCACACCACGTCCGCAATGAAAAGCCTCACGATGAGCCCCTGACAAAACGGAAACGCTGACATGTCCTATCACGGCATCGAATGAAGCGAAGGCGCGGTGCGGTTGGCGATCTTGACGAGGCTCAGCATGACCGGAACCTCCGTCAGGACCCCGACGACGGTGGCGAGAACCACCGGCGACGACGCGCCGAAGAGAGAGATGGCGACCGCCACCGAAAGCTCGAAGAAATTGGAGGCGCCGATCAGGCCGGCCGGGGCCGCGACGTCATGCGGAATCTTCAGCTTCTTCGCCGCCAGATAGGCGATGAAAAATATGAGATACGTCTGAAGGACCAGCGGCACGGCGATCAGGACGATGTGCAGCGGATTGTTGACGATCACCTCGCCTTGCACGGAAAAGATCAGCACGAGCGTCAGCAGAAGCCCGCCGATCGTCACATGTCCGAACTTGGGAAGGAACGCCGTGTTGAAATAATCCAGCCCCTTGGCCTTGATCACGTGAAAGCGGGTCAGCATTCCGCCCAGCAGCGGAACGACCACGAAGAGTCCGACCGACAGGAAGAGCGTGTCCCACGGAATCCGGACGCCGCTCACGCCGAGCAGGAGGCCGACGATCGGAGCGAACGCCGGAAGGATGATCAGGTCGTTCGTCGCGACCTGCACGACGGTGTAGGCCGGATTGCCCCGCGTCAGGTAGCTCCAGACGAAAACCATCGCGGTACAGGGGGCTGCGCCCAGCAGAATGGCCCCCGCCAGGTAATCCCGGGCCAGGTCCTTCGGGATCAGTCCCTTGAACACCACCAGGAGAAAGAACGCCGCAATCGCATACATGGTGAAAGGCTTGATCAGCCAGTTCGTCACCCACGTGACATACAGCCCCTTCGGATTCCGTCCGACGTTTCTGATGCTGGCGAAATCGACCTTCATCATCATGGGCCAGATCATGAGCCAGATGAGCGCGGCGATGGGAATCGAGACCTTCGCGTACTCAAGACGGCCCAGCACGGCCGGAACGGCCGGAAGGAATTTTCCGATCAGCACGCCCGCAATCATGCACAGCGCGACCCATACGGTCAGGTACTTGTCAAAAAATCCGATCTTCGGATCTGGTTTTCCGTTCATGCCATCACCTCTTTCTCAAGTCCGATCCAATCCCTCGGGCAGGGTCTCCACAAACGCCCGGATCTCGTCGCGAACGCGACGATAGCAATCCAGCTTCGCCTGCTCGCCTTCCACGAACTTCGCCAGCGCGGGCGGATCGTCGAAGCCGACGTGCACCACCTTGGCGGAGCCCGGAAAGAACGGACAGCTCTCGTTCGCACGGCCGCAGACCGTCACCACACAGTCAAAGGGCACGCCGGCCAGCGAATCCACGTTCTTCGACACGTGGCCGGAGATGTCGACACCCGCCTCGGCCATCACGCTCACGGCGTTCGGGTTCAGCCCGTGCGTCTCGATGCCCGCCGAATACGGCTCGAGCACGTCGCCCCTGAGGGCGCGCGCCCACCCCTCGGCCATCTGGCTGCGGCACGAATTGCCGGTGCACAGGAACAGGACGTTCAGTTTGCGCATCTCAAAACCTCATCTTGTTTGCGGTTGCATTCTCGTCAGAAGGACGCCCGTCAACCCGCGACCAGCGTCTTGTCAGACCTTGATCTCAAATGACGCCGAGCGTCAGCAGAAGGCCGGCGAGCAGGAAGCA
>CAZYQF010000094.1:0-4714 GCA_964650165.1 uncultured Lentisphaeraceae bacterium
AGAACCGAGCAACTTTATCGTCTGCTCAACACCTAAATCAGTCGAAAGGCCTAAAACAAGCGGCATTGCCGCTGGAAGCTCTAATTGACGCGGACTCTGATACAATGCGATAGCGAGAAACGCAGCCGCCATCAACAAAGCTCCGCAGCAAAACATACAGCCCAACCGCCTAGCCAAGTTCATGCACCATATCCTATCCCATAACATGAGGCTGCAGAATCAGACTTGATTGCCACAATCGATCTCCCTCATAACAGCTCCGTCCTCTTGATCCGTTCAACTCTCACCGTCTCCTCCGCCTGGGAGGAACTAAGGGAAGTATACCACTTCTGGTCCGGAGCGGAAAAGAAATTTCAGGGGCTCAGATGGTCACGCGGGACGCGTGACCCTACCGAAAAACGATCACCCTACCGAACAAGTCGATTGCGGCGCAGGGTGATCACCGAAATCTCGGGATCGTTGAAGAAGCGGACCGGAAAGCCGGCCCACTGTCCGCACCCCGGCGAGACATGGAGCCACCACAGCAGACCTGTCTCCATAGGATACGCCCCGTGGACGAATCCGTTGTTGTGTCTGGCAACCAACCTGTCGAGAATCGGCATCACGCCGCCATGGGTGTGTCCGGACAGCTGAAGTCCGACGTTCCAGGAGACGGCGTTCCGGCGCGCGTCCGCGGGACGGTGAGACAAGAGGACCCGGAATTCGCCGTTGGTGGCGCACGCAAACGCGCGACCGACGTTCGGACAGTCGGACGCAGCCGAACCATCGAATCTCATCACCGCATCGTCGTTGACGCCGCCGAGCGCGAGCTTCGGACGGGGAAAGACGCACGTGTTCGAAAGGAAGCGGATCCCCCACCGGTCATACCGGCGCTTCCACTCCGACCAGTCGTTGTAATACTCGTGGTTGCCGGTCACGAACCAGACCCCGTCTTTTGCCGCGAGGTTGCGGATCGGCTCGACGTCCCGCTGCCGGCGCGCGCCCGTGCCGTCCACGATGTCCCCGGAGCAGACGATCAGGTCCGCGCCCGCGGCATTCGCCGCGGCGACGATGCGCTCGGTCCGCCACCGGCGCGCCCCGCTGCTGACATGAATGTCGGCGAGATGGCAGATACGGTAGCCGTCGAGTTCCGCCGGCAGGCCCGGAATCGCCAGCTCCACCTCGCGGACGGTCGGGGCGCCGACGCCGTTCCAGAGGCCCCAGGCGGACAGCATCCAGGCGGCGACCGGAAGCGCCCAGCGGCGGACGGTCAGAGCTCTCGGCGACGCGGTGATGAAATTCCGAAGGACAAGTCCGACGGCGAACCACGCGGACGACAGCACGAAGAGGATCATCGCCCCCGAATACGCCCAGTTCCAGAACCAGATGAGCTTCTCCGGCAGCTCCGGCACGAACACGTCGCCGCCGAACATCTTGTAGCAGAGGAACTTCGCCGCGCACGCGAGGAGCACCATCGCCCAAATCGCCTGCACGCGCGTCCGATAGCGGCACGGAACGACGTAGACGAGCACCGTCACGAGCCAGACCGCAAACGGCAGGTAGGTAAAAAGGGTCCTGAACCAGCTCAAGCTTCGAACCCTTCCGAATCCTTGCGCCGGTACCGGTGGGTGGACTCGCCCCGGACCTGGATCTCGTCGACCTCGCCGACCTTGCCGATTTCGCGGATGCCCGGCGTGTCGATCACCATCGCCCCCGAAGGGAGCCTGACGAGCTCGCGGCTCGTCGTCGTGTGGCGGCCCTTGCCGCTCCACTCCTGGATCTCCTGCGTCGCCGCCCACTCTTCGCCCGCAAGGGTGTTGAGGAGCGTCGACTTCCCGACGCCGCTCGATCCGATCAAGGCGAGCGTCCGGCCAGGACGCTCGTAGGCGCGAACGTCCGCCATCCCCTCGCCTGTCAGCGCGGAGATCATGATCAGCCGCGCGCGGTCCGCGACAGTCTCCCGCAGCAGGTCGATGTACTCCTCGTCGCCGGACTCGCGGAGATCCGTCTTCGTAAGCACGACCACCACCTCGGCCTCGCCGAGGTCCTCCGCAAGGTCGAGGTAGCGCGCGATGCGCGCCGTGGAGAAGTCCTCGTTGAGCGACATCATCACGAAGAGCGTGTCGAAGTTCACCGCGAGCGTCTGGGAGCTGCGGCGCGCGGTCGGATCCTTGCGCTCGAAATGCGAGAAGCGCGGCAGGACCTCGGTGATCATCGAATCGCCCTGCGCGTTGTAGCGGAAGCGGACGAAGTCCCCCGTCATCGGCTTCGGCGGCTCCGCCTGCTGGACCTCCGAGCGCTTCAGGCCCTTCATGGTGTCCGGCGCGTCCGTCTTCATGCGGGTGAAGGCGGACTTCTTCTTGCGCGCCAGGATTTCGCCTCCGGTCTCGTTGCAGACGAGATGGTAGTAGTCGCCGTGGGCGCTCACGATGCGCCCGATCCCCGGGGTCACTTCGCCCCGCCAGCCGAATTCCTGAATGCGCGTCATGTCTCGTAGGGACCGAGGAAGGTTTCGCGGAAGTCGTAGCCGCCGAGGAAGGCCTCCGGCGTGTCGCTCTCGTCCTTCTGGACCCGGCGGGCGTCGGCGAGGTTGAACATCATCTCGCCGAGGTCCTCGCAGGACTTGAGTCCCCATTCGGTCAGGACGGTGTAGCTGAGCGGACCGTACTGGTCGAGCGTCCGCTCCTTGAACTCGTCCATGATGCCTTCGGCGTCCATGTGCTTTCCGTCCATGCCGAGGTAGTGGACGACGTCCATCAGCAGCGCGTACGCGCGCGCGTCGTAGCGGCTGTCCTTCGCGACGAGGTCCTCGAAGGAGTCGGCATCAAAGTCAATTTCGTCCATATTGCCTTTCATTATACCACAGCGCCGCGTAAACCGCCGCGGCGACGCACGCCGGGGCGACGAAGATCGCGGAAATCGCCATGACCCAGCCGGGGAGTCCCAGCGGGAACAGCACGGCGAGCGTCAGGAACAGCGCCGCGGTATAGGTGATCTCTCCGGCCATCACCGCGCCCGGAAGCTTCCGGGCCGCGGCGATTCCCTCGATGCGGGCGCGGACGGCGTGGATGATCGCGACCGCGGAATAGATTCCGATCGCGAGCCGGGCGGTGGGAATGAGACGGTCCGGCACGTTCTGGTAGGTCGAGAAGTACCAGTTTCCGAGTCCCGGCATCGCGAAGAGAAACGGCACGATTCCCAAAACCGCGCCGGCACCGAGCGCGTACCAGAGGAGCCGGCGGTCGCCGGGGTGCTCGGGCGGAAACTTGACGGACACCGTCTGCAGCCGCAAGGCCGCGTAGGCGACGGGGTTGGCGACGCCGATCGTCACGTAATGGACCGTCAGCATGTCCGCCGCATTCGCCGCCCTCACGATGAAGGCCGCGACGATGAGCGGCGACGTCGCGAGGAGGAACCCGCCCAGCGACAGCGGCAGCGTAAAGCGAAACTGCTCGCGGACGAGCTCGGCGAAGTTGACGTTCAGCGCCGCGGGGGCCAGGACCTCGGTCTCGCGCAGCTCGCGGACATAGGGCCGGGCGTAGGCCCAGGTCACGCCCAGCTCCACCCACACTCCGACCGTCAGCGCGACGACCCCCCAGGCGGGGCCGGTCCAGCCCAGCCTCGGGAAGAAAACCGAGCAGAGAACGGTGACCGCGATGCGGATCAAGGTCGCGTTGTTGGCCTTTCCGCTCTCGAAATTGTTGAAGAGGACGACCATCGGGACGTTCCGGAGGAAGAACCCGAGATTCGTCAGCGCGCTGAAGAGCAACACCGACGCCGAGACGTCGGCGAGCTCCGGCGAGAGCGCGAAGAAACCGCGGAAGAGCCACCCGGAGAACGGCGGCAGGGCCAGCAGGCACTGAAGCACGAGCAGCGTCGCGGCCATCAGCGCGTTGAGCCGGCGGAAGGAGACGTGTCCGTACCAGGTCCGTGCGAAGACCAGTCCCGTGGTGACGAGTCCGGCGCCGAGCGCACCGACCATGAACATGATCATCAGGCCCTGGCTGAACGCCGTCAGGCCGTTCACCCCGAACACGCCGTGGGTCACGATGCCGGCGACCAGGGGATAGGTGAGGGACTGGGAGAAGGCCTGCAGAAGCAGCGGAAAGTAAAACCGCGTCACACGCCACGTTCCGAACTTTACATCGCCTTTCACGGCGTGAAATTATACCAAAAACAAGAGCGCGGCAAATCTGCCGCGCTCCGTTTGAGGTTAATCGACAAAATGCCGATTACCAACGCGACTCGCGACGGGGACCACGGTCACCACCGCCGAATCCGCCACGGCTGCCGCCGCCGAATCCGCCACGGCTGGCGCCGCCGAATCCGCCACGTCCGCCGCCGAATCCGCCACGCTCTTCACGGGGCTTGGGCTGCGACTCGTTCACACGAGCCGTGCGTCCGTCGATTTCGTGTCCATTGAGGGCGTCAATCGCGGCCTGCGCCTGGGTGGCGTCGGGCATCGTGACGAAGCCGAATCCCTTGCTGCGACCGGTCATGCGATCGGTCACGACACGAACAGCGGTAACTTCGCCGTACTGAGAGAACGCCGCCTTGAGACTGTCGTCATTGGTCGCGTACGCGAGGTTACCAACATAGATTTCCATCTGAACTTTCCTTCTTTTGCTTCTTTTCTTTTCAACCCCGCCCTCAAAAGCACTCGCCTTCTTGGAAGAGATGATGAGATTGTATCACTTTTTCTGCAGGTTCGTCAAGAGGGATCGGCCGCGATCTC
>CAZYQF010000095.1:0-4596 GCA_964650165.1 uncultured Lentisphaeraceae bacterium
GCGGAAAATCAAGGTCAGCATCTGACCTTTTGACCGCTATTGCAGAAGGGCCATTTCTATTTGACGAACCACGGGGCTACTTCCCGACGCAGAAGCGGGAGAAGAGCGAATCGAGAAGGTCTTGCGAATAGACGGCGCCGACCGCTTCGCCGAGTTTCTCGGCGGCCGCGCGGATGCGGTTGGCGATGACGACGAGGTCGCCTGGGAGCGGGGCCGACAGGTCCGAAAGAACCGAAAGCAGAACGGTCAGGAACGAGGGACCCGGCTCGGTCTCGGAGGTTGCGGCGGCCTTCGCCTCGAGCGTCCGGGCGATGGCCTGCCGCAGCGCCTCAAGGCCCTCGCCCGTCTTCGACGAGACGGGCAGCCCCTCGCCGGGACCGAGGTCGCACTTCGCGTGCAGGCGGATGACGTTCGCCGCCCGGAGGTCGCAGTCGAGGGCCAGGACGACGTCAGCGGACGCGACGAGCTTCTCGGCCCGCGCAACCCCTTCGCGCTCGAGGATGTCGGCGGCGACACGAAGTCCAGCCGTGTCCGCCAGCCGCACCGGCCAGCCCTCGACATCCAGCCACTCCTCGATGGAATCCCGCGTGGTGCCGGGAATGTCCGAGACAATGGCGCGATTTTCCTTCAAAAGCGCATTCATCAGCGAAGACTTGCCCGCGTTGGGAGCGCCCGCGAGAACCACCAAGGCCCCGTCGCGAAGGATTTTGCCAGCCTTGAATCGCTGGACTTCATCTTTTATTGATGAAATTGTCTCTAAAAGCGAATTTTCGATGTTTCTCTGGAAATCCGCGGGCAATTCGTCCTCGCTGATGTCCAAGGCCTGCTCGACGGTCGAAGACAGGGCAATCAGCGCGGCGTAAATCCCCTGGAGGGTGGCCTTCTGTCGACCGTCAATGCCCTCCAGGGCCGCATCTGCGGCGCGCTCGGTCTTGGCCATGATGAGATCGAGAACCGACTCCGCCTGGTTGAAATCGAGCTTGCCGTTCAGGAAGGCGCGCTCGGTGTACTCGCCGCGACGCGCGAGGCGCGCGCCGGCGGCGATGCAGGCCTCGAGAATCCGCCGCGGTGCGACGCTTCCGCCATGGCACTGGAACTCGACCGTGTCCTCCCCGGTATAGCTGCGGGGAGACTTGAAGGCCAGAACCAGGCCGGCGTCGAGCCGGACGGTCGCGCGGCCAAAGGGTTGCGCGGCCGAGAACCGGGCGAACTGGATGCGGCCGGGTTCGGGCTTCTTTCCGGCGAGGCGCTCGGCGATGCCGAACGCCCCGGGGCCGCTGACGCGGACGACCGCGATCCCGGCCGGACCCGGCGCGGTGGCGATCGCGGCGATGGTATCATTCCGATTCACGAATCACGAACCACGAATCGCGAACCACGGATCTCACGTCGCCTGGCGGAAGAACCTGCGCATCTCCTCCGGCGTGCTGCAGTCGATCAGGCGCCTGTAGCCGTCGCTCGCGCGGAGCGCGCGGGAGATGAAGCTCATGACCTTGAGATAAGGACCCTGCGACTCGTCGTTTGCGAGGGTCAGGACGATGATGGCGAGCGGAGAGTTGTCGATCGTCTCGTAGTCGGGGATGCAGCCGTTGGCCGTGCCCGAGTTGTCGAGAATCGCCACCGCGCCGACGACGCCCTTCACGCAGGCCGCGCGTCCGTGCGGCACGGCAATGCCGTGATCGAGTCCGGTCGGCATCAGCTCTTCGCGCTTCAGGACCGCGGCCGCCGCGGCGACGGGATCGCACACGTGGTTCGGATTCGCCTTCGCGACCTCGGCGACGATCTTCTCGATCGCCTCCTTCTTCGACGAGGCCCGGAACTTCGGCAGCATGACGAATCCCTGCACGTAGCGTCCGACGTTCTCGTTGCCCTTCTTGACGGCCTCGCTCTTGGCGATCATCTGGTCGAGCTCCTCCCTGCGGATGGGCTTCGCGATCGAACGGGCGAGGTCGTTCATCTGCGAGGCGACTTCCATCCACGCGGTCATCACGATTGCCTCTTCGGCGGGCGTGCAGGAGAAGCGGATCTTGTTCCCGTCGCGGCGGACGCTGATCTCGATGTCGTCCATCGCGAACTCCCAGATGTGGTCGGCCTGCGACAGGAGCGTGGTGAAGAAGCCCTCGTTGCGGAACTCCTGGGCGAGCTTCGTGAGCATGAGATCGGCGACGTCGCGCGTCTCGAGCTCGAAGACGACCTCGCGCGAGCCTTCCGAGCCGGTCCTCGGATGCCGCACGCCGCGACCCTTCGGGGCGAAGAGGGCCACGAGGACGGGCGGCGCGACGACGGTCGTCACGAGCGTCATCAGGATGCCGATGCCGAAGACCTCCTTCGTGAGAAAGCCGTTCGAGAGGCCGATTCCGGCGATGATGAGCGCGACCTCCCCGCGCGGGACCATGCCCGCGCCGACGCGCAACGCGCCGAGAGGCGTGAAGCCGCAGAAGAGCGACGGGATGGCGCAGCCGATCATCTTCGCGAGCACCGCGAGGACGGTGTAGATTCCGCCGAAGATCAGGACCGGCTTCGACCAGAGCGCGCCGACGTCCACCATCATGCCCATCGCGCAGAAGAAGATCGGGACGAGAAACACGTAGAGCATCGAGAGGTTTTCCTGCACGAGATGCTTGATGTCGGTGCGCGAGAGCGCAAGGCCCATCACGTACGCGCCGATGATCAGCGTGAGCCCGAGCGCCTCGAACAAGGCCGCGATCACGAGCGCGAGCCCGAACGCCAGCATCGCGATCGCACCGGGAGCGCGGAGGAGCTTGAGAAGCCAGGAGATCTTCTTCGCGAAGACGACGCCGATGACGGTGCCGCCGAGCCAGACGCCGAACGCCTTGAGCGCGGTCATGCCGATCGACCCCCACGCGAGGGGCGCGACGGCGCCGGTCTTGGGGTCGGGCGTCTGGGAGGCGATGATGCCCATGCCGATCGCGAGCATGATGATTCCGAGAACGTCGTCGATCACGGCGCCCGCCATGATCGTCACGCCTTCCTCGGAATCCAGCTTCTTCTTCTCGGAAAGGATGCGGGCGGTGATGCCGACGGAGGTCGCCGTCGACATGATGCCCATGAACAGCGCCGCCGGGTGGAGCATCGCCTTCATGAGATCGCCGCTCTCGAGGAGCGCGTCGAGGTGCGCGAGACAGCCGATCGAGGAGATGCCCCACGACGCCGGCAGGACCTTCACCGCGTAAACCGCGCAGAGGTCGCCGAAGAGAAAGGAGAACGCCACGCCGCCGATGCCCACGAGCGAACCGGCGAACGCGTACTTGAGGAACATCTTGAGGTTGGTCTCGATGCCCGAGAGGAAGAGGAGGACGACGGACGCGACCGTGCAGGCGCCGTACAGCTCCGGCGTCACCGCGAAGGGCGTGGCTCCGGCGGCGGCCTGCGCCCGCAGCGCATGGCCGTAGAAGAGACCTTGCGAGAACATGCCGTCAAAGCCCGGAATCGGAATTCCGCCCAGCGCCCACGGTCCGATCAGGACGCCCGCGCCCAGCTCGCCCAGGACGCTCGGGAGCCGCATCGCCACGGCGACGGACCCGCCGAGCTTCGCCGCGAAGATGACGATGCCGACCTGCAGCACGAGAAAGAGCATCCGGTGCGTCATTCCGAGCTTCTCGGGCCATTCCGCCGCGTTCTCCGGCAGGCCGCCTCCCGCGTTTGCAAAAACACAGGTCACGGCCATGAGGCACGCGACCGCCAGAAACCACTTCATCCGCTTCATCTTCTTCTCCTTAGAAATGCTTGACCTTCGGGACCCAGCCCTTCGCCTCTTCGGGCGACATCCGCGCAAAGCTCATCACGATCAGCCGGTCGCCGACCTTGCCCTTGTGGGCGGCCGCGCCGTTGAGGCAGCAGACGTGGCTGCCGCGCTTGCCGACGATGGTGTAGGTCTCGAAGCGGTTGCCGTTCTCGACGTCCGCGCAGAGGATCTTCTCGTAGGGAACGAGCCCCACCGCCTCCATGTCGTCCGGATCCAGCGTCAGCGATCCCTCGTAGTCGAGGCACGCGTCCGTGACCCGGATCCGATGCAACTTTGCCTTCAGAATCTCCAGCTCCATAATCAGCCCAGCTTTTCCTTGATCGTCTTCGGCGTGACCGTGACCTTCTTCATCTTCGCGTTTCCGGGGGCCTCGAACATGACGTCCGTCATCAGCCGCTCCATCTCCGCGCGGAGGCCGCGCGCGCCCGTCTTTCGGGCGAGCGCCATCTTCGCGAGCTCGCGAAGCGCCTTCTCGTCGAACTCGAGCTCGACGCCGTCCATCTTGAGCAGCTTCGCATACTGCTTCACAAGGGAGTTCTTCGGCTCGGCGAGCACCCTCACGAGGTCGTCCTCGGAGAGCTCCTTCATCGTCGTGATCACGGGCAGGCGGCCGGTGAACTCGGGAATGAGTCCGAACTTGACGAGATCCTCGGGACGGACCTCGGCGAGATTGCCCGGCCGGGCGGCCGCCGGACCGTCCGCTTCGGCCGCGGCGTTGAAGCCGATCGCGCGCTTGCCGGTGCGCTCGCCGACGATCCGGTCGAGTCCGACGAAGGCGCCGCCGCAGATGAAGAGGATGTTGGAGGTGTCGACCTCGATGTACTCCTGGT
>CAZYQF010000096.1:0-3071 GCA_964650165.1 uncultured Lentisphaeraceae bacterium
CGCCAGCGTCAGGCGGATGCGGTACGCGGCGAAGTTCGGAAACGTGACGATGGCCTCGTCGGCGATCCGGAGCGCCTCCTGGAGGAGTCCGCGCGGATTCTTCACCTCCTGCAGCGTGTCCGACACGATCGCGGTGTCGTAGTGACGGTCGGGAAGGATGTCTCCGAGCCCGTTGTCGACGTCGCCCCAGAACATGTCGTGTCCGTCCGCGAGCGCTTCCTCGTAGCAGTCGACGTCGATTTCGACGCCGTCGCCCCGGACGCCCTTCTCCGCCCTCAGGGCGTCGAGGAGCGTGCCGTCGCCGCAGCCGATGTCGACCACGTGCGCGCCGTTCCTGACCATGCCGAGGACGCTGCCGTAGTCCTTCTCCAGAGCGGGCGCGATCTTGACCTCGCGGCGCGAGAGGAAGCCGCCGACGATCTTCGAGAGATGCTCGATGTCGGTGAGAAAGGAATCGTGTCCCGTGCCGCTCTCGAGATGGCAGTAGCTGACGGACTTGTGGGACTTCATCAGCGACGCCACGATCTCCTTCGACTGCCAGTCCGGGAAGAGAATGTCGTTCTCGTAGGAGACGACGAGCGTCTTCGCCTTGACGCGTGCGAACGCCGCGTCGAGCGAACCGAAGCGGTCGCACGGATCCGAGAGGTCCATCGAGCGGGTGATGTGCAGATAGGAGTTCGCGTCGAAGCGCCTGAGGAACTTCATCGCCTGGTAGTCAAGATAGCTCTCGACCTGGAAATACGTCTTGAAGAGCCGGTCGCGCTCCGCGCGCTCCGCCTCCGGCGCCTCGACGAATTCCCGCTGGAGCCTGCGTTCGAACTTCTGCTGCAAAAGCTCGCGCGACAGGTAGGTGATGTGCGCGAGCTGGCGGGCGCTCGCCAGACCGGCCTGCGGTCCCTTCCCGTCGCCGACGGCGTAGTAGTCGCCGCCCAGCCAGTTCGGATCGTACGTGATCGAGTTGCGGCTCATCACGCTGAGCGCGATCGCCTGGGTGTTGAGGTGGGCGCTGGTCGCGATCAGGCAGGCCTTGTCCATGTCCTCGGGAAAGCGCGTCATCCAGTTCACGACCTGGAGCCCGCCGTAGCTGCCGCCCACGACCGCCGCGAGGCGACGGATCCCGAGCTGCTTCAGGAGGAGACGGAAGACATCGACCGCATCGTCGAAATTGTACTGCGGAAACGCCGATCCGTAGGGCTTGCCGGTGTCGGGGTTGACGGACATCGGTCCCGTCGTGCCGCTGCAGCCGCCGAGGACGTTCGCGCAGACGATGTGGAAGCGGTTGGTGTCGAACGCTCGTCCGGGACCGACCATCTCCTCCCACCAGCCGCTCGGCTCCTGTTCGCCGGGCCTGATTCCCGCGACGTGCGCGTCTCCGGTGAGCGCGTGGCAGATGTAGATCACGTTGCCGTCTGAAACCGGCGCACCGCACTCCTCGTACGCGACCTCGATCTCCTTCAGCACGCCGCCGTAGGCGAGCCTGAGCCCGCCTTCCGGCAAATCCAGCTTCATCAGCTTCCGTTCGACTGTTCCTACGCCTTCCATCAATTCCTCTGTCTTTTCAAGCTCTTTCTTTTCCAATGAACTTCTCAATACCCGCATTCCATGATCGTCTTCTCGAAGCCGAACACGGCCGCGATCAACGCGGCGCGGATCCACATGCCGTTGCGCATCTGGCGCCAGTACATGGCGCGCGGATCGTGGTCGCAGCAGGTCGAGATCTCGTCGCGTCGCGGCAGCGGATGCATGATGATGCCGTCCTTCTTCAGGAGCGCGAGCTCGTCCGCGCCGAACTTGAACCTCGAGGTGTCGATCTTGGCCGAGGCGCCCGCCGAGGAATCCCACTCGTCCTGGATGCGCGTCATGTAGACCGCGTCCGCGGCCTTGACGGCGGACTTGAGGTCGTCCGTCACCCGGAAGTCGACGCCCTTCTTCTCAAGCTCCGCCACCACGTCGTCCGGAACCTGAAGCTCCGGCGGAGCGACGAAGACCTGCTTGACGTCCGTGAAGTTGGCGAGGAGGTACGCGAGCGAACGGACGGTCCGTCCGCGCAGCAGATCGCCGCAGAACACCACCGTGCGCCCGTCGAGTCCGCCCTTGGTCTCGAAGGATCGGATCAGCGTGTAGATGTCGAGCAGGGCCTGGGTCGGATGCTGGTCCTTGCCCGAGCCCGCGTTCAGGATCGGAATCGGACGGTCGCTGTTCGAAAGCTCCCACGCCATCTTCTCCGCAAGCCCCTGCTCGGGCGAGCGCATGATGATCATGTCGAAATAGGAGGAGAACGTGCGGATCGAGTCCTCGTGGCTCTCGCCCTTGAACTCCGAGGAGGTCGCGGAGTCCCGGACCGAGCCCGTGGTGATGCCCAGGATCTGGCACGCGGCGAGATGGGAGAGGAACGTGCGCGACGAGGGCTGCGAGAAGTAGAGCATCGCACGCTTGTGCGCCAGCACGTTCTTGAGGTAAAGCGCGCCTTCCTTGGACTTGTTGATGAAGCGGATGCGGTTGGCGAGCGAACAGAGGCGCTCGAGGCTGGAACGGTCGAACTGCTGGGCGAACAGCGTGTGATAGGGAAGTCCGTCACCTTCCGGACGCTTGAGATAGGGCTTCTTGTCCTCAGGTGAAAGCTGACTGTACTCGTCCCAAGTCACGTCCGTAAGTTTGGCCATCAAAATTCCTCCGCTGATTTGGTGTATTATACCAAATATTGCCGAGGAATGACCGTTAAGAGGTCCAGGTGGCGTGGCCGTTGGCGTCGAAGGCGACCAGGCTATGTTCCAGCATGTTCTTGACGATCGTGTCGATCTCGGCCGGGGGCCTGAAGTAGTCGCTCATGATCTTGTTGCGGATGGCATTAACGTTTCGGCAGCGCACCTTCTTCAGCTCCGCGGCAATCTGCCGGTACGTGCCCTTCTTCGGCTGCGGCTTCGCGGCCGGCTGAGGCACTGGCTTCGGCTGCGGCTTTGCCACCGGCCGGGCCGCCGGCTGCGGCGGGACGGCGGGTTTCGGCTGCGGCGGAACCTTCGGCTGGGGCTTGGCTTTCGGCTGAGCCGCCGGCTTCGGCTGCGGCTTCGGCT
>CAZYQF010000096.1:3171-4540 GCA_964650165.1 uncultured Lentisphaeraceae bacterium
TTCGGCTGAGCCGCCGGCTTCGGCTGCGGCTTCGGCTGCGGCTTCGCCTTCGGCTGTGCCGCCGGCTTGGGCTGCGGCTGGACCTTCGGCTGCAGCTTCGCCGCAGGCTTCGGCAGGACACTGAACCCATCACAGGCATTCACATAAGCATTGGTCGTGGCTTTCGTGACAAAGCAATAGGCCGATTTGCCGCGACGCTTGATCTCATAGACGAGCGCGGTGTAGTCCGTGTCGTTGGACGCGATGACAATCCCGTCACAGGAATCGATCTCAAGCAGCTTCATCACGTCGATCACGAGCGCGATGTCCGCGGCGGATTTGCCGCGCAGGTTGTTGACTTGCGGATACTTCTGAATGCCGTGCTTCTCTGCAACATCCTTCCATCCCTTGCCCGCGAAGGTTGCGCACCGTCCGAAGACGCTCTTGACCCGGACATCGCCCAGCTTCGCGCCTTCCGCCAGGATGGCCTCGCAGTAGTCGGAACTGATGTTGTCCCCGTCGATGAAAATCGCAATCGTCATTTCGCCTCTCACTTGAAGCCCAGACGGCCCTTCAGGTACGTGGCCTCGTCCGTCTTTTCGGACTTCAGGCGGCGATTGAGCTCCTGGCGCTCGCGGAAGCTGAGCGACAGCTTGAGTTCGAAGGCGCCCGGCATTTCGTACCACGCCTTGAGGATCTCCGCCATCTTCGCCTGCGGCACGCCCATCGCCTCCAGGACGCCCCAGGCCATCATCACGTTGCCCATGAACGCCATGTGGACGCCGTCGGACGTGAGGTTCTCGCCCGGTTCCTTGCCCGCCGTCTTGATCGCCTCCTGCATGATGGCGTTCAGGTCCGCGCACGCGAGCTTGCGCCGGACGGATTCCTCCCGCAGCCAGGAGACGTAGGGAGCGAGCTTCTTGTTCAGATCGGAATTCGGATCGCCGTAGATCATCGTGGGGGTCAGGACGATGACCTTCACGCCCGCCTTTTCGCAGGAATCGAAGATCTTCGTGACGTTGTTCGTGAAGCCGTCGAACGGCACGCCCCCCGCGCCGTGCCAGACGTCGTTGACGCCGCAGCTGAACGTCATCCACTGCGCGGTCTTCTTGTCCGTGCGGGCAAGCACGTCTTTGTCGAGCCGCGCGAGCATGTTGTCCGACTTGTGGCCGGAAATGCCGACGGGGATCTTCTGGACGTTGCGCACACCGGCGATCTCAAGGCCCTTCATGACGAGATTGACGTACCCGGTCGGACGGTTGCCCTGTTCCGTGATCGAATCGCCCATGAAGGCGATCGTGTCATTGTCACGGATTATGATCTCAGCCTGCGCGCCGAACAACACGGCCAGCGCAACGAACATTCCAGCAGCAACCTTGTTCATCTTGTT
>CAZYQF010000097.1:0-4480 GCA_964650165.1 uncultured Lentisphaeraceae bacterium
CTTGAGACCCACGTTTACCTCAGCAAACCCACGTTTAGTATTTCAAGCGGCACTCTTCGCAGCGAGAAAAATCCCGCCGGCCGCGACCCTCACATTTATATAAATGTGAGGGTAGTTCCGAGTAGCAGTCAGATCTTCTGTGCCCTTTTTCTCCTGCGTCCGACCCTCCTCCGCTGCCGCGGAAACCCTCTTGAAAATCATCGCTTGAAGGATACGGTTGCTGACCCTGTCGCCCCCCGGCCGCGCCAAGAGCCCTTTGTCCGCGATCATCCTTGCCCAACAAAATCAGCGCGAAACGCGATCACTCCACGGCCTTCGGCTTCCAACAAGTTTTTCCGTTGGACGCGCGGCCGAGAACGACCGAAGCCGCGGCCGAAAGCGAATCGAAAAGGTAATCGCGCGCGAACACCCGCGACACAATCGTGTGATTCTTTTCCAAAGCTCGGCGAAGACCGCAATATCCCCGGTTCTTGAACGAGGGTGCGGTCGTTGAAATCGTGCTCCCCTTCAAAACGAGAATCCCGTCTCCCGATAGACGGGCATGCGCCGACGCGCCGTTGCGCGCCTTGCACGAGAATTCTTCCGCCGCCCGCCCGAACGCCTTGCCGGATGAGTCCTTCACGCCTTTGCCATCCGCTTTGGAAGATCCCTTGATTTCAATCTCTCCGCCGATGACGTCGCACACATCACGCAGGATGTCGAGCGCAACCTCGGGCTCGATGTTGAAGAACTCACGGCTCTTGCGGATGCGCTTGTCGGTCAACCGGTCGATCATCTTGTGGATCAGCGTCTCGGCGTTCGCATACTCTGCGGTCTTCAGCGTCGCATAGATCTCGAACGGCAAAGGCACCGCCGTGTTGTCGAGCTCTTTCGAGCGCGTATTCACCGGACGAGAGGTCTTGCCGATCTTCACCCAGTCCTCGCGGAAGGATGGATTCGTAAGGATGTAAACGAAACCCGTTTTTTTCATCTTGCTACTCCGTTTTCCCATTTCACCCTTCCCTTCTCTCATCCTTACGCCGCATCGTCGGCTTGGTGCTTCTTGTAGTTCTCCATCTGCTCGAGAACGCGGGCGAAGACCTCTTCATCCCAGTCCGGCGGATAGCCTTCGGTGTAGAGCAATGTCGTCAGGTCCGTCGAGAGCTGCGCCTTGAGATTGTCGTTGTTCAGCCAGTCCGCGTAAATCGAAGTTCCGTCGATCAGGTTCTTGATCTTCTGGGCGAGCTCCTTGCATCTCCCGTCCGGATAGTCAAATCCATGCGCCTCCCGGAGGTTGACGAGGATGTCGTAGAACGCCTTCTCCTCGAAGGATATGCCCAGCTTCTTGAATTCGGCCTTGTCCGTCTCCACCCCCTTGAGCAGGCTAATCAGCTGCGCCGAGAGTTCCTCGATCTTCTGGTTGACGACAAACGAGACGGCATTGACCGTGTCATTCGCGACTTGATTGGCAAAGGTCAGCTTGTCCCTCGTGTTGTACTCCTCGACCGTGGCCTCCAGCAGCTTCTCGAAGTACTCCGCCCTGACCTTGTTGGTCTTCGCGTAGTCCCGGATGACGCGCTTCAGAAGCTTCAAGAGCATCTGGAACTTGGTGTTCGGCATCGTCACCTCGGCGAGTTCCTTCATGAACTCGTCCCCGAGGATCAATTCGTCCGAACCTTCTTCCTTGCCGAGGACGGATTCGACGCCGGAGCAAAGGAGCGCCTCCTGGACCATTTTCTCGACCTCGCGGTTCATCCGCTCGGTTTCGTGCCGCGGCGCGACCATTTTCAGGAGGAACGAACACACCCCCATGAAGCACTGGCTCCACGCGGCTTCGGCGTCCGAGAGAACGCCCGCCGGATTGCAGATCGCATACGCGGCCCGGAGCCTCTTCACATGGCTGACGAAGCGCGTCTGGAAACTCACGGCCTGGGGATCGCCGCTCTTGAACGTAAGCGCCAGGACGTACTCGGCTCCCGCCTGGAGAAACTGCAGCTTGTCCAGGGCCGACCCGTTGAAGAACGCGTTGAAGTCGAGCCCGTGGCACAGCTCCCGCAGGATCTGCAGTTCGGTCATCAGGATCTTGCGCGCGGATTCGACGTCGCGCTCGCAGCTGCCGCCCTCGCCGCCCTCGCCGCCGCCGTACTGCTTGATCGCCTCCCGCATCTTGTCGCGGATGCCGATGTAGTCGATGATGACGCCGCAGTCCTTCGTCTTGTAACGCCGGTTGACGCGGGAAATCGTCTGGATCAGCGTGTGCTTCTGCAAGGGCTTGTCGTTGTAGAGGAACGTCAACGACGGACAGTCGAATCCCGTGATCCACATGTCCACCACGATGGCGATGCGGAAGTTCGATTCGTCCTTCTTGAATTCCTCGGCGAGCTCCTTCCGGTCCTGCGGATCCCCGAGCAGCTTGTAGAGCTCGGTCGGATCCTTCTTCTCGTCGCGCGTCGCGACGAGATTGAGGTAGGCGACCTCGTTCAGCTTCTCCAGTTCGTCCTCGGACATCCCCGTCGCGTCGAGCGCCTTGCGGGGTTCGCACCAGTGCGGACGGAGCTTCTGGATCTGCTTGTAAAGCTCCCACGCGAGATCGCGGTCGGAGCAGGTGATCATCGCCTTCTGCCGCAGGCCCGGCTTGTCGTCGACCCGTTTTTCGTAGTCTTCGACGATGTCCTTCGCGACGCGGGCCAAACGGTCGGGGTCGCCGATGATCTGGCCGATCTCGCTCATCGCCTTCTTGGAAAGCGCGATATCCTCTTCCGAGACCCCGTCCTTCTCGCACTGCTTGTAGTACTTCTCGATCGCCTCGGCCTTGCTCCGGTCCAGAAACACGCGGGCGAGACGCGGATCGTACGTGATCGGCACGGTGATGCCGTCGGCCTGCGCCTGGCGCATCGTGTACTCGTCGACGATCCCGCCGAAGACGTGCACCGCCTCGTCGATCGGCGTGCCCGTGAACCCGCAGTACGTCGCGTTGGGAAGCGCGTCGCGGAGGTATTTGGCGAATCCGTACGAGACGAACGCGCCGAGACCGGTCGTCTTGAGCTGGCTGCCGATGTTGTTCTGCGTGCGGTGCGCTTCGTCGCTCAGGCAGATGACGTTCGCGCGGTCCGTAAGGACGCCGGTCGACTCCGTGAACTTCTGGATCGTCGTGATGTAGAACCCGCCCGACTTGCGCGCGGTCATCTCCTTGGCGAGATCGTTCCGGGATTCGAAGACCCGCACGTTCTCGTCGCAGAGATACTGCTTCGAATTGCAGAAGAGCTTCCCCGCCTGCGACTCGAGGTCCTCGCGGTCGACGATCAGGAGAATCGTCGGGCTCCCGAGCCGATCGCGGCAGCGGAGCGCGAGCAGGCGCGAGAGGAAGAGCATCGTGTAGGTCTTGCCGCACCCCGTCGCCCCGAAATACAAGCCGCCCTTGCCGTCGCCCGTGCCGCAGGCGCCGCGGAGCGCCTGCAGGACGTGGGCCTGGAGCTTCCGCGCGGCGAAGAACTGGGGATAGCGGCAGACGACCGCGGTTTCCTTTTCCTCGCCCGCCGCCGGATCGGGGAAATAGAGATAGTCCCGGTAGATCTCAAGGAGCCGCTCGGGCTTGAGCGCGCCGCCGATCAGCGAATCGAGCTCCCCGAGCCCCGCACCGGCGGAATCTCCGTTCTCGACCTTCTTCCAGGCGTAGAAGAACTCGAACGGCGAGACGCTCGTGCCGAGACGCGTGTTCGAGCCGTCGGAAATGATCGCGAGCGGACAATACTTCATGAACGACGGAACGTCCGTCCAATAGCGGTTCCGGATCTGCGCGTGGGCCGTCTTGATCGTCGCGACCGGATTCATCGGATTCTTGAGCTCGACGATGACGAGCGGAATCCCGTTCACGAAAAGGACGATGTCGGGGATGCGCTGCTTGCGCCCCTCGTGATACTCGTACTGGTTGACGGCCTTGAAGAGATTCCGCTCCGGATGCACGAAATCGACGTATTCGAGCTTGAACGGCGCAAGCCCCGGCGTCTTCGGCACGAAATCATACCCGTCCCGCACGAGATCGACCGCGTTCGCCATCGCCCGGTAGCCGGTCGATCCGGACACGTTGCGCACCCGCGCGATCGCCGTTTCGTACTCGTCCTCGGTCAACCCCCGTTCGGCGTAACGGCTCCTGAGAAACGCCTTGAGATCGCTCTCGATCAGCGCATCGTCGATCCGCCGCGCGATCGAGCCGCCGAATTTCGGCGTCCAGCCCGAAGCCTGGAGCTTCTCCATGAAAATGCGCTCGTAATCGCTCTCGTAAAACGGACTCGCCATCGTTCTCCTCCCCTTGCCGGTATCAACCCCTTGAAGTGCTTCAATCCTCGTTGACGACGTGCCGGATCAACGCCGGACAGATCTCCCGGCTGAGCCGGTCGGCTTCCGCGGCGATTCTCTTCGCGTCGTTCGCGCAGCGGTAGACGTCGACGATCGCCTGCTGGACATCCAGCGGCGGAAGCGGAATCTTCACGCGGCACATGTC
>CAZYQF010000098.1:0-2154 GCA_964650165.1 uncultured Lentisphaeraceae bacterium
GCGGCGGGCTCCGCCGCGGACGTTAGGCCGTCCGGGCAATGACGTGTTCGCGTCCGTCGGGCGCGAACACGCGATGGTAGCAGCCGTCGTCACCCGCAATCTGCTCGACGCGCACCTCGTCGCCGACCAGAGTCTCGGACCTGAACACGATTTCGAGGTCGCGGACCTCGCGTCCCGGACAGGACTCAAGCAGCCATTCGATATAGCGGACGTTGTTGACGTGCCCGTTCAGGTCGATGTGGGAATTCTGCGCGCGAAAGTTCAGCCGTTGAGAGCTGGGGGTTGAGGGTTGATCGGCAACGGGAAATTTGAGCCGGGGCGTGTAGGGATCGGAGTCGAAGACCGAGGCGCTGTCGATTCCGGCAACCGCGAAGACTGCCTCCGGAACGGGCACGAGCTTGCGCGTCGCGAGGTCGATGACCATCCAGTCGCTCGTCGCACGCCCGATCGTCCGGCCGGCGCTGTCCTTGATCTCGAAGTCACGCCAGGCGACGATGCGGCGTCCGCCGCGCGGGAAAGTCTCGACCGTGATCTCCTCCTCCCACGCCGGATATCTTTCCATCCGAACGAACATGCGCGTCAGCACCCAGGTGATGTTCTCGCCCGAAGCCTCGAAATTCGACTTCGAGAAGCCCAGAAGCTCCGCATGGCGGCTCGCCGCCTCCTGGAGGTAGTTGCAGATCGTCGGCAAGGTCGCCTTGCCGTTCGCGCCGCACTCGTACGTGCGGACCATGAAAGAATATCGTCCTCGTTCCATGTCTTCCCCTTACGTGTTGGAGGTTTCCGCCGCGCGGCCCGTCTCGATGACGCCGCCGCAGAGAAGCCGGTCGTCTTCGGATCCGTAGAACACGGCGCTCTGTCCGGGCGCGACGCCGAAGACGCCCTCGTCGGTCCGACAGACCCCGTTCTCGAAGACGGCGGGCACGAGCTGTCCGGCGCTGCGGACGCGCACGCGGCAGCGGAACGGCGACGCGGTCTCGGCGATCGAGACCCAGTTGACGTTGGCCACGCGAAATTCGCGCGTCCGCGTCTCGTCGACTCGGCCGACGATCACTTCGTTCCGGCAGGCGTTCACGTCGATCACGTAATAGGGCTCGCCCGTCCCGCCAGGAAGTCCGAGTCCCTTGCGCTGTCCGATCGTGTAGTGCCAGAAGCCGCGGTGCGTGCCGAGCACCTTTCCGGAGCCGTCGACGACGTTGCCCTCGCGGTCGGGCTCGCCGACAAGTTCGTTCACGTCGCCTGAGTAGAAGTCCTGGGAGTCGGACGTGTCGGCGGCCGCAAGCCCGGCGCGGCGGGCGATCTCGCGGACCTCGGTCTTGTGCAGGTCCCCGAGCGGAAAGACGTGACGGGCCAGCTGCTCCTGCGAGAGACGGTAGAGGAAATAGCTCTGGTCCTTCTGCTCGTCGGCGGCGCGCCAGAGCTCCCAGCGCGGAAAAGCCTGCACGACGCGGGCATAGTGTCCGGTTGCGAAGCGGTCGAACTCGAGCCCCGCCTCCCGCGCGAGCCGCGGGAGAAGTCCGAACTTGAACAGGGCGTTGCAGCGGACGCACGGATTCGGCGTCTCGCCCTTCAGGTAGGTCTCGCGGAAGTAGCGGACGATCGTCTGCTCGTATTCCTCGCCGAGGTCGAAGACGCGGTAGGGGATTCCGATCCGCTCCGCGAAGGCCGTCGCCCGCGCGATGCCCTCGACCTCGCGCGGACCGAAGCATCCGTCCTTCGGCCCGCCGCGGTAGGTTCCGCGCCAGAGCTTCATCGTGATGCCGACGACCTCGTGGCCCTGCTCCTTGAGGAGCATCGCGGCGACGCTCGAGTCGACCCCGCCGCTCAATCCGACTGCAATCTTCATGTGCGTAGTATATCGCGGCCCCGAGGTCGTGTCTATCGGAAAAAAGGCCTTAGAACTGGTACTGGGCCGAGAACACGAGGCCGTCGCCGACACCGAGGTCTTTGGCGTTGCCGTAGCGGTAGTACCGGTCCTTGTCGCCGGTCACGGCATAGGCCGCGACGAGCGTCAGGCTCTTGTTCACGAACCACGCGACGTGTCCGTCCCAGTAGTCGTGGTTGCGGATGCCGCTGCCGGCGTTCACGCCCTGCTTGTACTCGACGCCGATGGCGATGTTCTCCGCCGGAAGGATGTCGACGTTCGCGAAGCCG
>CAZYQF010000098.1:2254-4473 GCA_964650165.1 uncultured Lentisphaeraceae bacterium
CGAAGCCGTTTTCGTCGACGATTCGCACCTTGGCGCCCAGGTTGTAGGTGTTGATGCTCTTGTCGCCGTAGCGATGCGCATCGACGAATCCGTAGCCCGTCGAAACCTCGAGACGGTCCGCGAACGTGACCGCCGCACTCGTCGCCCACCAGTTGATGCCGGCGTCGCCGAGGTTGACGAACCAGGTTCCGACCTGAGGCTTCGAGACGATGCCGTTCAGGTTGCTGGTCGAATTCCCCTCCCAGGGCCTCCCCGCCGTGTAGGCGAGCGGGTTGAAGGCAATGCCTCCCGTGCCCTGCAGGTTGTTGAGCGGAACTCCCGCCTCGGCGCCACCGCCGACGGCGATGAGGGATGCGGATGCCACGAGTGTCTTGATGATTTTTGTGTTCATGTTCTTTTTATCCTCTACTTTGGTGGTAGTGTATTTTTGCATTTAAGTGGCCCGGGGTCATGACCGCCGGGCCGTGGACGTTGGTGAAGCTCAAACCGCCGCGAGGGCCTGGTCGAGGTCGGCGATGATGTCGTCGATGTGCTCGAGGCCGATCGAGAGGCGGATGAGTTCCGGCGTGAGTCCCGCGGCGCGCTGCTGCTCCTCGGAGAGCTGCGAGTGTGTCGAGGACGCGGGATGGATGGAGAGCGACCTTGCGTCGCCGACGTTCGCAAGCTGCTTGAAGAGCTTGAGTCCGTCCACGACCTTGATGCCCTCGGCGACGCCGCCCCGGACGCCGAAGACGACCATGCCACCCTGACCGTGCGGAAGGTACTTCCTCGCCAGAGTGTGCGACGGATCGTCCGCGAGCCCCGGATAGCGCACCCACGCGACCTTCGGGTGCTTCGCGAGGTGTTCTGCGACGGCGAGCGCGTTTTCGGAGTGGCGCGCCGCGCGGAGCGGAAGCGTCTCGACGCCCTGGAGGAAGATCCAGTTGGCGTCCGGCGAGAGCGTTGGGCCCTGGTTGCGCAGGCCCACCGTGCGCAGGCGCGTGATGAAGGCGAGCTTGCCGGCGAGCTGGGACCAGACGGCCCCGTGATAGCCGCGGTCCGGGACGTTGTAGAGCGAGAACTTGGGATCGCTCCAGTCGAAGGTTCCCGCGTCGATCACGACGCCGCCGATGCCGGTGCCGTGTCCGCCGATCCACTTCGAGAGCGAGTGGATGACGATGTCGGCGCCGAACGCAATCGGACGCTCCAGGACCGGCGTCGAGAACGTGGCGTCGACGACGAGGGGAAGTCCGTGCCGGTGGGCGAGCTTCGCGTAGCCCTCGATGTCCGCGACGTCGAGGACCGGATTGCCGATCGTCTCGACGTAGACGAGGCGCGTCTTCTCGTTGATCGCCGCCTCGGCGGCCGCGAAGTCGTTGATCGTGACGAACTTCGCGTGGATGTTGTTGGACTGCGGAAGGATCGCGTCGAACTGGGTGTAGGTTCCGCCGTAGAGGTTCGAGGCCGCGACGAACTCCTCGCCGGTCGCGACGATGTTCGTGACCGTGAAGTAGATCGCCGCCGTGCCGGAGGAGAGCGTGATCGCCGCGGCGCCGCCCTCCAGCGCGGACAGGCGCTTCTCCAGGACGTCTTCGGTCGGATTCATCAGGCGGCCGTAGATGTTCGCCGCCTTCTTCAGCGCAAACCGGTCCGCCGCGTCCTGGGCGCTCTGGAAGTTGAACGCCGTCGTGCGGTAGACGGGCACGGCGCACGCGTCCGTCGCGGGATCCCCGTTCCAGCCCGCGTGAAGGGCCAGCGTCTCCGGGTGCAGCTTCTTTTCGTTCGTCTCGCTCATGTTCCTGCCTCTCTTTCTCTGCTTGTTTCATGTCGCCGACGTCTTGCGGTCGACAAGGAAAGTATACCACCGCGGTAGCGTATTGAGCCAATCAGAAGTTCCAGGTTGCTGCCATAGGCAATTCCTATGAAGTCCCGGAGCCCGTTCCGGTTGCGGACTGATCCGAGCGCGTCGGCGGAACGGCAGCGGAAGCCGGAGCGCGAGCGAAAAAAAACTGCACATCCCGTCGGGGGATGTGCAGTGGGACTGCACGGCAGGAAGTGCCGCCAGCCTGTCACTTCGTGCACGCGCAACCGTGGCCGCAGGCGCACGGATTCTGTCCGCAGCCGCAGGCGCACGCCGCGCCGGGGACGCAGCCCTTGCACGAGCAGGGCTTCTGGGAGGAGGCGCAGCCGACGAAAACGACGGCAAGCGCGAAGGCTCCGACGAGGGCGATCATTTTCTT
>CAZYQF010000099.1:0-4345 GCA_964650165.1 uncultured Lentisphaeraceae bacterium
GTCCATAATTCAAATATTATAGCATAATTGCATAAAAGGACTGTTTTGTTCCCATCGCATATTTCGGCATCCCATCCGAAATTCATTCGCCGAAAAGATGGCGCTTATGCTATAATCAAAAAGTTGTATCCTAATTGCAAACCAGAAATAATCCTAAATAATAAACTCGCATAAGAGAAGATAAGATGAAGAAACAGATCCTGATCGTGGCGCTCGCTCTCGCGGGCGCGGTGTGGATGAAGGGCACGTTTGCCCAGGAGAGCGCCAAGGCGTCCGCGGAGGCGGCGCCTGTTGCGGAGGCTCCGGCCGCCGCGGCCGAGGCGGGCGCGAAGGAGCCGCCGAAGGAGATCTCCGCGATCGACCAGTGGAAGCTCTACTGGGTGCAGGGCGGGTCGACGATGTACTTCATCGGGCTTCTCTCGATCCTCGGCATCGGCTGCGCGCTCGAGCGCGCGTTCAACCTCCGCAAGTCGAAGGTCGTCCCGCAGGGGTTCACGGCCGAGGTGGTCGGCCTCTGGAAGGCGAAGGACTTCGACGCCGTCGCCGCGCGCTGCCGCGCCTCGAAGTCGATGCTCTCGCGCGTCGTCGAGACGATGCTCCAGCACAAGGACTCGACGGACTACACCGAGGTCAAGATGTTCGCCGAGGACAAGATCGGACGCGAACTCCGTCTCGAGAACCGCAAGGCCGCGATGCTCTCGATGGCCGCGACGCTCGCGCCGCTGCTCGGCCTCTTCGGCACGGTCGTCGGACTCCTCGGCGCGTTCGGAACCGTCGCCGCCATGGGCGAGATGGGCGACGCCTCGGTCCTCGCGGACGACATCGGCAAGGCGCTGATCACCACGGTCGCGGGCCTTGCGGTCTCGATGCCGTGTCTCTTCGTCTTCGGTCTCATCAAGGGCCGTCTCAACCTCTACGCGGTGCTCCTCGAGGAGGAGTCCGCCGATCTCGTGAACCAGCTCTTCGTGAGGAAATAAGAAGATGGCCGTCAAGTACGATGAGGACGAGCAGCCCGAGGTCCAGCTGACCTCGATGATGGACTGCATCTTCCTGATGCTGATCTTCTTCCTGGTCTCGAGCCAGCTCAAGAAGATCGAAAAGGAGCTGCCGGTCGAACTCCCCGAGGCGAACGTCGCGCGGAGCGTGAAGGCGACGCCGGACCTGGTCACGGTCTCCGTCGACTCGAAGGGCGCGATCTACGTCAATTCCAAGCCGGTCGGCCCCGCCGGGCTCCGCGCCTCGCTGACCGCGGCGGCGAAGGAGAACCCCGACCGGCGCATCCGCGTCAACGGCGACATGTTTGCGCCGTTCCGCTCGATCGTCCAGGTGCTCGACACCTGTCAGCAGGAGAAGCTGACGGTCGTCGGCATCCACACCGCCGACGGACTCAAGAAATGAACGAGCGCCTCTTTTCGGACGAAATCCGCGAACGCGAGCGCCGCCGCCGCAGGAACGGCGCGCTCTGGAGCGTCGCCTCGTTCATCCTCCACGTCGCGCTCTTCGCGGTCATCATCCTGATGACGCCCGTGAAGAGCCTCGTCTTCGAGGACGCGAAGAAGGCGCCGAAGGACGCGGCGAAGGATCTCTCGGCGGACCGCATCGAGGAGATCGCGGAAGCGCTCTCCGAGGCCCGGATCAACGAGCTCATGCGCCAGCTGGACGAGCTCCAGACCGTGCTTCACAACATGGACCTCATGAAGGAGGAGCTGCAGAAGGACTACGATGCCTTCGCCGAATCCTCCGCCGAGGACGTCAAGGACGAGCTCTCGAAGCTTCTGGACGAGGCCGAGCAGGCCCAGCGCGACGCCGTCAAGCACCAGGAGCCGATGGTCGAGCAGGTCAAGGCGATGCTCGCCGAGGAACGCGCCGACCTCACGGACGAGGCGCGCGCGAAGCGGCTCCGCCAGGCCGCCGAAGACCTCATGCTGAAGACCGGCGAGAAGGTCAACGACGCCCAGGCCCGTGCCGGAAACGCGCTCGACCGCGTTCAGGTCCAGGCCGAGTTCGTCGGACTCGCCAAGACGGCCGACGCTTCGGAAAAGGTCCGCGACGCCCAGATCGAGGCATCGTCCCTTCAGAACCAGGCGAAGAAGGAAGCTGCGGACGTCGCCTACAAGATGGCCGAATACCAGAAGCAGGTCCGCGAGCTCGCGAGTCGCGAAAAGGCCCTGGCCGAGCAGAAGGATCGCCTGCAGACGGCCGAAGCCGAGCGCAAGGACGCCGCCGCCCAGACCGCGGACGCCGTCCGGAAGCAAGGCGCCGCCGAAAAGGCGCGCGAGGAGGCGAACGCGGGCGAACGCAGTGCCCGGGACGCGTCGCGCCAGATCGCGGCGGACGCTCGCAACGTCAAGGAGCAGGACAAGCGCAACGAGGCGATGGCGAAATCCAAGGAGATGACCGCGAAGGCGGACGAGTTCAAGCGCGCGGCCGACGCGCAGAACCGCCAGTTCGCCGAGGAGCGCGGCCGCGCCGACCGCGAGAAGCGCCGCATGGAGCACAACGCGCGGACGGCGGAGGACGCGCAGCGCCGCATCAAGGATCTGGAGAGCAAGGTCGCGGAAAACAAGGCCGAAATCCGCAGCATCGAGCAGATGCGCAAGGAGAAGGTCAATGACCGGCAGGTCGAGAAGCTTGCGGACGCGGCGAAGGCCCAGGACAAGATCCGCGAACGGATCGACGTCCTCCGCAAGGTCCTCGCGAGCGATGCGGCGTCGCCGCAGAAGCTGGCGATGGAGAACCGCATGGAGAACGATCTGGTCACGACGAGCGTTTCGTCGATGAATCTCGCCGACGCGTACGAGCTGGCCCGGCAGATCGAGTCCGCCATCACCGAGTCCTACAAGGACATCAAGTCGACGCAGACCGCGATCGAGCGCAAGATGAGCTTCGAGGCCGCGCAGAAGCTGACGGACGTCGCGAAGGCCGTCCGCCTCGAAGCCGACCGCAAGGCGCTCGAGGACAGTCCGCGGACGAAGGAAGCCCTCGACGCGCAGAAGATGGCGCAGACCGAGGTCATCCGCGAGGCGGACACGATCGTCGAGACGGCGGTCGCGATGATGGAGGAGGCGATGGAAATCGTCAAGCCGGACGGCGGCGGCGACGAGAAGTCCGAGGGCAAGGGCCCCAATTCTCTGCCCTGGCTCCAGTCGAAGGACTTCGCGGGACGCGCCCAGGAAGACGCGCGAAAGCAGCGTCTCGAGCAGATGAGTTCGGCAGCCGACTATCAGCTGGCCATCACCGCGGCGGCGGCGGAGAGCGACTCGCAGCGCGCCAAGGACCTGACCCAGATTGCCGCGACTTCCGGATCCGGCACGCCGGGCCTCAAGACGACTTCGAACGGCGGTCCGGCCGGATCCGCGTCGATGGCGGCGGACTACGAGGGCCTGTCCAAGGGACTGTCGTCCGGTAACGGCCTGGCCCAGCTGGGCGACGAGCTGCCCGGACTCGAGGGCGGCAACGTGATCCGCTTTGCCCCGAACGGCAAGTCGGACGGCCTGCCGGCGAAGTGGATGTACGTGCGCGACTGGCACGTGATCGGTCCGTTCCCGAATCCGAACCGCGCGAACCTGCGCCGCAAGTTCGCTCCGGAATCGGTCGTCGATCTCGACGCGACCTACATCGGGAAGGGCGGAAAGACCGTCCGCTGGGAGTTCATGCAGTCGCGCGACCTCGTGCGGTTCCAGTCCTGGCAGAGACCCAGCAAGGCCCAGGTCATTCCGTCCACGGCCGAGGAATACGGAATCTGGTACGCCTATGCGGAGGTCTTTTCGGACATCACCTGCGAGCGCTGGATCGCGGTCGGATCCGACGACCGCAGCGACATCTGGGTGAACGACGTTCCCGTCTGGGGCTCGTCGAACCAGCTCAAGGCCTGGCGCATCGACGAAGGCTTCCGCCGCATCCGCCTCAATGCCGGACGCAACCGCATCCTCGCCCGCATCGAGAACGGCTGGCACGCCTTCGGCTGGTCCGTCTGCATCTCGGTCGAGGACGGACGCCTCTCGGACGTCCGATAGGCGGCATTCGCAACAGAACGTCCCGCAGCGGACGTGACCCTCGCGCGGCTCCTCACACGGGCCGCGCGTTTTTTTTCTTGCAGATTCCCCTTGCGTCCTAACACTATCCCCAACTTTTCCGTATGACCTTCTTTTCCCTCGTAACTAGCATTAACCGTGTTTCAACCTAGACGAACAGATTGACCTACCTATGCAATCGTCATCACTTACTTAAGAAAACGAATTTACATAGGTAAGTGAATTTCATTTCCTAGGTTAGTAAATTCACTTTTCTAGTGCCGCTTGAAATACTAAACGTGGGTTTGCTGAGGTAAACGTGGGTCTCAAGC
>CAZYQF010000100.1:0-4332 GCA_964650165.1 uncultured Lentisphaeraceae bacterium
GCCCCGCCGGGCTCCGCGCCTCGCTGACCGCGGCGGCGAAGGAGAACCCCGACCGCCGCATCCGCCTCAACGGCGACGTCTACGCGCCGTTCCGGTCGATCGTCCAGGTCATCGACACCTGCCAGCAGGAAGGGCTGACGGTCGTCGGCATCCACACCGCCGACGGACTGAACAAGTAAATGGACATCGAACTCTTTTCGGACGAGATTCGCGAACGCGAGCGGGCCCGGCGGCGCAAGGAGCCCCTGTGGGGACTCCTGTCGTTCCTGCTGCACTGCGGACTCTTCGTAACGCTCGTGCTGCTCACGCCGGTGAAGAGCCTCGTGTTCGAGCCCAAGAAGCAGCAGTCCAACGCCGCCGCCGACCTCTCGGCGGACCGCATCGAGGACATCGGCGAAACGCTGTCGGACGTCCGTCTCAACGAGCTCATGAAGCAGATTGAGGCGATGCAGGCGGTTCTGCACAATATGGACGTGATGAAGGAGGAGCTGGCAAAGGACTATGACACGTTCGCCGCCAAGACCGCGCAGGACGTCCGGAGCGAGCTCGAGAAGCTCGTGAAGGAGACGGAGGACGCCCAGAACAAGTCGGTCGAGGCGCAGGAAGTCGTGAAGTCCGAAATCCGCGAAATCGCGAAAGTCGAGACGCAGAAGGATCTCGCGAAGAAAGAGGTTTCCGAAGAGCTCCGCGCGAAGCGCGACAAGCTCATGTACGAGACGGTCGAGAAGACCAACACCGCTCAGGCGAACGCCGTCAACGCGCTCGACAAGCTCGAGGTCAAGGCCGCGTTCACCGGCTTCGAGAAGACTGCGAAGGCCGCGGAGAAGTTCCGCGAGGCCCAGATGGAGGTCGCGAAGCTGCAGGACGCGACCCAGACCGAGGTCATCGACACTGCCGAGCAGCTCGTTCAGGTCGCAAACAACGAGAAATGGATCGCCGACCGCGAGAAGGAGATTGAGAAACTCAAGGAGAAGAATCCGACTAATCTCGCGGACCAGCTCAAGCGCCGTGAAGAGCAGCTGAAGCCAGCCTACGAGAAGCGCGCGGCGCTCGAAAAACTCCGTCAGGAGCGCGCCGAGAAACAAGTCGAAGTGGCCCAGAAGAGTCAGACGGCGCAGGAAGAACTCAACAAGCAGATCGATTTGCTCAAACAGACGCTCGCCGCGGACGCGGCGGAACTCAAGAAGCTCGCCCAGGAGGACAGCCGCCGGGAGAATGCGCTCGTACAGGAGGATTCCGCCCAGCTGTCGATGTCCAAGGCCTACGATCTCGCGAAGAATCTTGAGAATGCGATTACCGAGAGCTACAAGGACATCAAGGCGACCGAGACGGCGATCGCGAAGAAGATGAGTTTCGAGGCCGCGCAGAAGCTGACGGACGTCGCGAAGCCCGAGCGCCTGGTTGCGGATGCCGCGGCTCTCGAGACGAAGGTTCGCACCAAGGAGGCGCTCGATCGCCAGAAAGAGGCGCAGACCGAGGTTGTCCGCGAGGCGGACAGCATGGTCGAGGCGACGGTGGCGATGATGGAGGAAGCGATTGAGATCGTTTTGCCCGGCGACATGTCGTCGCAGCTTGTCAATGCGAACAAAAAGCCGAAGGAGATCAAGTGGCTGGAGGAGAAGGACCTTGCGGAACGTTCGACCGAGGCGGCGGAGGCCGAGCGCATGGCGGCGATGGATGCCGCGGCGGATTACCAGGTGAAGCTTGAGAATGCGGCAGCCGAGGACAACAGCCAGAAGGCGAAGGACTTGGCCGAGCTGATGGCCCGGGCGGCCGCCGAAGCCGAGGACGCCAAGGTCAAGGACAAGGACAAGGGCCAGCTCGGATCGATTCAGGACCAGGGAAAGACGGGCGAGATGATCGGCACGTCGAAGGGCCCGCCCGATCTCGCGGGCGGCACGATCGACCTCCAGCCCGGCAATGTGCTGCACGTCGTTTCGGACGCAACGGGCGGAATGCCCGCGAAATGGATGTATGTCTCCTCCTGGTACGTGATCGGTCCGTTTCCGAATCCGAACCGCGTCAACCTTCGCCGGAAGTTCGCGCCGGAGTCGGTCGTCGACCTTGACGCGACTTATGTCGGCAAGGACGGACGCGTCCTCAAGTGGAAATTCCAGCAGTCGCGCAACGTCGACGAGATCGCCCACTGGGGCGCGAACATGAAGAACGCGTCCGAGGTGATTCCGACGAAGAGCGAGGAGTACGCCATCTACTATGCCTACGCCGAGGTCTTCGTGGACCGCGCCTGCGACCGCTGGGTCGCGATCGGCTCCGACGACCGCAGCGACGTCTGGGTCAACGACATCCCGGTCTGGGGGTCGTCGAACAAGCTGAAGGCGTGGACGCTTGCGGAGGATTTCCGCCGCGTGCATTTCAACAGGGGTCGGAACCGGATTCTCGTCCGCATCGAAAACGGTCACTGGAACGTCGGCTGGTCCGTCTGCATCGCCGTCGACGACGATTTGGAGGTCAAGAAATGATGAACCGCATCGCAAAAACAGTCTGCATCGCCTTCGCCGCGCTCGCGCTCGGCGCCTTCGCCGATTCTTCGGCGCCGTTTTCCGTCGACGGCCGCGGACTCGTGACCCTCACGGGAATCCTCCGCGACAACTCCAAGGTCGAGTGGGGCTTCGTCAACTTCGTCGCGTTCGGACCGGGCTGGCAGTTCACCGCCCAGGACTACGCGGTCAAGGACAAGAAGAAAGAGTCCGTCAAGGACGAGAAGTTTGGCGACGGACTTCTCTTCACCGGCAAGATCTGGGCCGGATCTCGCGGACTCAACATCCGCGAGGAGTTCTACAACGTCTCCCCGGCGGGAGGTCCCGCGAAGGCACATGTGCGCTGGACGATCTCCTCCATAGACGGCAAGGCGATGGGCCTGGAGCGCGCTTATATCCGCTTCCCGCTGTCGCGCGCGGAGTTCGCGGGCGGATCGACGTCTGCCGGCGAGATGCTTCCGGCCGAGTTCGCGGGCAAGGAGTGGATCAGTGCGTGCAAGGACAAGAGCGACGTCCGCATTATGACGGCGGACGGGAAGAAGACGCTCGCGCTGTCCGTCGCCTCGGGGAGCGTCGTCGTCCAGGACGCGCGCAAGGACAAGCAGGACCGCTACGAGCTCCGCGTCGAATTCCCGAACGCGAAGGGCGCGACGTCCGCGACGATCGAGTTCGACGTCTGGGGCACGATCAAGGACGGGAAGAAGGATGTCGCGAAGGTCGATCTCACGGCCCCGAAGCCGCCGGCCAAGGTCGAAGCCGGCGAGGGCTGGTGCGTCTTCCCCTGGACCAATGAGGTCAAGCCGGGTTCGATTCTCGACTTCACGGACTGCGCCGAGCGCAAGCCGGCCGGCAGTTCCGGCTTCGTCCAGGCGACGAAGGACGGACACTTCGTGTTTGAGAAGTCTCCGCGGAAACCGGTGCGCTTCGTCGGCGGAAACCTCTGCTTCGACGCGAACTTCCTCTCGAAGGAGGAGGCGGACAAGGCCGTGACCGATTTCAAGGTCCGCGGTTGGAACACGATCCGCTTCCACCACATCGACGTCACGATCACGAAGAACGAGTGGAACGGCATCTGGGACGCGAATTTCAAGAAATACCCCGAGATCGATCCGGCGAAACTCGACAAGCTCGACTATCTGCTCGCGGCGTGCAAGAAGGCGGGCATTTACATCACGTTCGACCTCTACGCGATGGGCCACCTCGGCAGCTGCGAAGGTTTCGACAAACCGCTCAACTCCAATACGGTGAAGGCGATCGTTCCGATCCACAAGCCGGCCGAGGACCAGTGGTTCAAACGCGCGATGGAGATGTTCAACCACATCAATCCCTACACGGGCGTCGCGTGGAAGGACGAGCCGGCGATCCTTTTCTGCACGCTGATCAACGAAGACTCGATCGCGTCCGTCTGGTGGGGCGCGGCGGATCAGTACATCGCGAAGTACGCCGAGTGGGCGAAGGCGAAGGGTTATCCGCAGTACGAGCGCAAGAAACTCGGTGGCACGAAGGAATTTGCGGAATTCCTCTACGAGGTCAAGGCGAAGGCGAACGCCCGCATGGGCCAGCGGCTCAAGGACGCCGGCGTCCGCGCGCTGATCTCCGGCGGCAACTGGTGGAACAACAAGGCCCAGACCTACGAGCGGCAGGAACTCGACGTCGTCGACAACCACCAGTACGCCGACCATCCGCAGCCGAGCTACCAGAAGCTTCCGTTCCACGTCAACCAGACGACGGACCTCACGGCGAATCCGACCTACGTCACCCCGATTATGATGGGTCCGACGCGCGTCGTCGGAAAGCCGTTCACGGTCACCGAGTACAACTTCTGTCCGCCGAA
>CAZYQF010000101.1:0-4329 GCA_964650165.1 uncultured Lentisphaeraceae bacterium
GGCAATCATGCCGCTATGCGGCGCTCTGAACAAAGTCTACTGCCGAATTTAGGTTGAATGTCACGTTCCACTCCGAATTGTTTTATCTGGGGCAAGCCCCAGACTCCGCGAGAGGGGTTCGGGGAATCTTCCCCGACTCTCGCAAGGGCCCGCGAATCTCAGGAACAGCCGATGGTTCCTTAGACCTTAGGGATTCTTTCCCAACCGTTTCAGTGTCCGGCGCATGCCGGCTTCTTCTCCCTTCCGTGGTTCAATCTCATTCGTCTGATTCGTAGCTCATATTCAATCCAAACACCCAAATAACCCAAACAACTTGCCGCGCCGACTTGTCACGCCGTAGTTGAAAACGTAGGCGGAAGCCTTGGCGAAGGCGGGTCATCCCCCCATCCCAACTTCCCAACTTCTCAACTTTCCAACTCTTCCTCTTCCCCTTACTTTCCATTGCGCATAAAGTTGCGATGTACTATACTACGACCAAGCCTGACCCTTTAGCCTACGACATCGAATACATGGAACTATGACTTATGATCGCCAGCTCCCTGCTTGTTGCCGCCGCCGCATGGTTCTATCCGCAGATGGATCTCGAGATCTACCGGCTGAACAAAATGTGGCAGGAGTCCGCCGAGGTCGGGATGCGGGCCGCGCATCCCGGCGAGGTGGCGAAGCTCCGGGACGCGGTGGAGTTCCGCCGGCTCAAGGACGACGGCACGTACGAGGAACGCCAGATCTCCCCCAGGTTCCGCCATCCGGCGATGCTTCGTTCCGAGGCGGCGAACTGGGAGGCGAGGGTCTTCACCGGCGAATGGCGACCCTGCGCGAAGTACCCGGATTCGGAGATCCCGCCCCATCTGATCGAAATCCCGCAGAACCGGGATTTCCACGGACTCAAGTACGAGCCGAAGGGCGCTTATTTCGACGCTGGAAGCGAAGTGCTGGCCTATCTCGAGTGCGAAAGCGAGGAAATGCCGGTCTTCCGCCTCGGCGAATCGATGGCCGAGGCCAACGAGAAGGATCCCGAGCTGAAAGAGTACGTTCCGAAGATGATCCCGGTGGCGGACGGATACTGGCGCACGCCGGTCCCCTACGCCTTCCGTTATCTCCGGCTGGACAAGCCGAAAGTCGGATTTTTCCGCAGGAACATCCGGGCGATTCCTGTGGGACGGAAGTACGAATCGATCGGCAGCTTCAGCGCCGCCAACGCGCGCTGGACCCGGATGTCCGAAGTCGGACGGCGCACGCTTTATCTCTGTTCGCAGGATTTTCTGATCGACGGCATCAAGCGCGACCGACTTCCCTGGGCCGGCGATCTCGCGGTCTCGCTGATGGCGGACGCGTATGTCTTCGGCGATGCGGACATCGTCCGGCGTTCGCTTTCGGTCATGGACGCCTATCTCGGCGACGTGAACGGCATCGTGACCTATTCGATGTGGACGGTCATCGCGCACGACATGTACCAGCTGTATTTCGGCGACCGCGATTTCCTGAACGAACGCTGGTGGCGGGTCAAGTGGCGGATCGACAATCTGGTCGCGCGCTGCGACGGACGCGGCTTCGTGACGAAAGACCTCGGCTGGGTGTTCGTGGACTGGACGGACGACGTCGATCCCTCGGCGATGCAGATGATCTGGGTCGGCGCGCTCGATGCGGCGGCGCGGCTCGCGGACCGGGTCGGAGACACGGACGCGGCGAAGTACCGCGAACTCGCGGCAAAGGTGCGGACGGAACTCAACGCGAAGCACTGGGACGACAAGAAGGGGATGTACGGCGTCGGACGCCATGCTTCGGTCTACGCCGTCGTCTTTGACGTCGCGGACGCGGCAAAACTGCCGCGGATCGGCGAGAATCTCTCCCGGAACGAAATCCCGCCGGTGGGGACGCCGTATGTCTTCGGATGGGAGCTGGTCGCGCTCCGGCGCGCAGGGTACGCGAAGGCGTTCCTCGACGGACTCGAGCGGGTGTTCGGCGCCATGCTGGATAACCGGGCTACGACCTTCTGGGAAGGATACGATGCGAAGGAGAAGGACAGCGAGCGCTACCGTTTCTACGGCCGTCCCTACGCGAAGAGCCTCTGTCACGTCTGGTCCGCCTGGCCGGCATTCCTGTTCGTTTCCGAGGTCATGGGCGTGAAGCCGACGTCCGACGGCTGGCAGACCTTCGAGGTCCATCCTATTCCCGGCGTCTCCGGCCTCCATGCGACCGTTCCCACTCCCCGCGGCATGCTCGGCTTTTAAATCCCCGGACAGTCGCGATGAAGCCGCTTTTGAAATCTGTCTCTGTCCTCGCCGCGCTGGCTTCATCCCTCGCCCTCGCCGCCGAGCCCGCCAAGGTCTCCGGCACCAACGGCGTCTCGTCGCTTCCGACCGTCATCGTCACGGCCAGCCCCATCACGCAGGAAGAGTCCGTCTCGAAAGACGGCGCGGAGAGCGTCATCGTCTCCCGCGACCAGCTCGCGCTCCTGAACGCCCAGGACATCCAGACCGCGCTCCGCCAGGTGCCGGGCGTGACGATCTCGCGCTACTCGCCGATCGGCAGCTATGGCGGCGGCCAGGGCGGCAGCGTCTACATCCGCGGCCTCGGCACGGCGCGTCCCGGCGGCGAGGTGCGCATGTACACGGACGGCGCGCCGCGGGAATCCGGCATGTGGGGGCATCCGCTCATGGACTCGATGCCGATTGATTTCGCCGAGTCGATCTCGGTCCAGAAAAGCCCCCATTCGGCACGCTACTCGGGCACGTTCGGCGCGGTCGACGTCGAGACGCGCCGCCGCCGCGAGCAGGGCTGCGAGGGCGAGACCGACCTCGTCTGCGGACGCTACGGCACCTTCATCGCCGCCGGTTCCGCCGGACTCAAGGACGGTCCCGTCAACGCCTACGGCGGCATGAGCTACAAGCATTCGGACGGCTACCGCGACCACAACAAGGCGATCCTGAAAAGCGCCTTCGCCCGTCTCGGCGCCGATCTCTCCGAATCCGAGCGCCTCGGCTTCACCTACCAGCGGACCGACAGCAGGGTCGAGGATCCCGGCGTCGTCGGCCGCCCGACGCCGCGCACCGACCGCTTCGATCTCGACACCGACCTCTACAACCTCCGGTTCGACACCGATCGCGAGAACATCAAAGGATATTCGCTCGTCTTCTTCGAGCGCGGCAACATCGACTGGTGGCAGGACGGACTCTGCAAGACGCCGTCGGGCGCGATGGACGGCAACGCGCACACCGAATGGCTGAACTTCGGCTTCCGCAACTACTACGACTGGAACGTCCGGAAGGGTCTCTGGCTCACGGCCGGACTCGACGTCTCCGACGAACACGGCGAAACCGAGACGCGCAATCTCCAGAACGGAAGAACGCCTTTCGCGGCGGACGGACGTCTCACGACCGTCTCCCCCTATCTCGGCCTCCGCTACGACATCCCGGTCGCGGACGACTGGACGCTCACGCCCTCCGCGGGAACGCGCTACTACTTCCACAGCCGGTATGACGGCGAATGGAGTCCCACCGCCGCGCTGACGCTCGACTGGAAAGAGAAGGTCCAGGTCTTCGTGAACGGTTCGCGCGGCGTCCACTATCCCGGCGTCTACACGAGGGCCGTCTCGCAGGACTACGCGCGGGACACGCTGAACGCCGAAGTGATGGACTACCTCTCCGGCGGCGCGAAGGTTGTCGTCGACGCGACGCTCGACGTCATGGCGACGGTCTTCCATGCTGCGGTCCGCGACCGCATCGACAAGACCTCCGGCGGCTACATCAACGCGGGCGACATGCGCTCGACGGGCGTCGAGCTCTCCGGCCACTGGCGTCCGACGGACGCGCTCGCGTTCTTCGCGGGGCTCGCCTACACGCATCCCGAGACCTCGCCGGTCTCGCGCCTGCCGCGCTGGACGGCGACCGCCGGCGGGACGTGGCGGATCTGCGACTATCTCAAGTGGACGGTCGACGGACAGTTCCTCGACCGGATGTACGCCTACTCCGTCCGCGCCGAGCAAGACGCCCTCAATCTGACCGAGCTCAAGGAGGGCTTTATCCTCAACACGCGTCTCGCCGTGCCGCTCGAATCCCTCACGCCGGTCAAGGGCGAAATCTTCGTCTCGTTCGAGAACGTCACCGAAAGCGACTACGAGTACTATCCGGGCTATCCGATGGGCGACATGATGTGGTACGTCGGCTGCAAGCTCCGTTTCTGACCGTCCCGCGTCCCCTTGCCGCGCCGTAGCCTTGGCGAAGGCGGGTCTTCTCCACCAACTTCTTCACCTTTCACCTTTACTTTTTCGGCTTTTCGGGCATAAGTGTGGGTCAACGATAGCCTGTTTGCGTTGCGCGGCATAGCACG
>CAZYQF010000102.1:0-1587 GCA_964650165.1 uncultured Lentisphaeraceae bacterium
AACCTTCCCGAGATCGACCGGACGATTGTTCCGCCGGCCTGGTCGGGCGGGCGCTCCGCTGTGGACGCCTGCGTCAGCCTTTGCCCCCCGAATTGTGCTATAATATCTGCTCAATAAAGGAATTCAATCAGTATGGTCAAAGAATCCAAGGTCGGCGCGCGAATCCGGATGTATCGCGAGAAACTCGACATGAGCGTCTTCGATCTCTCCGAAAAGAGCGGAATCGCGGAGAAAACCATCAACCTGATCGAAAAGGGAAGCGTCATGCCCGCGCTGGGCGTCCTGACCAAGCTCTCCCGCGCCCTCGGGCAGCGGCTGGGGACGTTCATGGACGACCAGTACAAGCCCGATCCCATCATCACCCGCGCCAAGGACCTCGAGGCCAAGAAGGTCGTCCAGGAGGGCGTCAACGAGCTCGGCTACTCGTCGCATTCGCTCGCTTTCGGAAAGCCCGACCGCCACATGGACCCGTTCCGCATCGAATTTGCCGCGGACGGCGCAGGCGAGGTCTCGTCCCACGAGGGCGAGGAGCTGATCATCTGCCTTTCGGGCGAAGTCGAGCTCATGTACGGCGACGACAAGCAGATTCTCAAGGCCGGCGACACCGCCTACTACAATTCCGTGGTCAAGCACGCGCTGAAGGCGCTCGGCGGGAAGCCGGCGTCGGTCTACGGCATCGTGTTCATGCCGTTCTAAACGGACGAAGAGATTTTTCACAACGGGAGAAAAACATGTCCTGGTACGAACCCAAAACCGAGAAAACGAAGATTCCGCCGGCCAAGGCGCTGTGGGCGGTCTGCCCCACGTGCAAGAGCCATTTCGAGAAGGCGGTCTGGAAAGAAAACAACCGCATCTGCCCGAAATGCAACTACCACGGCCGGCTCTCGGCCCGCGAGCGCATCGCTCAGGTGGCTGACGAAGGCTCGTTCGCGGAGGTCTTCCGCGCCGTGTCCTATTCCGACCATCTCGAGTTTCACGATGCGACCGGTCCCTACAAGGCCAAGGTCGAGGAGACGATTGCGAAATCGGGGGAAACCGAGTCCGTCGTCATGGGCACGGCCGAGATCGGCAAGCACCCGGTGATGCTCGGCGTCATGGACTTCGGGTTCATGGGCGGCTCTCTCGGAACCGGCGCCGGCGAACGCATCGCCCGCGCCTGCGAGCAGGCGATCGCCGAGCGGCGTCCGCTGATCCTCTTCTCGGCCTCGGGCGGCGCCCGCATGCACGAGGGCATTCTCTCGCTCATGCAGATGGCGAAGACGTCCGCGGCGATCGCGCGCCTCAAGGAAGCGGGGCTTCCCTACGTGAGCGTCCTGACCGATCCCACCACGGGCGGCGTGAGCGCGTCGTATGCGATGCTCGGCGACATCAACGTCACCGAGCCGAAGGCGCTGATCGGATTCGCCGGGCGGCGCGTGATCGAGAACACGATTCACCAGAAGCTTCCGGCCGACTTCCAGACCGCCGAATATCTCGAGAAGCACGGCTTCATCGACAAGATCGTCGAACGCAAGGATCTCAAGAAGTTCCTCGCGAAAATGCTCGATTACTGGGGATTCTGAGCTCCAGTGAAGAGTGAAGAGTGAA
>CAZYQF010000102.1:1687-4309 GCA_964650165.1 uncultured Lentisphaeraceae bacterium
AGTGAAAAGTGAAAAGTGAAAGAGTATTTTTTGGAGAACAGTCCATGACAGCGATAGACAAGGTTAAGCTCGCGCGCGATCCGAAGCGTCCGCACATCAAGGATTTCATCACCCACGTCTGCTCCGACTTCGAGGAGCTGCATGGCGACCGCCTCGTCAACGACGACCGTGCGCTCATCGGCGGCTTCGCGACGATCGACAAGGAGAAGGTCCTCGTCCTGGGACACAACAAGGGCGCGACGGTCGAAGAGAACCTGGAGGCCAACTTCGGCATGGTCAATCCCGACGGCTACCGCAAGGCGATGCGCCTCGCGAAGCTCGCGGAGAAGTTCCATGTGCCGATCGTGACCTTTGTCGACACGCCCGGCGCGTATCCCGGACGCGAAGCCGAGGAGCGCGGACAGGCCGAGGCGATCGCGAAGTCCCTCGAGTTCTTCTCGCGCCTCGCGACCCCAGTCGTCGTCGTGATCACCGGCGAGGGCGGTTCGGGCGGCGCGCTCGCGATCGCCGTCGGCGACCGGATCCTCATGATGGAGAACGCGGTCTATTCCGTCATCTCCCCCGAAGGCTGCGCCGGCATCCTCTGGCGCGACGGCGCCAAGGCCCCCGAGGCCGCGGCGGCCCTGAAGATCACGGCGCCCGACCTCAAGAAGCTCGGCGCAATCGACGTGATCGTGAAGGAGCCCGCGGGCGGCGCGCAGAAGGACAACGCGGCGGCGTGCGCCAACGTCAAGAAGGCGATTCTCGCGGCGCTCAAGGAGCTGAAGGGCGTTCCCGCCGACCAGCTTCTCGACCAGCGCTACGCGAAGCTCCGCGCGATGGGCAACTTCTACAAGTAAGGAACAGAAAACCAAATGTCCGAAGAGAACAAGTCCTCCCTCGACGCGCTTTCCGCGCTCTGCAAGCGTCGCGGATTTATCTACCACTCCTCCGAGATCTACGGCGGCATGCCGGGCTTCTGGGACTACGGTCCGCTCGGTTGCGAGCTCAAGGCGAACGTGAAGAACGCCTGGTGGCAGTTCACGGTCCGCGGACGCGAGGACGTCGCCGGACTCGACGCGACGATCATCATGCACCCGAAGATCTGGAAGGCGTCGGGCCACCTCGACACGTTCGCCGACCCGATGACGATGTGCAAGGACTGCAAGAAGCTCATGCGCGCCGACCAGGTGAAGGACATCTACGCCGAACAGAAGAAGAAGCCCGTGGCGAAGGTCGCGGGCGCCGAGACCTTCTGCCCCTACTGCGGCGGCGAGCTCACCGAGCCGAAGCCGTTCAACCTGATGTTCAAGACCGTCGTCGGGCCGATTGACGATCCGGCGAACGTCGCCTACCTCCGTCCGGAGACCGCGCAGGCGATCTTCGCGCAGTTCCTCAACGTGACCTCGACTTCGCGCATGGCCGTCCCGTACGGCATCGCGCAGATGGGCAAGAGCTTCCGCAACGAGGTGACCCCGCGCAACTACACCTTCCGCAGCCGCGAGTTCGAGCAGATGGAGCTCGAGTTCTTCATCCGTCCGGACGAGGCGATCGAGCTGCAGTACGGTCACGTGGTGACGCTGGCCGACAATCCCGACATCACGGGTCCCGTCCAGGACGACTGGGGCTGGGAGGTCTGGCACAAGTACTGGGTCGAACAGCGCAAGAGCTTCCTCAACGCGGTCGGGCTTCCGGCCTCGACGTTCGTCGAGTACTGGCAGAAGCCGGACGAGCTCGCCCACTACGCCCGCGCGTGCGTGGACATCGAATACGATTTCCCGTTCGGACGCCAGGAGCTCGAGGGCATCGCCGCCCGCGGCGACTTCGACCTCTCCCAGCACCAGACCCACTCGAAGGTCCCGCAGCTCGTCTTCGACGATCCGCTGAAGCAGGCGTGCAAGAAGATGACGGAAGAGCAGAAGTCCGCCTTTGTCGCAAAGACCCAGGCCGAATGGATCTCCCGCAAGCAGAAGGCGCTCTCCGCCAAGGCCGGCAAGGAGATCGTCTTCACCGACGAGGAGACGGCCGACATCTCCGCGAAGGCGAAGGCGTTCTGCGAGAACCTCTTCGACGGCAAGTACGTTCCGCACGTGATCGAGCCGTCCGCCGGCGTCGACCGCCTGATGCTCGCGCTCCTCTGCGAGGCGCACGAGGAGCAGAAGCTGACGGACGAGAAGGGCGCGGAGGACATCCGCACGGTCCTTCACTTCAACCCGAAGGTGGCGCCGGTCAAGGTCGCGATCTTTCCGCTCATCAAGAAGGACGAGGCCCAGTTCAACATGGCCCGCGACATCTTCCGCAAGCTCCAGCAGAAGGTCAACTGCATGTGGGACGTCTCGGGCGCCATCGGCCGCCGCTATCGCCGCCAGGACGAGGCCGGAACGCCGTGGTGCATCACCGTCGACGACCAGTCGACGAAGGACGGGACCTTCACCGTCCGCGAGCGCGACTCGATGCGGCAGAAGCGCATGACCTACGCCGAATTCCTCGCGGAGATGTTCGCCGCGCTCGAGTTCTGAGTCCCTCAGGGCACTTCGTGCTTGATAATCGGCGCGCAGTTGTGATATACTACGCGCCGATTCCTTTACGGGCGATTAGCTCAGTTGGTTAGAGCATTACCTTCACACGGTAGGGGTCACTGGT
>CAZYQF010000103.1:0-4283 GCA_964650165.1 uncultured Lentisphaeraceae bacterium
TGCATTTTCGACCATTATCCCCCTGTGCCAGACGGGCATGAAGAGAAGATCGAGGGTTTTCCCCCTCTGCGGATCGCATTCGTATCGGAAAAGCCGCCAGAGGAACGACGTCCGGGTCGCGCCGTCCTTCTGACGGTCATAGGTGAAGCCCGGAAAGACGTCGAGCGCGACCGCGCCGTCCTGCTCCTCCCAGTCCCAGAGCTTCCAGAGGACGCGATGGCGCGCGTAGGTCTCGCCCTTCATCCGATCCGCGTTCCGCTCGCAGCAATAGAGCGAAACCAGGAAACTCACCTCCGACTCTTCCTCGTCCGAAATCTTCGCCTTGGTCTTGAGGTCGTAGCGGATCTCGCGCCGGAAATTGCAGTTGAGCATAAGCTTGTTGCCGACCTTGTGACGAAAGAGAACCCGGCAGGAATTCGTCTCCGAGCCGGAATAATCCCGCCCGAAGACGTCGAAGGAGCGGTTGTTGTCCGAGAGCAGCAACCAGGTCGTCTCGTCTAAGCAGTACGGACCCCGCCCGATCAGACGCTGCGACACGACGCCCTCTTTGTTCGTCGTCACTTCAATGTCGACCGCGATGTTCTCCGGAAGCGTCGGGCTGTCGAGCTTCGCCCAATTCTCGTCGAAGCCCCGCGTCCGGCCGTGACTCCAGATCGGAAAGACCCATCCGCCTTCATACTTGCTGGACGCGCGGTTGATTCCGACGAGCGGCGTCAGCCAGATCTCGTGTCTCGTCCATCCGCCAAGCACTGTCAAGAAGGAATCGTCCCTTTCCCAGCCGAAGAAGGGAAACGCATAGCATTCGTCCAGGGAGCCGTTCTCGCGTTCCCAGCCGACGAGTCCGCTCAGAAGCCAGGACGACGACGACCTCGTCCGTTCGGAATGGCCGCCGAACGGCCAGGCCCACCAGGAGTGGCTCTTCCGCCACTCCGCGCCATTACCGTAGTCGTTCCAATTCCAGCCGGCGAGTCCGAGGAAGAAGAAACCCTCGTGGTCCGTTCCGTACAAGCCACGGTCCGTGCCGCCCCAGGAGAGAAGTCCGGGCGACGCCCACCAGGTGTCGTCAGGGTTGCCGCCCTTCCGCCCGCGCGAATACGGCAGCGTGATGAAGCAGTCCTTGTCCTTGTACCAGAACGGGAAGCACCAGCCGGCTTCCGGAGACCGGCCGAAAAGCGCGGTGGCGAAGACGCCCCGGCTGTTCTCGTACCAGAGCGGGAAGCACCAGCTCGAGCGGCAGCCGTCCTCGTCCCGGCCGGCGCCGGCGAGTCCGCCGAGCGTGTGGAAGCTCCAGCGGTCGTCATACGCGCGGTAGATCCAGAGCGGATAGAGCGCGTTGTAGTCCGGACCGTTCCAGTAGACGGGGAAGACGGCCTGATAGCCCTGTCCCGCGAGATGACTCTCGCCCCAGAAGACGGGGAAGACGCGATAGTCCTTGTTCTTGACGTCCGCCTGCGCGATCGGCCAGAGGAAGTTGAACTCGTCGTACGCGCCCGTCACACCGTCCTGCCTGTACTGCGAGTAGAGCGGACGGATCGCGAAGAGGTCGTCGGAGAACGAGAAGAGCGGCCAGGCGACGGATCCGACGGGATCGCGCCAGTAGGCGACCGGCCAGAGATTGACCCTGTCCCTCGCCTCGCCGTTGTACCGCACCTGCGTGCCCTCGTAGAACGGCGTTGACTTCATCTCCTTCGTCATGCAGCCCGAAAGCGCCGCCGCCATCAGCACCTCAATTCCGAGGTTCCTGGCTTTCTCCAACATCTCACCTTCTCCTCTCATTCCGCCACATTATACCACGGAACGCCGGCGGAGGTGGAGTTTTTCCTCATTCCAACACGGCGCCCCGGGCATACGGCGCGGACGTGACGACGATCCGCACGAAGAGCGAAGGCCCGTCCGTCGTCGGGAGCTCGAAGCCGAGAACGTCCGCGGCATCGGCAGACGTGGCCAGAATGCTCCTGTCGGCGACGAACGGCGCAGTCAGGGACTCGGACGTGAAGGCCGTGTAGTAGAAGCCCTCCTTCACATTGCCGACCGAGACGGAGAACACGCGAGATCCCGACGCGACGGCTATGGCGCCTTCGACGAGCATCGGAACGTCCCGCGCCGGATCGGGTTCGGCCGACGGCACGGAAAAGAACTCGAGGCGTCCGAACTGAGTGTAGCTGTCCCCGTTGTTGGCGAGAAAGCCGATCTTGTAATAACGGTAGCCCTTCGCATTGGCAAACGAGTAATAGCGGCATTCGGCAGCCGCCCAGTCCGATTCGTACCGGCGGCGGTCAAGTTCGGTCCACGCCGACTTGTCGTCCGAACCGTAGAAGTTCCAGGACCGTGGCGCGCGCGCAACCGGCGTGTTGACGCCGAGATTGGAGATGCCGCAGGCGTTCACGTTGGTCGCCGATCCGAAATCGTAGATGATGTCGAAAACGGTCCGCGCGATGCAGACGCGGTTCGACGTCTGATAGAGATTCGGGTCGTCGTTGAACGGCACCATCGACACGACGCCCGCCGACGTCGCTTCGAACGGCCCCGTCGGCGACGTCAGGTCGACGAGCCCCTCCGGTGCTGTCTCGACAACGCGGAAGTCGTTGTTCGTCGCCGCAATGCAGACGGACCCCGAATAGAGGGAACCGTCGTCGGGGGAGCAGACAAGCGCTCCGCGGATCGTGTCCGTCGTCTCGTCGTCCTCGGCGACGTCGAACACGACCGTCTTCGCCGTCGCCCAGTCGGACGTCGTGAACGCCAGCGCGGACGTCTTCGGCGCGATGCGCGGATTTGTGGAAACGACCTGCAGCGTCACGTTCGTCGCCGGCTGCGATTCGAGGCGAAACGCGACGGCTCCGCCCGTCGCACCTTCGCACGTGATCACGGCATTCGTCTCGGACGCCACGAGGACGGCGTTCTTCGCCTCCTGCGGGAGCCTCACGCGGAAGATCTGGCCCGAGAGGTCCGAGCCCGTCAGCTTCGGCCAGCCGGTCTTGACGCAATCGCGTGCGCCCATGCCGAGATAGAACCATCCGTCGAAATAGCAGAGCGCCGAGGAATGACTCGAGGACGTGAACGTGAAGAGCTTCGTGAACGCGACGCCGTCCGTCGACTTCCAGACGCTGTTCGTGACCTTGGTCGCCGTCGCACCCGCCTCCGCCGCGGCGAGATAGACGGCATCCGCGGTTGCGAAAATGTCGAAGGGGCGGACCGCCGCGGAGCCGAGGTCGATGCGCGTCGCCCGGACGCGGTGGTTTTCGCAGACGGCGCTGAAGCCGGCGACCGGCGTGATGTTGTAATTGTGTCCGCCCAGGACGTAAAGGACGCGGTCCTTGAACTTTGTCGGATGCCAGAGCTGCAGGTCGGCCGTGCCGGAGGAGAACGAGAAGAAATCGAACATCTCGTCCGTCAAGCCCGGTGCAAGGGAGCTCCAGGCATTGGTCTGGCAGGCGAACCGGCTCGCGGCTTCGTCCCAGCGCCACTCTTCCCAGTCGTTCCACGTCTGGATGGATTTCCAAGCCGTCTTCTGCGTCGGAATGCAGAAGAGGTCGTTCTCGAAAGGAAGGAAGGCGCAGAAGCGCCGGTACATCTGATAACCGTAAGGAGCCGAGTACTGTGCACCGGCCGGCGTCGTCCAGCTGGCCGGCGCCAGCTTGCGCCAGCAACTCTTCAACGTCGGCGTGACATCGGACATCTTGGTCTCGCACCGGTTGGTGGAGGAACTGATGCCGTAGCCGCAGACGAAGATCTTGTCCTTGTACTCCGTGAAATCCCAGTTGTGGGTGTAGTAGCCCTGCGGCGCAAGGTTCGTGATGCTGCCGTAGTGACAGTTCTTGTAGGCTTTCCATTCCCCGTCGAGATCGCGCCGGAACATGTGGCCTTCGTTCGCAGCATACTCGTGGATGTCGACTGCGCTCGTGTAGAGCCGCCCGTCCGAGAATTCCTTGAACTCGTAAATGGCGTCGGTTCCCGCGTCGAACTCGTTCGTACTGACGTTCACCGACCAGGGATCAATCGCGAAGCACGGACACGGCCCTGTGTTGTTGCCCCACTCGCCGCCGGAGGTGTAGATCCGGTTTCGGTAGGGATGGAGATCCTGGACATGGCGGGAGATTGAACTGCCCGGCCAGCGTCCATAGGCGGGGTTCCCGATGCATTCGAGCGAACTCGTGAGGTCAGGGGCGGTCCATCCGACCAGGGCTGAAAAAAAAGTCCAAAACGCGAGCGGAACGGATGGTTCTATTTTCATGTGCTCTCTTTTTTCGGGAACGGAAAAGGAAGACACACGAATCATAGCACAG
>CAZYQF010000104.1:0-4250 GCA_964650165.1 uncultured Lentisphaeraceae bacterium
GTCGAGTTCGCGAAGGACAAGCACGAGAACGACAACGAGTCGATTGTGGACGCCGCCGGACTCGCCGCGGGAGAGCGTCTCCGCGCCGTCTTGATGACGGCCCTGACGACGCTTCTGGGCACGCTTCCGATGATGATCGCGACGGGCGCCGGCGCCGCGAGCCGCAACCACCTCGGTACGACCGAGTTCTACGGCATGCTGTGCTCGGTTGTCTTCGGCATTCTGCTCGTCCCCGGGCTCTACGCGCTCTTCCAGACGTGGCGCGAAACCGCCAAGCGCTTTTTCGCCTACGTGGCCGCGACGGCCGCGCGGCGCCGCTCGCTTCGCGAACGGAAGTCGGTTGGAACGTTGGATGGATGGAAAGGAGAAGGTGAATGAAATGAAGAAGAACTGCCGTATTCCTTGTTTTCCCTCTCGTGTTCTCGTCCCGTCGGTCGCCGTTCTGGCGGTCGCGGGCTGCACGATCCTGCCGTCGGTCGGACCTGACTACCGGGAGCCTGAGTTCGAGATCCCCGAGTCTGCGTTTCCCGATGCAGGTCTGCCGACCACCAACCGGACTGAGATCGGCGAGTGGAAGCCCGCCGAGGGCGCAGACGACGTCCGCGTACCCCTCGCCACAAACGAGATCTGCAACTGGTGGTGCCGCTTCAACGACGACGTCCTGACCAATCTCGTCGCAAGCTCGGTCAGCAACAACCTGTCGTTCCTGATGGCCCGGCGCCGTCTCGAGGCCTCGCGCTGGACCCTGCTCGGGTCCTATGCGGCCTTCCTGCCGCACGTCAGCGGCGTCGCCTCCGCGACTCGGATGCAGTCCGGTCCGAACACAGGGACGATGTGGGGCACGGGCGGCACGATGCACCGCGATCTCTTCGCGGGCGGATTCGACGCCACCTGGGAGATCGACGTCTTCGGCGGCAGCCGCCGTGCGAACGAGGCCGCCTGGGCCGAAGCCGAGGCCGCGGGTTGGAGCGTTGCGGACGCCTGGGTTTCCCTCACCGCCGAGGTCGGACGCCAGTACATCCAGCTCCGCACGACCCAGCAGCGCGTCGCGGTCGCCCGCACGAACCTCGTGCTCCAGACCGAGACCTACGACATCCTGAAGTCCCGCCTCGACTCGGGCATCGGCGACGAGCTCGCCGTCAACCAGTCCCGCTACATCGTGGACCAGACGCATGCGACGATCCCGCCGCTCCTCGCGCAGGAGGAGCAGCTCCTGAACGCGCTCGCGGTCCTGACCGGCGACATGCCCGGCGCCCGCCACGCGGAGCTCAAGGACTGCCCCGACCGCGACTGGCTCCTCGAGCCCACGAAGGTGGCCGGAGCCCCGCTCGACATGATCCGCAACCGTCCCGACGTCCGCATCGCCGAACGTCAGCTCGCGGCGCAGGTCGCGAAGGTCGGCGTCGCCAAGGCGATGTGGTATCCGAAGCTCTACATCAACGGCTCGCTCGGACTCGAGTCCGTCAAGGTCCAGAAGTTCCTCTCCAAGGACTCCTTCTACGGCGCGATCGGACCGTCGATCAGCTGGCCGATCTTCCAGGGCGGCAACATCTACGCCAGCGTCAAGGCCGAGGAGGCCCGCATGGACGAGGCGTTCCTGAACTACGATTCCGTCCTGCAGAACGCCTACCGCGAGGTCCGCGACAACTACGCCCTCTACACGCAGGAATACCACCGCTACCAGGCGCTCCGCGGCGCAGTCAAGGCGGCGCAGGACGCGGTCGCGATCTCCCAGGACCTGTACAAGAACGGCTTGAGGGACTTCACCGCGGTCATCGACGCCCAGCGCTCGCTCCTTTCGCTCGAGGAGGCGCTTGTCGTCTCCCGCGGACAGATTACGATCGACCTGATTTCGCTCTACAAGTCGCTCGGCGGCGGACTCGTCGTCGAGTGATCCGGCGGCATTCCTGTCCGAGGAGCGCGCACGAGGCGACGCCCGCGAGGACCATCGTCGTCCAGAAGGCCGGCACCGTTGGGTGAAAGGCCCGGACGGTGCAGTAGGCTGGGATCCACACGAGAAAAGAGGAGATCGCCTGGACGCGGCAGATGGCCGCGGTTTCCCCGATCCCCCGAAGCGTCCCCTGCAGGACGAGGGTCATCATCTCGAAGAGCGTCTTCACTGCGACGATTCCGACGAGGAGCCGTGTCGTCTCGTGGAAGGCGTCGAGCGAGATTTCCGGATCTTTCAGGAAGGGATCAAGAAGTCCATTCTGGAAGACCCAGAGAATCGCCACATAGACGGTGGCGACAAGGACCGTGAGGAGTGTTGACGTGACGAGGAAGCCGCGGACGGCATTCGCATCCTTCTTCCCGCTGGCGCGTCCGACGAGGATCTCGACCGCCGAGGAGAGGCCCTGGATGCAGCCGTAGGGGATGTTGTTGACGGCGAAGACCGCGGTCGACGCCGCAACCGCGGCCTTGGGGCACTCCGCGAGGAAGGCCGTGAAGACGAAGAATCCGCCGATCTCGAGGACGGTGCGGATTCCGTTGGGAATCCCGAGTTTCAGGATCTCGAGCGTCTCGCGCGCGGAGAGGTCGGGCTTCAGCGAGACCGTGCGGTTGCGGAATTCGGGCGAGCAGACAATCGCGCCGGCGAGGACAACGCAAGGAACAACGTGGGCGATCGTCTGGGCGATGCCCGCGCCCGTGATGCCGCCGGGAAGGCCGAGGGCGCCAGCGATGAAGAAGGGGGCGATCGCCATGTTCACGGCGAAGCCGAGCACGGTGACGAGTCCGATGAAGCGCGTCTTGCCCTGCCCGGTGAAGAATCCGCCGAGAACCTGCGCGAGGATCGTGAACGCGGCGTTGAGCATCAGGATGTCGAAGTACCGCGTCTCCGCGGCGAGAACCTCGGGGTCCGTGTTGAAGACACCGAGGATGAGGCGCGCGATCGGGAGTCCGAGCGCGAGGAGCGGCAAGGCGAAGAGCGTGAGCCAGACGGACTGCACGAAAGTCGTGAGCGCGCCCTTGACGTCGCCGCCGCCGTGGCGCTGCGCGAAGATTGTCCCCGCATACCCGAGCGTCATGTTGAAGAAGACCATGTAGGTCACGGCGAGCATCGAACCCGGAAGCGACGCATGTAGCGCGATCGTCGAGTGTCTCGCGAGGAAGAACTGCGTGACGAACGTGTTTGCCGCGAAGGCGAGCTGCGCGAAGACGAACGGAACGGCGGTGCGGACGGTCAGCGACAGTTCCTTTTTCATGGCAGGGATTCCGTTTTCGCCAGGTGACGTCGGCGCCAGTCGCGCATCGAGAGTCCCGTGCGCTTCTTGAAGAGCCGCTTCAGGTAGATGTCCGAGTCCCAGCCGCAGAGGGTGGCGATCGGAGTGATGGACTGGTTGGGCTTCGCGAGGAGCTCGAGGACGTGCTCGAAGCGGACGTCGGTGATTTCTTCGGTGATCCGCTTGTTGGTCGCCTGCTTGAACCGCGTCTCGGCGAGGCGTTCGGTGACGCCCATCGTCACCACGACGTCCGCGGCCTTGAGTCCGCTGCAGGCCTCGCGCCGGATGAGGTCGAGCGCGGCGGCGATGCGGTGTCCGGTGAGCGCGATGCGGCGGGAGGAGAGCCTCGCGGTAAGCCCGAGCGGAACGTATTCGAGTTTTTCGGCGGGCAAATTCGGGTTTGCGATGCGCTTTGCGAGAAGCCGGGCGGCGAGACGTCCGCCCCCGGCGAAGTTCGGGCGGATGCTCGAGAGGGTCGGGCTCAGCTTGTCGCAGACCGCAGGATCGTCGTCGACGCCGACGAGAAACAGCTCGCCTGGGATGTCGATGCCCTCCAGACGGCAGCAGTCGATCACCGTCTCGGCGAATGTGTCGTTGGCGGCGAAAATTCCGCACGGACGAGGAAGGGCGGCGAGGAATGACCTGAGCCGCGCCGTGACTTCGGCGCGGTTCCCGACGGTCCAGGGGTCGGTCATCACGTGGCAGTCGTGTCCGGCCTGGCGGACGAGCGCGGAAAAAACTCGCTGCCGGCGCGAACTCCATCCGACCCGGCTTGTCCATCCGATGAAGGCGAAATGTCGACAGGCGGTCGTGCGGAGCTCGCGGAAGGCAAGCTTGGCAATCGCCGCGTCGGCGTTCGAGACGGTGAACGCCCCGGGCAATTCGAGGAGGTCGTCGTTCGGGTCGAGATGAACGACCGGAATCGCCCTGAGCTTCGCGTCCGCGATTTTGAAATTGCTGGAGCTTTCCATGATGCATCCGGCCGGATTCCAGTATTCGATCACTTTGTCGATCGGCTCGTCCAGGCGG
>CAZYQF010000105.1:0-4202 GCA_964650165.1 uncultured Lentisphaeraceae bacterium
TGCACCCGGAGGGACTCGAACCCCCATGCTTGCGCAGTGGAACCTAAATCCACCGTGTCTGCCATTCCACCACGGGTGCTTAAGAAGTTATAAAGTCGGACGGTTGAGAAGTTGGACGGTTACAGAAGAGAGGTCACTTCGTGAGCTTGTCCCTGTGCGAGAAAAAGACCTTGGTCTTGTTGGCGAAGGACTGGGCCTCGGGGAAGCAGTTGGGCTGGACGAGCTTCTGGAACTCCTCCAGGGCCGCGCGCTGCTTGCGGTCGAGGTTCGCGGGGACTTCGAAGACGATGTGCGCCTCGAGGTCGCCGGCCGATCCGCCGCGGAGGCTCGGAACGCCCTTGCCGCGGAGCCGGAAGACCTTGCCGTTCGGAGTGCCCGCGGGCAGCTTGAGCTGCGCGGTTCCCTGAGGCGTTGGGACGTCGACTTCGCCGCCGAGGGCCGCGAGAATCGGAGAGACGGGGATCTCGACCGCGAGGTCGAGTCCGTTCCGCTCGAAGATGTCGCTTTCGCGGACGCCGACGAGCACGTAGAGGTCGCCGTTCTCGCCGCCACGGAGGCCCCCGGCGCCCTTCCCCGCGAGGCGGAGACGCGAGCCGTTGTCGATGCCGGCCGGGATCTTGAGGTCGATCTTGCGGCTCTTGGAGACGTGTCCGGTGCCGCGGCACGTGCGGCACGGCTTCTCGACGGTGGTGCCTTCGCCGCTGCAGGTCGGGCAGGTCTGGCGGACCTGGAAGAATCCGCTGCCGCCGATGACGACGCCGGAACCGCCGCAGGTCTTGCAGGTGACGCGCTTGGAGCCCTTCGCCGCGCCGGTGCCGCCGCAATCGCCGCACTGCTCGGGGAGCGAGATGTCAATGGTGCGGGTCGAGCCGAAGAGCGCCTCGTCGAAGTCGATGTCGAGGCGGAAGGTCATGTCGTCGCCGCGCTGAGGCGCGTTCGGATCGGCGCGCCGCTGCTGGCGTCCGCCGCCTCCGAAGAAATCGCCGAAGCCGCCGAAGCTCGCCCCGCCGCCGCCGCCGTGTCCGCCGAAAATGTCTCCGAACATGGAGAAGATGTCCTCCATGTTCATGCCGCCGGCCCCGCCGAAGCCTCCGGCGCCGGGTCCGCCCTGGAACGCCTGATGGCCGAACTGGTCGTAACGCTGGCGCTTGTCGGCGTCATGGAGAACGTCATACGCCTCGGCCGCTTCCTTGAACTTCTCCTCGGCGACCTTGTCGCCGGGATTGCGGTCGGGATGGTACTTCATCGCGAGCTTGCGATAGGCGGACTTGATCTCGTCCGCCGTCGCCGTCTTCGCAACACCCAAGACGTCGTAATAATCGCGTTTGTCAGCCATTTGCCTTACCTGAGCTTACGACAACCTGCGCGGCGCGGAGAAGCTTTCCCCTGAGCAGCCAGCCGCGCTTCACTTCATTGGAGACCTTGCCTTCCGCAACCTTGTCGGACGGGAGCGTGGCGATCGCCTCCATGAGTTCGGGATCGAGCGCCTTCCCGACAGATTCGAACGTCTCGGCCTGGTGGGCCTTAAACGTCTCGATCATCTTGTCATAGACCATCTGGACACCCGCCACGAATGCACTCTCCTTGTCCGCGGCGTTTTGAAGCGCCAGGGCGAGATTGTCGATTGTGGGGAGGATGTCCTTCAGAATGTCGGCCTCCGCAAACCGGTAGGTATCCTCGCGGTCGCGGGCGGTGCGCTTTTTGAAATTATCGAAATCAGCCAAAAGCCGGGCATACTGGTCTTTCCAATCCGGCTCGGCGGAGGGCGAGGGCGAAGAAGATCGGGACGACTGAGACTGCTGGGGCGCATCGCCCGAGGGATTTTCAGATCTGCAATCCTGAGACGGAGTGTCACACTTCGTCTCAGGTGTCTCAGTCGCTTCAGTTTTCTCAGTCGCCTCCGTGGTCTCGTCAGATGCCGTTTGCGCTTTGTTTTCCTTCTTTTTCTGATCCATTTCTACCTTTCCACATCATTGCGTGTTGAACACGCGGCATCTAGGAGCACGGGGTGTGCCATCAGATCCGAATCTGTCCGGCCTTCGCAAGCATTTTCGCCTCGACGGACTGGATTTCGGCGAAGCCCTGGGAGCTGTGGGGGTTGAGTCCGTTGGACGCCTCCATGGAGCTGTCGGCTTCGTTGTAGATCGTGGCGGCGAGTCCGGTGAGGGACTCGAAGAAGATATTGCCCTTGTAGAGTCCGAGCGTGACCTCGGCGGTCGCCTTGTCCGCCCAGACCTGTATCGCGGCGCGGGCCGCCTGGGTCGCGGGGTCGAACCAACGTCCGTCGTAGATCTGTCCGGCGACGAACTTGGAGAGACGCTCGAACTCCTGGGTCGAGCGGCGGTCCATGATGCACTCGTAGATGTACTTGAGGCCCCAGGACAGGACTTCCATGCCGGGAGCTTCATAGACGCCGCGGCTCTTCGTGCCGATGATGCGGTTCTCGAGCGCGTGCTTCATGCCGATGCCGCACTGGCCGCCGATCTTGTTGACCGCGAGCATGACCTTGTACGGGGTCATCTTCTTGCCGTCGACGGCGACGCAGCGTCCGTTGACGAACTTGAGGGTGATCTTGCGGATCTTGTCGGGGGCCTCGGTCGGCCACACGCCCATCGTGGGTTTCACGATGCGCATGGAGGTCTCCATCGACTCGAGCTCCTCGGCCTCGTGGGAGAGTCCGGCCAGGTTCGCGTCCGTCGAATATTTCTTCTTCGTGCCGACGAAGGCGACGATGCCGCGCTTCGCGAGAAACTCGACCATCTGGGTACGGCCCGGAAAGAGCTTCAGGAGATCTTCGTCGCGCCAGGGGGCGTAGACGCCGAAGGACGGATCGAGGACGTTGGTGTAGCGCTCGAAGCGCATCTGGTCGTTGCCGCGGCCGGTCGCGCCGTGGACAAGGACCGTGCAGCCGGCCTTCTTCATCGCGGGGAGGAGCTTCAGGACGGTGACCGCGCGGGCCGTGCCCGTGGAGTTCCAGTAGCCGCCGTCGTACATGGCCTGGCACTTGACGGTCTCGAAGCAGATTTCGGCCATTTCCTTGGTAACGTCGACGATCGTGGTCTTGACGCCGGTCGGAGCCATCTTCTTCTTGATGTCGTTGATGTCCTTTTCGTCGGGCTGGCCGACATTCGCGGAGAACGCCTTCACCTTGACGCCGGCATCCTTGAGGACGCAGCAAATTGTCTTGGAGTCGAGTCCGCCCGAAACGCAGACGCCGACGGTTTTGCCCTTGAGATCAGCAAGTTTCATTTTTATCTCCTTCTTGGAAATTGATTTGACATTATAGCAAATCTGGCGACTTCAGACCACTGTGGTCAGAACTCGGGCGGAACCCCGGAGCGTCACGTCACCCTTGCCGTAGGCGAGGGCGCTCGTCTGTTCGGGAATCTCGACGCCATCGGCAACGAGCGTGCCGCCGTCGTTGAAGAGCGCAAGAAAGCCGTCGACCGCGACCGTCCGCTCGCCGTCGAGGCCGACGGGACGGAACGTGAAGAACGGACAGGTGACGTCTTTTGCCGGACGCGGAACGGGGAGCGTGTAGTCGATCGCCTTGAGCCCCTTCTCGAGATGGAGCTCGCGGGACTTTCCGGCGGCATCGACGCGGTTCCAGTCGTAGAGACGGTAGGTCGTGTCCGAGCTTTGCTGGACTTCGTAGACCCTCGTGCCTTCGGCAATCGCGTGGACGAGTCCGCCCGGAATGAAAAAGCACTCGCCCTTCTTGGCCTCGTGGCGGACGAGGACGTCCTCGAAGCTGCCGTCCCTGACGGCCTTCTCGACATCCGCGGCTCCGACCCCGGGCTTGAGTCCGGCGAAGATGAGTCCGTCCTCGAGCAGATACCACATTTCGGTCTTCGGGTCGCCGCCGACAATCGGGGCGGAGGCCTCGCAGGGATGGACCTGCACGGAGAGCCGGTCCTTGGCGTCGATCACCTTGAAAAGCAGCGGAAAACCGGGAATCACGTCCGACAGACTGGCTCCGGCGTCAAAGCCACATGAAAAAATGCTCGGATTCGACAAAAATGCAGAAATTTCCCAACTCTCCGTTCCCCAAAGGGCTTTCTTGAGAATCGGATCGAAACGTGCGATCTTAACTCTTTTCATGATTATATTTTATCATATTTCGACCGTCTCTTGGTCATCTCAATCCGGCTCCGGACGGAAAGACGCCTCCCCGAACGCACAACTCCGAAACACCAGTACCC
>CAZYQF010000106.1:0-2334 GCA_964650165.1 uncultured Lentisphaeraceae bacterium
GCGCGGTGCCGGAAGTCGGCACGAAGCTCGGACTCTCCCTGCGGCTGTCGGACGCCGACGGCTCCAAGTTCGGCCGCATCAACTGGGGCATGGGCCTCGATCCCGCCTGGGCGCCGACCGCGTTCGGCGTGATGACGCTCGTCAAGTGATCCGGCGGCTGATCTAACCTCGGCTTTGTCTTGCCGGCGTGCGCGCACAGCTCTAGCGACTCGCTGACGCGAGCGGCTTCGCGGGCTGATATGCGCACGCCAAAAAGGGAACGCTCCTAGAACGCAGATCCTTTTATCGTTCGGGTCGATTTATGCTATAATTTCTGTATATTTTCATACACGACAGGGAGATTGAAATGAATTACGCTGAGGCGAAGAAGATGCTGGACGGCTGCGGGCAGGAGCATGTGCTTGCGTACTGGAAGAAGCTCTCCAAATCGGAGCAGAACGCACTCCTCGAGCAGGTCGCGGCGATCGAACCTAAGAACCTCGCGTATTGCCAGAAGGCGCTCAAGGCCGGCGCCGAGGTGCCTGATTCTTCGAAGGGCAAGGCTCCGAAGGTCGCGGTTCTCAAGGGCAAGAAGCTCGCCGAGGCGATCGTCGCGGGCGAGAAGGAGCTCCGGGCGGGCAAGGTCGCGGCGCTTCTCGTCGCGGGCGGACAGGGCTCGCGCCTCGGCTACGAGGGTCCGAAGGGCTGCTACTCGATCGGACCGATCACAGGGGCCCCGCTCTTCTATTTCCACGCGCGCAAGATCCTCGCCCGCACCATCCGCTACGGCGCCGCCATTCCGTTCTACGTGATGACCTCCGAGGCGAACAACGCCGCGACGGTCAAGTGCTTCGAGGAGAACGACTACTTCGGCCTCAATCCCGACGACGTGTTCTTCTTCGTCCAGGGCATGTGGCCCGGCATGGACAAGGACGGAAAGATCCTCCTCGACGCGCCCGGCCGCGTGTTCATGAGCCCCGACGGACACGGGGGACTCCTCGCCGCGCTCAAGCGCTCGGGCGCGCTCGCGGACATGAAGCAGCGCGGAATCAAGTCCGTCTTCTTCTTCCAGGTCGACAATCCGCTCGTCGAGATCGCCGATCCCGCGTTCGTCGGCTACCATGTGATGAACAAGTCCGAGTACTCGCTCAAGCTCTGCGCGAAGCGCGATCCCTACGAGAAGGTCGGCATGCCGATGCAGTTCGGCGCGGCTGGCAACGCATCCTTCCGCATGGTCGAGTACACCGAGATGACGAAGGAGCAGTGCGAGCGCAAGGCGAAGGACGGCAGCCTCTACTTCCTCTACGGCTCGCCCGCGATCCACGTCTTCGACCGCGCGTTCCTCGCCCGCGAGGCCGGCAAGGCCATGCCGCTCCACCTCGCGTTCAAGAAGATTCCGTTCGTCGACGCGACCGGCACCGTCGTCAAGCCGTCCGAGCCGAACGGCTACAAGTTCGAGAAGTTCATCTTCGACATCCTTCCCAACGCCCGGCGCGCCGCGTTCCTCGCCTTCGACCAGAAGGACGAGTTCTCGCCGGTGAAGAACGCCGAGGGTCCGGATTCGCCCGAGACCTGCCGCGCGGACATGCAGGCCAAATGGCGCGGCTGGCTCAAGGCGTGCGGCGTCGCGTGCGACGCGGCGCTGCCGATCGAGATCGATCCCGCCTACGCGGTCGACGCGGCGGACCTCAAGTCCATCGGACTCGCCCTCGGAGCGGAGTGATCCGATGAGGCGCGCCGTCCTCTCCGTTCTCCTCCTCGTGACGCTCGTGGCCTCGGCCGGCGAGCTCGCGATCCTCGAGCCGAACGCGGGAGCGGAGGTTCATCTGCTCTCAAAGGCCCAGAAGGCCTATCTGACGCTGCCGCTCGCCGAGCGCGTGAAGAAATTCGCGGACGCCGGCGAGCGCGCCATTCTGCGGCTCGATGCCAATGCGCCGACGCCGACGCTCCTCTCCTGGAAGTGGACGCCGTCCGAAGGCGACCTTGCGCCGCGGTTTGCGGTCGAGGTCCGCCGTGCGGACGGGCTCTCCGTCTTCCGCGCGGACGCCGCCGAACCTTACGCCTTCGCCGACAATCTCGAGATCGGGACGGACTACCTCTGGACGGTCAGCGCCGTCGTCCGCGGCGATGTCGTTGCGAAGGCCTCGGGCCGCTTCTCGACCGATGCGACCCCGCCGCGCCTTCTGAACGTTCCTGGCGTTCCGAACTTCCGCGACCTCGGCGGCCGCGTCGGATGCGACGGAAGGAAAATCCGCCAGGGGATGATCTACCGCTGCGCCGGACTCAACGACAACCCCGAGGACATCGCGCTCAACCAGCTCGGAATCCGCACCGACCTCGACCTCCGCTCCGCCG
>CAZYQF010000106.1:2434-3956 GCA_964650165.1 uncultured Lentisphaeraceae bacterium
CCGCACCGGCACGCTGGCCTTCCTCCTCGAGGCGCTCCTGGGCGTCGACGACGAGGAGCTGAACCGCGACTGGGAATGCTCCGGCTTCACCAATCCGGGAGTCTGGTTCCGCCATGAGACCCTCTTCAATCAGATCTACGAGGCCGTCAATGCCTATCCCGGGGCGAACACACGGGAGAAGACGGAGGCGTATCTCCGGGACTGCGGACTCACGGACGACGATTTCGCCCGTCTCCGCAAGCTTCTGCTGGCGGACGGCTGAAGAAAACGACAGGAGGTGCCCGTGAAGCGTTTGACCTCTCTTGATGCGGTGCGCGGATTCGACATGCTGTTCATCATGGGCGGCGAGTGGCTGGTGGCCGCCATGGCCGCGGCGCTCGGCTATCACGAGTTCGAGGCGTCGTTCGGACACGTCCCGTGGCACGGGCTCCAGTTCATGGACACCGTCTTTCCGACCTTCCTTTTCCTCGCCGGCGCGAGCTTTCCGTTCTCGCTCGCCAAGAGCCGCGAGCGGGGACTTTCGGACGGACGGGTGGCGCGCAAGTGTCTCGTGCGCGGACTCGTCCTCTTCGCCCTCGGCCTCGTCTACAACGGGTTTCTCCTGAAGCTCGACTTCGCGAGCTTCCGCATCTGGAGCGTCCTCGGCCGCATCGGCCTCGGGTGGATGTTCGCCGCGTGGATCTATCTCCTGGTCAGGCGCTGGAAGACGCGCGCGCTTCTCGCCGTCGGACTTTTCTTCCTCACGTTCGTCGCGTTCAATTTCCTGTCCGCGCCCGGCATGCCGGCCGGCGGCGACATCTTCTCCGCCGAATGGAATTTCGGCTGCTGGCTCGACCGGACGCTCACCGGCGGACACACCTACCGTCCGGACTTCGACCCCGAGGGCTTCGCCGGAATTCCGGGCGCGATCCTGACCGCGATGCTCGGCATGTTCATCGGCGACCTCGTCCGCCGCGGAGAGGGCCCGAGCGCGAAGAACGCCGGAGCGATGGCGCTCAGCGGCCTCGTCTTCGCGGCGGTCGGACTCGTCGGCGCCAACTGGTGTCCGATCAACAAGTCGCTCTGGACGCCGACCTTCGCGATGACCGTCGCCGGCTACTCGACGCTTCTTCTCGCGCTCTTCTACTGGATCATCGATGTGAAGGGCTGCGTCCGGTGGGCGTTCTTCTTCACCGTGATCGGCATGAACTCGATCGCCATCTATCTCGGACAGAGCCTGATCGACTTCAAGCACGCGGAGTGGTTCGTCCTCGGCGGCTTCATCTCGCTCTTTCCCGACGGCTGGGGCAGCGTGGCCGGAGCCCTCGGCTACATCGGAATCTGCTGGCTCTTCCTCTGGTTCCTCTACAAAAAGCAGATTTTTTTGAAGGTATAAAGAGGGCTGACGCGGAAACCGCGTCAGCAGTGATTCAGCAGCCAGCAGCCAGTATCCGTAGGAAAGATTGGCTATTCCCGCCGAAGCCTTGTATTGGCCCTTCTGCAATAGCGGTCAAAAGGTGCGCCTGAAACCAAGCTAAGAATA
>CAZYQF010000107.1:0-3766 GCA_964650165.1 uncultured Lentisphaeraceae bacterium
AAAGTTTCGGGACTGCGCGGACTTCAGGAGCGGTCGTCGAAGTATTCCTTGATTTCGCGCTCGTCCTCGCCTGTCAGTCCGTAGGTCTCGTCATGCTGGGTGGCGTCGAGGCCCAGCCGCTCGTTCTTGATCGACACGCGCATGGGGATCATCTTGTTCGTAAGCCAGTAGAGCGCCATGCTCATGACGAAGGTGTAGACGATGACGATCAGCACGCCGAGGACGGCGGCGAGAAACTCCATGAAGCCGGCGTGCGTTCCGGCGAGCAGTCCGGAGGAGGCGAAGACGCTGGTGAAGACGGTGGCGACGATGCCGCCGACGCCGTGCGTCGGGAACACGTCCAGCGCGTCGTCGACCCGGGAATGGGACTTCCAGTAGACGGCGATGTTGCAGATGAGCGCGGTCAGGAGGGCGATCGTGAAGGTCTGGCCGAGGGTCACGACGTCGGCGCAGGGGGTGATGGCGACGAGGCCCACGACGGCGCCGATGGCGGCGCCCATGCCCGAGGGCTTGCGTCCGCGCAGGCAGTCGAAGAGGACCCAGGCCATCATGGCCGTGGCGCCGGACATGTTCGTGTTGAGGAAGGCCTTGATCGCCGTGCCGTCCGCCGCGAGGGAGGATCCGCCGTTGAAGCCGAACCAGCCGAGCCAGAGCATCGCGGCGCCGAGAATGACGAAAGGAACGTTGGCCGGCAGGCGCGGACCGTCCTTGCTCCGGCTGCGCCGGCCGAGGAAAAGGGCGCCGGCGAGGGCGGCGACGCCCGAGGCCGCGTGGACGACGATGCCGCCGGCGAAGTCGTGGACGCCGACGCCGAGCAGATGGCGCAGGAATCCGTCGGGATGCCACGTCCAGTGGGCCAGCGGGCAGTAGATGAAGACGCAGAACAGCATCATGAACACGAGGTAGGCGGAGAATTTCACGCGTTCCGCGAAGGATCCGGTGATCAGCGAAGGCGTGATGATCGCAAACTTCATCTGGAAGAGGGCGAAGAGCGCGAGCGGAATGGACGGCGCCAGCACGGTGTTCACCTTGGCGCCGACGTCCTTGAAGAACAGATACTGGAAGGGGTCGCCGATGAGCCCCAGTCCGCCGACATCGTTGCCGAAGCTCAGGGAGAATCCAACGACCACCCACACGATGGAGATGATGCCCATGGCGATGAAGCTCTGAAGGATCGTCGAGATGACGTTGCGTTTGCCCACCATGCCGCCATAGAAGAACGAGAGGCCCGGCGTCATCATCAGGACGAAGATCGTCGCTGTGATCATCCAGGCGACATTCGCCGCGTTAAAGTGTTCGTCGGGTTCCCATATTCCCTTGGTTTCAGGGAAGAACGCCCCGACGGCGGCGATGATCACGAGGAGGGACATGAGGATGATATAGCGCAGTTTGATTTTCATGATTCAACAAGTCATAGCAGAAACCATGCCAATCCTTTCCTTCCCCGCAAGAATGCGGCAGGAGCCGACTCTTTCGTTACAGAACGTGCGCTAATCGCACGGCCGATGTACAGGGAATGTAATTTTCAGAGGTCGGGCGGCAGTCGGTCCGCCGGCGATCCCGGGCGCACGGACTGACTCGTTCGTGTTGATGCTCGAAGCGCGAGACTATGGTAGAATAGTGCAATCGAACTAAAGGGAGGACTTGAGATGAAGTGGGTTTTGATGCTTGCGGCGGCAGTTGTGGCCGGACTTGCGATTGCGGACTCTCCGAATATGGCGCATGAGATCTGGCCGAAGGGCAAGATTCCTCTCGCGAAGGAGAATCCGATGCCCGAGGGTGTCGAGCCGATGCGGGACGACATCATGCGCATTCGGGACGTGAGCGTTCCGATGGTCGTGGTCACGCAGGCGGTCGGCGCCAAGGCTCCGACTCCCGCCGTGGTGATCTGTCCCGGCGGCGGATACGGCATCCTCGCGTGGAACCACGAGGGCGTAGAAATCGCAGAATGGCTGAAAAACCAGGGCATCACCGCTTTCATTCTCAAGTACCGCGTGCCGGACCAGCGCGATGGGGCGCTGGCGGACGCGCAGCGCGCAATCCGCTGGGCCCGCGCGAACGCGAAGAAATTCAACGTCGACCCGGACAAGGTCGGCATCATGGGCTTCTCGGCGGGTGCGAACCTGACGGTCCGCACCGCGACGAACTCGAAGCGTCCGATCTACGAGCCGATCGATGACGTCGACAAGGAGTCCTGCCGTCCCGACTTCCAGATGCCGATCTACCCCTGGGATCTGATCGAGCGCAAGGATCCGACGAACGTCTGGGCGGGCATCAAGGGCATGAAGGTGCGCCTTGCGGACTATCCGATCGACGAGGCGACGCCACCGGCGTTCATCGTGCAGAGCGAGGACGACTTCTGCAGCGTCGAGACTTCGCTCGGATACTATGCCGCGCTCAAGGGCGCGAAGGTTTCCGCGGAGATGCACATCTACGCGAAGGGCGGACACGGCGGACACGGCTACGGCGTCCGCCGGCTCGGCGCCCCCACTGACGCCTGGCCCCTCCTTGCCGAAACCTGGCTCCAGCAGTTCAGGTGAGATGTTTGCGGCGGAAGTCGGACATCGACACGCCGAACTTCCGCTTGAACAGCGCCATCAGGTAGTTTGCGTTTGGAAATGCGCAGCTGGCGGCGATGGCGACGATCGGATCTTGCGTGTTCATGAGGCGCTGACACACCTCCTGCAGGCGAACGTTTTGAATTTCGCGACAGACCGAATGTCCGACAACCGTGCTGAAGTTTTTCTCAAGAAGGCGCCCTGAGCCGCCGACGATCTTGACGACGCTGGCGACTGAAATGCCGCGGGTGGCGTTGAGCCGGATGAACTCCTGCGCCCGGCTGACGCGCGTTCCCGCTCCCGAGAGGTCAAGGGTTGAAACGCGTTCGACGAGGCGGCCGACCGGTACCTTGATTTCCTTCGTTTTCGGCTTGCGCCCGGAGAGGATCTCGTTCAGGACCTCGGCCGCGGCGTAGCCGCCGTTGTCGAAGTTCGGCTCGATCGACGAAAGCGGCGGCGTCGTCTGTTCGCAGATGTAGTTCTCGTTGTCCACGCCGAGAACCTGAAGCTGCTCGGGCACGCAGATGCCGATCTGACGGCAGAGGTCGAGGACGTGCTTCGCCCGCAGGTCGTTGGCCGCCCAGACGCCGCAGGGCTTCGGAAGGCCGTTCAGCCACTCCGCCATGGCGTTTCGCTCCTTCGTCCAGCTGACGCCGGGGATGTCGGTCATTCTGAAGTCGGACACCGCGAAGCCCGCGTCCTTGACGGCGGCGTGGAAGAGGCGCTTGCGGCGCTCGCACCAGCGTCCGCCCTGGCGCGCGCCGATGAACGCGAAGTTCCGGATTCCGCGCTGGATGAAGGTCCGCGCGGCGATCGTCGCGAGCGCGCGGTCGTCGGTGACGACGGTGGCCTGCGGCTTCCGGAATCTCCCGGGGGCCTTGTCGCTGATGAAAACCGCCCCCCGGATGGTCGGGCACGCGATCAGCCGTCGTCCGTCGTCCGTGGCCCACGTGCCGTCGATGATGATCCCGTCCGGCTTCCAGTCGGGGTCTTGGTTGAATCCGTCGTTGGACGGATGATTGCCCCGGAGCTGGACGTCCCAGAGCGGATGATGCCAGGCGAACTTGAGCACGCCGACGACGATTTCGCGGGCGGCAAGATTGCGGATATCAAGATTCACGACAACCCTGAAGGACTTTCGCTTCATGTCCTGATTGTAGCATTTGGCATTCGGAAAATCAAACAAAGACGTGCGGATAAATTGATAT
>CAZYQF010000108.1:0-3736 GCA_964650165.1 uncultured Lentisphaeraceae bacterium
GGACTTTTCGGCGCGGTCAAGGAAGCTGACTGGGCGACGTTCGAGTATCCGGACGAATGGAATTACCGGGATCCGGCGAACAAGGGCTTTGACGTGAAGGTCACGCTCAAGGAGGGTGCGCCGCTCAAGGAGGGTGTCTGGCTGCAGCCGCACCTGCACTGGATGCGCCTCATGGGCTACGGCGGCTTCCAGCAGTGGGCGAATCCGGTCAAGAAGCCCGAGGTCGGCAAGACCTACACCTTCCACTACAATCCGAAAGTGGAGGAGGACGAGGTCAACCGCTACGCGTTCTGCATCTTCCTTTCTCCCAACGGCAGCGACAAGGGCAAGATCAAGGAGCAGTGGATCGACATCAAGATTCCGCCGCCGCCCCCGTATGAGGCGAAGCCCGCGGACTGCTTCTTCAAGAAAAGCTTCATCCGCATCGACGAGCAGCCCGCGCCGGCGAAGGTCGGCGACGAGGTCGTCCTCAAGGTCCGTTATTACCTCGATCCGTCCGAGACGTGGGGGCCGAAGCAGTCCAAGCTCTCGGTCACGCCGCTCGGGCCCTGGATCGACAATCCCGACGGTGTCATCAACAAGTCTCGTACTCACGTCTCCTACGGCGGATCGATGTTCACCAAGGAGAAGCGCATCGAGCCCGGCGACCACGTCGTCGAGTTCAAGTTCGAGCTCGGCACCGCCTACCGCTACAACTCCTGCTTCTTCCTCTGCAAGTTCAAGCAGCCGGACGGCAAGGACTGGCCGTGGGACTACCGCGGCGGATCGCTCACGGTCTCGCCGACGATCGACGTCTTCCGCATGTATCCGACCGCCCGCGGCGGCATGTTCTTCTACGACGAGACGCCATGCGTGGCGCTGCTCTGGGGCGACCGCGCAACACACGGGCTGACCGACGGCAAGGCCGTCGTCAAGGACGTCAACAACCGCGTCGTCCTGACGAAAGACGTGCCGCTCAATCCCGCGCGCCGCGTTCAGGTCATCAGCTTCCCCGAACTCAAGGCGCGCGGCATCTTCTCGCTCACCGTGAGCGCGCCCGGAAAGGGGAAGGACGGCGCCGACTTCGAGGACTTCTGCTATTTCGGACGGATTCCGCGTTTTCAGCGCATCGACGGGCGCCTCACGCCGTTCGGCGTGACGAACATCGGCGACCGTGACCTCTCGGGTCTCGCCTACGACCTCGGCTTCTCGACGGTCCGCCACTTCACCTCGTGGAGCGGCATCGAACCGATGCGCGGACAGTACGTCCTGGAGGGACTCGACGCCAAAGTCGCGAACAACGTCGCGGCCGGGCTCAAGCCCTGGTTCCAGATCCACGGTCCGCCCGCCTGGTCGCTTCCGCCCGAGATGGGCCGCACGGGCGAATTCGAGCCGGCGCCGTTCGAGCTCGGCGCCTGGGGCAAGCTCTTCGACACGCTCGCCAAGCGCTACAAGGGCAAGCTCTACGGATTCGAATTCATGAACGAGATCGTTCCGGGCAAGGCCTGCAAGGATCCGGTGAAGGAATACGTCGACATCTGCCGGACGGCCTACGAGGCCGTGAAGAAGAACGATCCGTCGCTCGTCTGCCAGCTTGCGGGCGGACTCTGGCCGCACAGCTACCGCATCGACCTCCTGAACGCCGGCGTCGCGAAGTACATTGACGTCCTGCCGGTCCACTACTCGACCTTCGAGGGCGTCCGCGAGGCGCAGAACGACCTCGCGGTGCGCGGGATCACGAACGTGAAGGTCGCGGACAACGAGACGGCGAAGGGCTATTCGATCTGGAATTATCCGCCGGACATGGCGTTCGAGAAATCGCTCGTCCAGTGCCGTCACGTGATGACGCGCTGGCCCGACGAGCTCAGCGCGGGCGCGGAGTTCATCACCTATTTCGGCGGCGGCGCCGACGCGTGCGGCAACTGGAGCTACATGCTCGACTTCTCCTCGCCGCGTCCCGTCGCGGCGACGCTTGCGGTCGTCCAGGACACGCTTGCGTATGCGAAGCCGATCGGCAAGTTCCACGTCGGCGAGACGGTGTGCCATTTGTTCGAGAAGGACGGCAAGTCGATTCTCTTCCTCTCGACGCCCGGCCAGGAGAACGTGAAGGTGGCGGTGCCCGCGAAGGGCCCGCTCGCGGTCACCGATTTCCAGGGCAACGAGACGGCGGTCGCAGGAAACGAGGTCGCGACCGGCGACATGCCGGTGATCGTCTCGGGCGGCGACCTCGACCGGCTCAAGCTTCATGCGGCGCTCTTCGTCGGCACCGCGCCGGCGCCGACCGCTCTTCCGCAGCATGTCGCTGACGTCGAGTCGATCACGCTGCCGGTCACGGTGTCGAATCCGTATGCCGACCGCCGCACGTTCACGGTTACGGGCGAGAACCCCGCGTGGGGCGCGACGAAGCCGGAGACGGTGACGCTCGAGCCCGGCGCATCGAAGACCTTCGAGCTCGCCTATGCGGCAAAGGGCAATGCCGCCGGCGCGACCCGGATTGGAATTGCAATCAAGGCCGACGGGCTCGACGCGGTCGTCAAGCCCTGTGTCCTTTTCGTGACGGACTCGGCTTCGCTCGGCAATCTCACGCCGAACGGAACCTTTGACGGAGACATGAAGCCGTGGAAGGGCGAAGGCCGTCAGGCGACGTTCGCGATTCCCGGAGACGGGGCGAACACGGTCCTGGAGATTCCCGGAAAGGGGCGCGGCTACAATCACTTCACGGCGCGGGCCAAGCTCCCGGTTCCGGGCGGAACCTACCTCTACTCGGCCTGGGTGCGCGGCGAAGACATGGGCGGCGGCTCCAATCTCGACGAGTATGACGCCGCCGGCAAGCATCTCCGCAACTACATGATGCTCAACGTCTTCACGATTCCGGGCAAGGGCACCAAGGGCTGGAACTACGTCTCGAAGACCGTGACGGTCCGTCCGAACGCGGATGCGCTAGCGCTGACGCCCGTCGCGGAGGGAAAGGAGGGCGCGCGCATCCTCTACGACAACATCCAGCTCTCGCTCTACAAGGGCTGCAACTACGTCGCGTTCGCCTCCGGCGACGCGAAGGCCGCGACGCGCGTGCCGCTTCTCTGCGAGAACCAGGTTCGGGCGGACGACGGCTACGAATGGTCCGAACGGAACCTCGCGGGCGTCGCGACGTTCACCTGGGACAAGCAGGCGCTCGTTTTCGACGTGAAGGTCGAGGATGACGTCCTGAACGCAAAGGCGGCCGTGTCCGAAGACGGACTCGAGACGCTGAAGGGCGATGCGATCGCGCTGGCAATCTTTCCGCGGATGGGTCCCGACGGACGCCCGGAGAACGAACAGCTCCGCTGGTACGTCTCGAAGGCGAGCCCTGGCGGCGGATCCGGCGCGACGACGGTGTATCGTCCGAAGAAGTACGCGATGGGCGCGAAGTCGGGGCAGCTCTGCAAGGACTCCTCGGTTTACCAGATCGACATTCGCCGCGAGGGCACGCTCACGACGTACCGGCTGACGATTCCGTGGTCTGAGATTCCGGGTTTCGCTCCGGCGAAGGGCGCGAGCTTCGGCTGCAATCTCGTCCTCACCGATTCCGACGGCACCGATGCCGGAGCCCGGATGACCTGGGGCGGCGGACTCAAGGATGATTCTGCGGATTGCGGACTCGTGACCCTCCTGCCCTAACCGGTCGGTCTTGTCCTCAAAAGGCGCGCTTTCGGATGTGAAAGCGCGCCTTTTTTTCATGTTTGAATTTTGTGTTCGAACTCTCCTGTGTGGCTCGGGC
>CAZYQF010000109.1:0-2393 GCA_964650165.1 uncultured Lentisphaeraceae bacterium
GCCGGCGAAGAGCGCGACGGGCGGCGTCACCCACGGGGTGAGCGAGGCGAGAAAGAGCGCGACGAACAGGATGGCGTGGACCGGATTCTTCTTTTCCATGATGACGGAGACCTCCAGGGGGGGTTACGCGGATTTCGTCAGGGTCCAGCCGAGGGCGACGGCGGCGAAGCCGGCGAGGGCGGAGACGAGGACGTAGGCCGCGGCGAGGGCGAAGCGTCCGTCCTCGAACAGGCGGAAGGTCTCGTAGGAGAAGGTCGAGAACGTCGTGAAGCCGCCGCAGAAGCCGATGACCGCGAAGGCCCGGACGGCGTCGGCGTGGACGCCGGCCTGCGGAAGCACGCCCGCGAGCGCGCCGAGCGCGAGGGACCCGGCGACATTGACGATCAAGGTCGACCATGGAAGTCCGCTCAGCCCGCCGAACGCGACCGCGATGCCGTAGCGGGAGAGGCAGCCCAAGGCACCGCCGAGACAGATGAGAAGCACGTTCATAACTAGAAATTATACCATACCGCCGCATCTTACCAGCGGTAAGTGACGGAGGCGTAGGCGGTGAAGCCGGGGGCCTTCTGTCCGGGGAAGACCTCGAAAGCCTGTCCATAGAGGTCGTCGATTCCGAGGGACAGCGTGACGCCGTCGAGCCAGCCCGGCGCATAGCTCGCGCCGAGGCCGGAGACGTTGCGAATAGAACTGCCGCGGCGGACCGGATTCGATTCCCACGCCTCGACGCCCTGGCGCACGAACGCGCGGACCTCGTCGGTGATACGGCAGTTCAAGGTCACGGAGAGTCCGGCTTCGGGATAGTCCATCGCATACCGCGAGGCGTAGTAGTCGGCGTCCGTGCGCTTGGAGGTCAGAAGTCCGCTCGTCACGAGCGTGAGCGCGCGGTTGATCCTGTACGGGACGTCCGCCGAGGCGCCGAAGGCGTCGACGGTCTCAAGGTCGGTGGCCGTCCAGCGCCCGGCCGGCGAGGACTTGAGCCAGTCGACGACGTTCTTGCCGCGCGCGTAGAAGAGTCCGGCCCGGCAGGTGCCGATTCCCGCATTCGCGTCGTCCGCATCTCCTTCCACGGTCCAGTCGAGCGCCACGGTCTCGGTCCGCTGGATCGGGAGCCCCTGCGTGCCGAGCGAAGACGGCGAGTTGTAGTTGAGCTCGGTGTAGCTCGGCGCGCGGCAGCCCTCGCGGTAGGAGAGCTGGAGCTTCCGCCCTTCGCCGTAGAGCCAGGTGACGCCGGCCGCGGCGTTGAACCGGGATCCATAGTCGCTGAAGAGATCGAGCGTCGGACCGGCCGCCAGCTCCCAGTCGCCGAGGCGGACGCCCGGAATCGCCGCGAGCGAGCCCTGCACGCGGGAATGGTCGCCGAGCGATTCGGACTTGATCGCCTCGAGGAGGACGTCGTCGCGGACGTCGATGAAGAACCGGTCGTCGAGGTGCCGGCGCGCCGCGCCGTGGAGCGAGACGAGGTCCGCGACATGCCGGTTCTCGTAGAAGGAGTGGTTGTCGCGGTCGAGCCAGTAGATGTCGCGCTCGCGATGCCACAGGACGGTCAGCTCGAGCGGCTGGTCGTCTCCGGCGTCGTAGCGGTAGGTGCCGAGGACCTCGCCGCCGACGTCGTTCTCCCAGGCGGGATACTTCTCGTTCGTGCCATAGGCGCCGCGGACGCCGAAATCGCGCCAGAAGCCGGATACCAGAAGGTCCGCCTGCCAGTCGTCCCCGGCGGCGCCGAGACGTCCGCCCGCGGACATCCGGTCGGTGGAGTTGTCCCGATAGCCGTCGATGCGGTCGGCACGGACGACGTCGAAGAACGCGCCGACCCAGCCGTCGACGGACGGATTGACGGCAAAGGACTCGAGGTCGTCGCCCCGGAGAAAGAGGAGTCCGCGCGTTCCGCCGCCGAAGCTCGCTTTTCCGCTGCGGCCTTGCGGACGGTCGAGGGAGACGGCCACGGACCCGGCGGGATGTCCGACCGAAGTCCGCGCGAGGTCGAGTCCCGTGAGGACCTTGCGCGAGCCGATCCAGGAATCGGGCATGAAGACGTCCGCGTTGAAGTGCTCGGTGTGGGCGTTGCGCAGTGCGGCGCCGTTGAGCGTGACGCCGGCCTCGGCGAAGGAACTCGCGTTGACTGTGAGGTCGTTCAGTCCGCCCGCGACGCCCTGGCTGCGGACGGTGGAAGCGGACGAGGGCGCTTTCCACGTCACAGCGTCCGGCGCGGCGGAAAAGGTCTCGAGGCGCGTCGCGAGGACGCGGACTTTGGGGAGCTCCGCCACCGGGGCTGAGTCCTCGGAACGGACGCCGGCTGTCGCGGTCAGAATTGCCAGCAGGATCAGCGTTCGTTTCATGGAATCAGAGTTCGATCAGCTACGAAGCGCCGCCTCCTGAAGACGCCGCAGGGCCGA
>CAZYQF010000109.1:2493-3585 GCA_964650165.1 uncultured Lentisphaeraceae bacterium
AGACGGGCAGGTCGTCCTGTCCGACGTGCACGCCGTCCGCCTCCGCCTCGACCGCGACGACGGGGTCGTCGTTGACGATGAAGATCGTGTCCGTTCCCCGGGTGACGGCGCGCACTTCGCGCGCCGTGCGGACGTACTCGTCACGGCCGGCATCCTTCATGCGGAGCTGGACGATGCGCACGTTCGCGCGCACCGCGGCTTCCGCACAGGCGGCGTAGCCGACCTTGGGGTCGGTCATGACGAGGTAAAGTCCGAAGTCGTTCACCCCTTCAGGTCCTCCGCCACGATCGCCGCAATCTTGCGTCCGCTCTTGAGCATGCCGCCGAAGATCGGCCCCATGCGGAATCCGCCCTGGACGTTGTTCGCGGCCATGCCCGAGGCGTAGAGTCCGGGATAGAGCCGCTTGGTGTTGAGCACGGTCGTTCGCTCGCCGTCCTCCATCCACATCGGCTTCTCGCCGAGAATGCCGCCGGTCGGGGAGTCGACCTTGACGCCCGCCTTGTGGACGGCCTTGTTGATGATCTCGCTCGGATGGCCGGTGCCGTCGACGACGGCCCGCGCAGTGACCACGATCGGGTCGACGTGCATCTCGAGGCGCGCAACGGGGTTCCAGTTGATGACGACGCCCGAGACGACGCCGTCGTGCATGACGATGTCCTCGACGCGAACGGTGTTGAAGATCGTCGCACCGGCCTTGCGGGCGCCGAAGATCAGGCCCGAGGCGAGCTCGACAGAGTCGACGGTGTGGTAGTCCGCATCGTAGGAAACGGTGGTGATGCCGAACTCGTGGAGAATCTCCGCGGCGTCGTTCTGGACGGCGACCTCGTTCATGAGCATGCCGCCTCCCCACACGCCGCCGCCCGGAGCCAGCTTTGACTCGTAGACGCAGACCTTGTAGCCGGCACGCGCGAGATCGCGCGCCGCGACGAGTCCGCTCGGACCCGCACCGACGATGGCGACGTCGATCGCAAGGTTGTTCTCCAGTTTCTCGAAAAATCTCCGCACGATCGCGCCGGAGATGGTTTCTTCCATCACTTTCATTTGTTTCCTCCGCCGGAATTACCCGGATCAGGTTCCATGGGTCTTTTCTCA
>CAZYQF010000110.1:0-3504 GCA_964650165.1 uncultured Lentisphaeraceae bacterium
GCTGACGGCCTGGACGACTTCTACGAGCTCTACCACGGACTCAACCCGCTGCTCGGTTCCGCGACGCCCGGCGCGAACGACGTCATCGCGTCCGCCTACGGCGCGAATGCCTTCTACAACGCCTTCTGGAACGAATGGCTGTGCCCCGACTTCAGCCGTCTCTACGCGCTGGAGTTTCTTGACGTCGCGACGGTCGCCCGCAACACGGCGGTGACGGGTCCTGCGGCGCTCGATCCCGTTCTCTATCCCTGGACGTCGGGGATTCCCGAGGCCGATCCCGACGGCGACGGCCTTCGCAACGGCGAGGAACGCATTCTCGCGAACATGGCCTCGCCGTCGGCCACGCACACAGATCCGACCCCGTTCTGGTTCACCGACACGACTTCCCCGCGGAGTTTCGTCAGCCAGTACTACAGGAATGCGGGCGCGGTCGCGGCGCTGCCGTTCGGTCCGCCGATGCCGCCCCCCGCGCCGTCGGTCGTCGGCTACACCCAAGACTGGCTCTACTCCATCGAGGAGAACGAGGGCTATGACACGGACAACGACTGGGTTCCGGACGGACGCGAGATCGTGAAGACGATCCGCTCGGCGAGCGATCCGCTCGACCAGGCCGATCCGGCCCGCCGCCAGGCGCTCTATCTCGACGGCGTCAATTCGTACGCGCTGTCCCGCAAGCCGCACTACCGCACGTCCGACGCGGCGGACCTGCTGACGCAGTTCACGGTCGAGACCTGGGTTCAGCCCGAGGAGACCGGCCGCGCCCAGACGATCATCGACCGCTCGGCGTTCTACACGGCCGACGCGATCACGAAGGACAACGGGGCGATCCGCTCCAACTTCCGCATCGGACTGCACCAGGACGGCCGCGTGTACGGCATGTTCGACAACACGGACTCGATCGAGTCGGGCCTCAACCCGCCGGTCAGCTGCCAGACCGTGACGAGCGTCGAATCGCTCCGCCTCGGCGAATGGTCGCATGTCGCGCTTTCGTATGACGGCAAGGAGCTCAAGCTCTTCGTCAACGGCCAGATGGTGGGCTTCGCCCAGACTTCGCTCAAGCCGGCCAACGGCGTCACGCAGATCAACCAGGATCCGTCGACGACGAACACGTTCGTCTCGACGAGCTACGTCGGCCTTCCGTGCGCGTTCTTCATCGGCGCACGGCCGCAGAAGCAGAACGTGGTCTCACTCTATCCGATCCACCCGCTGTTGCCCGGCCTGGAAAGCTTCGGCAACGTCCGCGAGTTCTTCAAGGGCTATGTCGACGAGGTCCGCGTCTGGGACGGCGCGCGCACGGCCACCGAAATCGGCGACAATTACCGCCGCCGCTTCTCGGTCGACACCTGCGCGACCAACCGCCTCGAGGTCTATACCGCCTGGCTGGACGGCAAGACCCGCAACGACAACGATGGCAACGAGAATCTGCCGCCCGAGCTGATCCAGCACTACACCTTCGGCAACCTGCCGGGTGCGGCTGCCGCGACTGACGTCGCGAAGGCTCCGGTGGGCTTCATTCCGGCGGTCATCGAGCAGGCTGAAAATCCCTACACGTCCCCCGAGATCGATTCCGTCGACTCTTATCCGAACCGTCTCGCGCTCAAGGGCACAGCAGACGGCAGGGTGAGGGGCGGCCTCGGAATCGGCTGGTGGGAGACGACACGGCTCCACAGCACGGTCTACGACGACTATCGGGTCCTTCCTTGGATCGAGAACACGGTCGCGCATCTTCCGATGCTCGACGGCAGCTGCTGGGACTCCTTCCTCTACTCCGAACTCCTTGGCGGCAAGTACATGACGGCCGCGCAGCAGGGCGTGAAGAAGTTTGCGTTCCCGAACGGCTCGGTTCCCTATGACCACCAGGTCTTCTACCTCGAGCGCTGGCGCCACGAGTACCAGCTCTCGACGCTCGCGGACGCGGGCTACGCCGAAGAGTACACGGACCTCTTCAACAAGTACGAGTTCGAGATCCGCAGCCGCTTCGTCAACACCTCCGACCTCGTGCCGCTGGGCGGCGCGTTCGCCAAGACCTGTTCGTCGCTCTGGGACGGACAGGGTCCGTCCGACGCCTGGGAGCAGACCGGAACCGACGGCGACGCCGACGGGCTTCCGGATTGGTGGGAAGCGATTGCGGTGGCGAATTACAGCCCCGAGGAAACGCCCCTCAACTGGAATACGATGGTGACCTACGGCGGACACCGCATCCCGGCGTGGGAGGCCTATCTCCGCGACCTCTCGAAGGGCATGCAGCCTGACGGCACCGTGAGCGACAGCTACAGATCCGTCGCCGACGGCGACGGCGACGGACTTCCCGACTGGTGGCAGAACATCTACGCGATCACGGGCGGCGCGGATGACGCCGACGGCGACGGACTGTCGAACTACGTCGAGTATCTCCTCTCCGAGGTCTTCAGCCTCGGCCTCCGCTTCGACCCGACGAACCCCTACAGCGTCCAGCCGTATGTCTCCGACTACTTCTACCGGCTGAATCAGCTTTACGTGGGCGAGGTCGTGACGGACCACGACAGGATCAAGGACGGGTGGGAACGCCTGTATCTCGCGAAGAGCGACCTCGTGAGCCCCTACCAGTACGACTGCGTCGCCGATCCCGACGGAGACGGCTGGACGAACGAGGACGAGTTCCAGGCCGGAACCGATCCGACGCTGCTCGGCTCGCTCGGCATCGACGCCGTCCAGATGAACGAGTACCCGGTGTCGACGATCGAGTTCTTCGCGAACTACGACGGCGACCAGAACATCGCCGGCGTCCCGCTCGTCGTGAAGGCGTGGAGCGATCCCAAGCTCGAGTCGATTCCCGACGCGGTCTGGAACGTGGGCGCCGCGGGCACGACGACGCTCGCGCAGAACGGGAACTCCAATACCGTCAACGGCATCAAGTACATCGGCATGAACCCGCGCCGCGAAATGCTCATCCACCTCTCGCCGGGCTCGGTCGCATCCGACTCCGTCTCGTTCGAGTTCAAGGACACGAACTGGGCGCTCGTCAACCCCGAGCTGAACCAGTACTACGTCATGGACGGAGAGACGGCGATCTGGATGAAGACCCTGATCGACCGCAAGCGCATCAACGAGGTCAACCGCGGCGACATCATCGACAAGATCACCGAGACGGTGGTCGGCGAAATCGACTACGAGACCGGCGCCGTGACGATCGACTTCAACAAGGTCCCGCAGTACGAGCTGATCGTCGGCGACATCTCGGGCGGCTATACGGACGCCGGGTGGTACTCGATCTACAACAACTATGCGAGCTACATCCGCGTCAACTGGTATTCGAAGCCGATCACCGGCGGCAGCAGCAGCACGTACTACCTCTCCGACGCGGACGCGCGCGCGGCCGACAACAACTCGCTCGGACACGTCAAGCGCGGCCGCAACACCTTCGTCGCGTTCTACGATCTCGACGGCGACGGGAAGTACACCGCCGGCGAGCCCTACGGCGTTGCGCCCGGCGTCAACGTCGGCTGGAACTACGCCAAGGTCTCG
>CAZYQF010000111.1:0-3503 GCA_964650165.1 uncultured Lentisphaeraceae bacterium
ACCGCAAGTCGGTCGGTCGCTGAGCGAAATCGGCGTAAAAGCGATCAAAAACGGCACTTGCCCCGGCAGTGCCGTTTTTGGTATACTATCCCCCATCTTGTCCACAGTGGGCGGGATGAAGCGAATGAACCTGGGGTCGTCCATCCTCGGTCAAAGCGGATTAATCAACTTAGGATTATAAGGAGAAAACAAAATGGAAATGCCTACGTCCGCCCTTACGGGCATCACGCTCAAGGATCTGTTTGATGCCGGCCTTCACTTCGGCCATCAGACCAAGCGCTGGAATCCGAAGATGAAAGGCTACATCTTCGACAAGCGCAACGGAATCCACATCATCGACCTGACGCAGACCGTCGCGCTTCTCGACGAGGCCGCCGAGTTCCTCAAGAACACGGTCTTCGCGGGCAAGAAGATACTCTTCGTCGCGACCAAGAAGCAGGTCTCCGAGATGGTCAAGAACGCCGCGGCGTCCGTCGACCAGTTCTACATGACCGAGCGCTGGCTCGGCGGCACGCTCACGAACGCCAAGACCCTCCGTTCCTCCGTCAAGCGCATGCGTCAGCTCCAGGCGACCGCGAAGGCCAACGGCGGCGAGCTCTCCGAGCACAAGCAGGAGGCCTCGATGCTCCGCCGCGAGCTCAACAAGCTCGAGAAGAACCTCACCGGCGTCGCCGAGATGTCCGAGCTTCCGGGCGCGCTCGTCGTCGTTGACGTCGTCCGCGAGGCCAACGCCATCAAGGAAGCGACCCGTCTTCACATTCCCGTCGTCGCCATCGTCGACACGAACGCCGACCCGGAGCCGATCGAATACGTCATTCCCGGCAACGACGACAGCGTCCGCGGCGTCGAGATCATCCTCGAGGGTCTCGTGAAGATCATCAAGGGCGCGAACGACGAGTACGGCGCCAAGGCCGCCGAGGACAGCCGCAAGCGCGAGGCCGAGCGCGCCCAGCGCGATGCGACCGAGAAGGCCGCCCGTGCCGAGCGCAAGGCGAAGTCCGTTCCGCAGGACGGCGAGAAGAAGGCCGCCGCGCCTGCGAAGAAGACCGGTGTCGCCGCGTCCGTGAAGGCCGCCGCCCGCAAGGCGAAGGAAGCCGCCGAGACCAAGGCGAAGGCGGATCTCGCCGCCAAGCGCCAGGCCAAGGTCGTCGAGGCCGAGGCCGCCGTCGCCGAGGCCGCCGCCGCCGAGCCGCAGGCCTAATCGGGGAGTTCCCGTCTCGCGGCCCGAAAGCGGACGCGAGACGGAATCCCTGAGACACGAATCACAGAAAGGAATTTTCGAGATGACGATTACGATTGACATGATCAAGCAGCTCCGCGAGGCGACCTCTGCGGGCATGGGCTCGTGCAAGGAAGCGCTCGCGGCCTCCGACGGCAACATGGACGAAGCCGTCAAGTATCTTCGCGAGAAGGGCCTCGCCGTCGCCGCCAAGCGCGTAGACAAGGAGTCCAAGCAGGGCATCGTCGCCCTCGCCGAAGCCGCGGACAAGAAGACCATGGCGCTGGCCGAGGTCAACTGCGAGACCGACTTCGTCGCCAACACGGACGCGTACAAGGAATTCTGCGCGAACGCGGCGAAGGTCGCGCTCGAGGGCAAGGACATCGAGCAGACGCTGAGCGACGACTACAAGATGCTTCTGACCAAGACGGGCGAGAACGTCAAGATCCGCCGCAGCGAGCGCTATGCGCTCCAGGGCGCGGGAGTCCTCTCCGGCTACATCCACATGGGCGGCAAGATCGGCGTTCTCGTGGAGCTCGCCTGCGACAAGCAGGACGCGAAGCTCGACGAGGCCGCCCACATGCTCTGCCTCCAGGTCGCCGCGAACGCGCCGAAGTACGTGAATCCCGCGGACGTCCCTCAGGCCGAGATCGACGCCGAGCTCGAGATCAAGCTCAACGCGCTCAAGGAGCAGAAGGGCAAGCTGCCTCCGGAGCAGGCGCTCGTCGGCATCAAGGCCGGCATGGCCGCCAAGTACTGCGCGCAGGTCTGCGTCACCAAGCAGGAGTACGTTGCGGACGGCGAAAAGACCGTCGAGCAGTACCTCGCGGGCGTCGCCAAGGAAATCGGCGCGCCGATTTCGGTCGCGCGCTTCTGCCGCCTTCAGCTCGGTGCCTAAGGACCGGGTATGGCGATGCTGATCGCATTGCCGGCACTGTTTCTGCTCTCGGCGTTCTTTTCCGGGGCGGAGGCGGTGCTTTTCTCTTTGACGGGGGCCCAGCGCGAGCGGATTCGCGCGCGCAGCCCCCGTCAGGACGCGCTGATCGCGGCGTGCCTCGCGGACAAGCCGGTGCTCTTTTCGACGCTCCTTGTCGGCAACAATCTCGTCAACTTTTCGATCGCCACCATCGGCTACCATGTCTTCCGGATCTACGTTCCGGGCTTCAGCTGGCTGTCGATTCCGGTGATGACGGTTCTCCTGCTGGTCTTCGGGGAGATCACGCCGAAGCGGGTGGCGCTCAATTACGCCGAGGAATTCGCCCCGGGTTGCGCGAAACTCCTGCAGTTCTGGAGGCTGATTCTCAAGCCGTTCAGCCATCTGCTCCGCTTCGCCTCGAGGGCCTTCGCGCCCGCATTGGAACGCGAGCGGCGGGCGCTCTCGGACGAGGAGCTGATGTCCGTGATGAAGTCCGCGGTGGAGCATGACGAGACGCTCAAGTCGGACGTCGACATGATCGAGGGCGTGCTGCGGCTGTCCGAGCTCTGCGCCAATGACGAGATGACGCCGCGCGTGGACATCGCCGGTTACGACCTCGACCTTCCGGCGGGCGTCCGCGCCGCGCAGCTCAAGAGCGCCCGGCACCGCTACCTGCCGGTCTACCGCCGTACGCTCGATGCGATCGAGGGCATGATCGAAGCTGAAACCGGAAAGACCGAGGACGCGCTCTTCGTTCCGGAGAACGTCGCCCTCGACGACCTGCTCGTGACCTTTGCGAAGAGCGGACGGCGCCTCGCGGTCGTTCTCGACGAGTACGGCGGGACCGCGGGCCTCATCGGGCTCGACGACGTCCTCGAGCTGATCGTCGGCCCCGGTGTGTTCGGACGCAGCGGCGGCGGCGAGCCCGCGATCGTCCAGACGGGCGAAAACGTCTGGGAGATCGACGGCAACGCGAGCATCGACGAGGTCAACCGTCAGCTCGAGATCAACCTCGAGGCCGAAGACGTGGACCGGCTCTCGGGCTGGGTCACCGTGCACGCGGAGCGGATTCCGCACGTCGGGCAGGAGATCGAGGCGGACGGCTGCCGCGCGACCGTCCTGAAACGCCGCGGACGCCGCGTCACGCAGGTCCGCTTCGAGGTCCTGAAGCGTCCGCGCATCACCTCGGACGAGAAGCTGATCGCCGCGACTGACGCGGCCGTCCTGCGGACGGAGGAGGACGACGGATGACAGTTTTCCTGCTCGTTGTCGCCGTGATCCTGTCCCTGTCCTTGAGCGCCTTCTGCTCCGGAGCGGAGACCGGCTTTCTCTCCGTCAGCCGCGAACGCATCCTGCATCTCGCCCGCG
>CAZYQF010000112.1:0-3459 GCA_964650165.1 uncultured Lentisphaeraceae bacterium
GGGCTGCAACGTCTCGGTGCACATGCATCATGTCAAGGGCGGCGGACAGTGGGGCGGCATGTACGAGTGGCGTCCGGCCCAGAATCCGAAGGGCGTCGGAACGGCCCTCGTCTTCAATTTCACCGCGAAGAAGGGTGCTGACGTCAAGGACTTCCGTCCGATGCTGTTCGTCGCCCCCGGCGGCGACTTCAACAAGAAGCTCAAGGAATTCGACGTCAACCTCGGCGCGATCGGCTATCAGGTCTCGGCCGCCGAGAAGGCGCAGGAAGCCGCGTCGGCGAAGCCTGCAAATTGCACCTACAAGAAGAGCTGGATCCGCCTCTCTCGCGACGGCGGCGAGAAGGGACGGCTCTACCGCAAGGGCGAGAGCGTCACCGTGAAGGTGAAGTACTATCTCGACCCGAGCGAGAACTGGGGCGCGAGCACGACGCTCAAGGTGATTCCGCTCGGACCCTGGATCGACAATCCGGACGGCGTCGTGAACAAGAGCCGCACCCATGTCTTCATCCACGGCTTCTGGCCCCTCGACAAGAAGAACCTCGCGACGGGCGAGCACGAGTTCGAGCTCGTCTGGAAAGTCGAGTCCGCGAGCGCGCCGTACTGCGAAATCGGCTTCATGGCGCAGTTCGTCGGCGGCGACGGGAAGACTTTCCCGTGGCAGACGCGCGGCGCGGGCTTTTCGATCCTTCCCGAGCCGAAGCCGTTCCGGATCTGGGCCGAGTCCGCGGGCGGACTCTACAAATACGGCGAGAACCCGGTCGTGAAGATCGAGGGCTCGGTCGCGGCGGCCGAGGCGAAGGTCGCGCTCACGGACAGCCAGGGCGAGGTCTTTTACTCGGCGACGCTGCCGGTCAAGGACCGCACGATCGTCGTCCCGTCTCCGAAGCGCCGCGGCACGGTGCTCTGCGAGGTGACGATCGGAAGCGACACCAGGAGCTGCTTTTTCGCGACGATTCCCGACGTGTCTAAGGCGCTCGGCGGCAAGCGCGCGCCGTTCGGCTGCACGAACGTCTACGACGAGGACGCCGCCCGCGCGGCGGAGCTCATCGGATTCAAGTACTGCCGCCTCTTCACGGGCTGGAGCGGACTCGAGCCCGCCCGCGGCATGTTCACGTTCGAGGGGCTCGACAAGACCGTCGACAACCTCAACCGGCACGGGATCAGTCCGCACGTGATGATCATCGGTGCACCGGAGTGGGCGCTTCCCGAGGGGGTCCACTCGCCGGGCTACGAGCCGTATCCGTTCGACAAGGAGGGCTGGCGCGAGGCGGCGACGGCGTTCGCGAAGCGCTACAAGGGACGCATCTGGGGCTTCGAGTGGCTGAACGAGATCATTCAGGGCAACAAGACGCAGCGTCCGGTCGAGGACTACGTCGAGTTCTGCAGGATCGGAACCCAGGCCGTGAAGGCGGTCGATCCGTCGCTCCAGATCCAGATGGCGGGCGGACTCTGGCCGCGCAGCTTCCGTCTCGACGTCCTGCGCGCGGGCATCGCGAAGTACCTGGACGTCCTTCCCGTCCACTACGGGCACCACGGCGCGGTCGCCGAGGCGGCGAACGACTTCCGCATGGGCGGCGGACAGCGCATCTGGGACAACGAGTCGGCGCGCGGCTACTCCGTCTGGAATATGCCGGCGAAGAAGGCGCTCCTCGACTCCGTCACCCAGTCGATGTACGTGATGCGCCAGTGGCCGGGCGAGTTCATCGCCGGCGCCGAGGCGGTCGTGTATTTCGGCGGCGAGGCGAATTCGTGCGGCAACTGGACCTATCTGCTCGACGCCCACTCCCCGCGTCCGGTCGCCGCGACGCTCGCGGTGCTGGCGGCGAAGATCGGCGACGTGCGCCCGGTCGGCTGCGCGTATCTCGAGCCCGGCGCGATCGTCTATCTCTTCGAAAAGAAAAACGGCAAGGGCCTCGCCTTCGTGATGGGCCCGAACGAGAAGGACGAGGGCACAATCGAGCTTCCGGTCGGGGACGTGACGCGCGTGACGCTCACGGACTTCTGTGGCAACGAGTCCGTTCTTCCCGCCGCGGGCGGAAAGGTGACGGTCGGCGCGAACCCGATGCCGGTCATCGTCGAGGACTTCGACTATTCGCGGCTCGCCGCGGCGGTGTCGCTTTCGGTCGCCGGACAGGGTCCGCTCACCCCGCGTCCGTCCGTCCGCTTCATCACCGGCGGCACAGCGAAAGTGCAGGTGACGGTGACGAATCCGTTTCGCGAGATCGCGACGGGAGCGGTCGCCGCGAAGCTCGGGTCCGCCAAGGCGAAGCCGCAGGCGTTCAGCCTGAAGCCGGGCGAGTCGGCGTTCTTCGACTTCGATCTCGGACCGACTCAGAACGGCGTCGACGCGGGCGAGGTCGCGGTCGGCTTCAAGGGCCGTGACGCGAAGTTCGCGCGCGCGTTCGCGGTCAACGTGATCAATCCGGATCTTCTCGGCAACCTCGTCCAGAACGGCAACATGGAAGCCGGCGGCGACAAGCCCGAAGGGTGGTGGAGCAGCAGCATGCGCCGAGTGGCGCTCGACGGATCCGCCCCCGGCTACGAGGGCTTCGCCTTCGAGATGCGCGACAACAAGGGCTACGCCTCGGCCGGACAGAACTTCAAGCTTCCCGCGCCCGGCATCAAGTACCTCTACACGGCGTGGGTGTGGACCTTGAACACGTACTGCGGCTCCAACGCGTCCGTCAGCGGACCCGGCGGCAAGCGCAACTACACGATTCCGTCCTGCTTCTCCGCGCCGGGTTCCACGGAGGGCTGGGTGCTCCTCTGCAAGGTGCTGGACGCGGTTCCGCAGGCGACGGACGGCAACGTGGCGCCGGTCGGACAGCTTCTGCACGGGCAGACGAGCGGCTGGGCGAAGTACGACAACATCCGCGTCAGCGCCTACGAGGACACCGAATATGCCGCCGAGGCGCACGCGGCGAAGAAACCGGTCAAGATCGACGGCAATCTCTCCGACTGGGACTTCTCGGATCCGATTCCGCTCTGCTGCGAGAACCAGATCACCGAAAAGCGCGGCGGCTATGTCTGGACGCGCAACAACCTGTCCGGCGTCGCGGCGTTCTCCTGGGACAAGGACGCGCTCTATTTCGCGGCGAAGGTGAAGGACGACGTCCACGAGACCGCGGCGCACGAGAAGACGCCCCTCGGCGACTCGATCACGATCGCGCTCCATCCGGGCAACCGCGTGCCGGGCACGGACGCACAGGCCGGGGAGTGGTTCCTCTCGGACTGCAGTCCGGGCGGCGGTTCGGGCATGTACACGCTCTACCGTCCGGCGGCCCATGCGGCCGGACTCAAGTCCGGACAGCTCGCGAAGGACTCGTCGAACTACGACATCGTAGTGAAGACGAGCGGCGGCATCACCGTCTACGAACTCAGGATGCCCTGGAGCGAAATCCGCGGCGCGGTGCCGGAAGTCGGCACGAAGCTCGGACTCTCCCTGCGGCTGTCGGACGC
>CAZYQF010000113.1:0-3384 GCA_964650165.1 uncultured Lentisphaeraceae bacterium
ATACGGGCGAGCGCTATCTTTCCACCTGGCTGTTCGAATGAAAGGAGATTCGATGAGACGCGAGATCATTCCCGTTGTGCTGGTTTCTGCGGCGGTTGCCGTCGGCTTCGCCGGTTGCCGTTCGGCGAAGTTCAGTCGGGCGCGGGACGTTCCGGTCGCGCCTCTGGCGGAGATCGACGCAAAGCGCGGCGTAGACCTGACTGAGAAGCGAGAGTTCGTGAAGGACGGATACACGCTCCGCTATCGGCTGCACCAGCCGGCGACGCTCGAGCCCGGCACGTGTCATCCGCTCGTCCTTTTCCTTCACGGCGCGGGAGAGCGCGGAAACGACAATACGCTCACCCTGATACATGGCGTGGTTCCGATCTGCAAGTATGCGATGAAGCACGGCGACGCCTTCGTGATCGCCCCGCAGTGTCCGAACGGAAAGAAATGGGTCAATCAGGACTGGTCCGCGAATACGATGGTCCGCCCCGATTCTCCGTCCGAGGAGATGGCCGCGGTGATGGCTTTGCTGGAGGAGTTCCGCGGCAATCCGCACGTGGACCCCAGCCGCATCACGGTGACCGGAATTTCGATGGGAGGATTCGGCACGTGGGACATCGTCTCCCGCATGCCCGGCGTCTTCGCCGGAATGATGCCCCTGTGCGGCGGCGTTGACGATTCGACCGCCTCGAGCTATTCCGACAAGTCTCTCGGCATCCGGTTCGTCCACGGAACCGCGGACACGGCCGTGGACGTCGGCTATTCCCGCCGCATGGACCAGGCGCTGACGGCTGTCGGCAAGGCGCACGACTACATCGAGTGTCCGGGCGTCGGACACGACTGCTGGACCCGAGCCTACGCCACGGACGACAACCTCGCGTGGCTGTTCGGCAATGTCCGCAGGTGATTGCTGGCAAATGTGCGGTCGGCCGACGAGGGATGAGCTTCTGCGACTCGGTGGCAGAGGCTGGGAGAATTTTGTATAATATGACTTTTTATAAAAGGAGAGAGCGGGATGAAACCTACGTTGGTTGTGCTGGCGGCGGGAATGGGATCGAGATATGGCGGACTCAAGCAAGTGGATCCGGTCGGGCCTTCCGGAGAGGCGATCCTCGACTATTCGGTCTTCGATGCGGTCCGCGGCGGCTTCGGGAAGGTGGTTTTCGTCATCCGCAAGGACTTCGAGGAGAAGTTCAGGTCGGAAATCGGCAAGAAATATGAAGGACACGTTCCGGTCGACTACTGCTTTCAGGACATCAACGACCTGCCCGCGCCCTACCGCGTTCCGAAAGACCGGATGAAACCCTGGGGGACCGCGCACGCCACCCGTGCCGCCCGCACGGTCGTGAAGGAGCCGTTTGCCGTGATCAATGCGGACGATTTTTACGGACGCGACGCCTTTGCGCGCCTGGGAAAGTTCCTCTCCGAGACATCGTCCGACGGCGGAAAGATGCATTTTGCGATGGTCGGCTACCGGCTCGACCTGACGCTCAGCGACAACGGCAGCGTGGCGCGCGGCATCTGCAGCGTCGGCCCGGACGGAACGCTGAACGGCGTCACCGAGATGACGAAGCTCATCAGGTCCGGCGACACAGCCGAGAACCGCGAGAATCCGGATTCGCCCGTGAAGGTCCCGCTGGACGCCCGCGTTTCGATGAACTGCTGGGGCTTTTCAGCAGACCTTTTCGCCGCGCTCGAGAAGCGCTTCCCCGACTGGCTCGCCGTCCACGGCACCCGTGAAAAAAGCGAATGGTACATCCCGTTTGTCGTCGACGAGCTCATCAAGGAAGGGCGGGCGGACTGCAAGGTTCTTCCCACCGAGTCAAGCTGGTTCGGCGTCACCTATCGGGAAGACAAGCCCTTCGTCATGGGCGAAGTCAGAAAGTTGGTGGAGGCCGGAGTCTATCCGACGCCGCTGTTTGGATAATTCAACATCAGGAGAAAGAAAATGAAGAGCAACCGTCGTGATTTTCTCAAGGGCACGTTGTGGATGGGGGCGGCTGCGATGGCGGCCGGCTGCACGGGTCCGGGCTTCGGCTTCGGCGTCGGCGGCGCGATGCAGAACTATGCGCTCCGTCCGATGAAGCGCATCCGCGTCGGCTTCGTCGGCATCGGCGGACGCGGCACCGGCGCCGTCCACCGCGTGTCGATGATTCCCGGAATCGACATCGTCGCGCTCTGCGACAAGGATCCGTCCCGCGTCGCCGAGAACATGAAATGGCTCGCGGACAAGAAGCATTCCGTCGTGCCCAAAGGCTATGTCGGCGAGTCGGCCTACAAGGACCTCTGCGACTTCGGCGACTGCGACGTCGTCTACTGCGCGACGCCGTGGGCGCTTCACCAGCCGGTGGCGCTCCGGGCCCTCAACGGCGGCAAGATTCCGCTTGTCGAGGTGACTTCGGCGCTGACGGTCGACGAGTGCTGGGAGCTCGTGGAGGCGTCCGAGAAGTGGCGCCTTCCCTGCATGCAGCTCGAGAACTGCGTCTACGGGGAGATCGAGCTTCTGGAGCTCAATCTGGCCCGGATGGGCATGTTCGGAGAGATCAACCACGCCGAAGGAGCGTACATTCACGACCTCCGCGAAATCATCCCGTCCTCGGGCAAGTTCAACTCCGAGGCCGCGTGGCGCTATCAGGAAAACATGGACCACATGGGCAACCGGTATCCGACGCACGGGCTCGTGCCGATCTGCCAGACGATGGGCATCAACCGCGGCGACCGATTCGACTACCTTGTCTCGCTCGAGAGCGGACCCGGCAACTCGAACTACGAGAAGTTCAAGAAGGAGTTTCTCGGCGACGACGATCCGCGCAAGAAGGATCCGCCAGCCGCGATGGGCGAGATGAACACGACCCTGATCAAGACGGTCAGAGGCAAGTCGATCATGGTCCAGCATGACGTGAGCTCGCCGCGTCCGTACACCCGGATCAACCTTATCTCCGGCACGCGCGGCATCGTCCGCGACTTTCCGTTCCAGTGCGCATTCGAGGACAAGTGCTTCGACCGCCAGGCGCACGAGTGGTTCAACGAGAAGCGCGCGCAGGGCGTCCGCGAGAAGTACATGCATCCGATGTGGCGTGACGTCTCCGAAATGGCGCAGAAGGTCGGCGGACACGGCGGCATGGACTTCATCATGGACCTCCGCTGGGCGTACTGCCTGCAGAACGGACTCCCGCTCGACATGGACGTCTATGACCTGGCGGCGACGAGCTGCCTGTGCGAGCTCACGGAGACCTCCGTCCGCAACGGTTCGCGCCCCGAGGCCGTCCCGGACTTCACCCGCGGCAACTGGCGCAACGTCGAACCATGGGGCGTCGTGAACGTCGAACTGAAGGCGATGGGACTCGACAAGGGCGGACTGAAGAAGGACGAAGGGGCCCTGAACGTCTGAAAAAAAAG
>CAZYQF010000114.1:0-3363 GCA_964650165.1 uncultured Lentisphaeraceae bacterium
CGCGGATCTCCTCGAAGTTCTCGTCCGTGAACACGAACGCCGTGCCGTCGTCGTAGGAATAGGTGACGCTCATCTGGAGGAGTTCCGGCTTCTCGAACTTGTCGCCCGAACGGTAGCTCTTCGTGCTCCCGCCGCCCGTAACCATGTTGCGCAGCTTGCAGTTGTAGATCGCCTGGCCCTTGCCCGGCTTCGAGAAGGAAAACTCCGTGATTTCCCAAGGTTCTCCATCAATCAAAAGCTTGACGCCCTTGTGAAGTTCACCTGCTCCGATTACTTCGCCCATTATCTAACTCCTGTACTGTTAAGAATGAAAAACGTGCGCATTATATCAAAAATCTGACGATTCGCCCACGGCAAAATCCAAAAAAAGAAAGCTGCGGCCGCGTTTTGAACCCAGTCGCCTGCCGCCGACACGCAAGAACGGGCATTCCCGCGTTCTCCGGAAGTGCCGGAACGAGACAAATGCAAAATGACATCGGAGAGAAAATATGTTACATTACGGACAGTGGTTTTCCGAGCTCAGGGGAGGATTCAGAAGAAATGAACGGTCGCACGACGGCAATCACCGTGTTTTCACTTCTCAGTGCAACCTGCGTGGCGCACGCTATCTGGTATTATCCGCGCTTGCCCGAGGTGGTCGCACAGCACTTTAACGCCTCGGGCCAGCCAGACGCCTGGGGCGTCAAGGCGAACTTCCTGACGGCCTACCTCGTCGCCGTCGGGGTCGTGGCCGTCACGTTTCTCGGCCTCGGGCTTCTCCTGTCCAAAATCCCCGACGGCGCAATCAACCTCCCGAACAAGGACTACTGGCTGGCGCCGGAGCAGCGCCAGAAAACCCTGGATTCCTTGCTCTCCCGGATGCTGTGGTTCGGTTCGCTCACGATGCTCCTGCTGCTGGACATCTTCCATCAGTCGTTCCAGGTGAACTTGGGCCAGGCGACAAAGCTGAATCATGCCGGAATCTCCACGGGCGCCTACCTGCTGGCCACCGCCGCGTGGCTGGTTGCCTTCTACAGAAGGTTCAGAAAGAAAGAATCCTGACCCGCGCCTCAGCCGATCGCGAGCATCGCCTCGATCGCACGGCGGGCGCGGATGGCGACGGCGGGATCGACCGTCACCTTCGGCTTCATCTCCCGCAGGCACTCGGCCAGGTTCTCGAGCGTGGTCTTCTTCATGTTGGGGCAAACGAGCGCCTCGGAAACCGGTATGAAGATCTTCTCGGGATTCTCCTGGCGCAGACGGTGGAGAATTCCGACTTCGGTGCCGACCAAAATCGTCTGCGCCGCGGTCTCGCGGGCAAAACGGCACATGCCGCCGGTCGAGAGACGCTCGTCAGCGGCGTCGCGGACCTCGCGCGGACACTCCGGATGGACCATGACCGGCGCGCCGGGATGGGCCGCGCGGGCGTCGGCGATCGACTTCGCGGTCAGGCAGGCGTGGGTCGGACAGTAGCCCGGCCACAGCACGTAGGTGCGCCCTTCCCGAGTGGCGATGTGGTCGCCGAGATGGCGATCGGGGACGAAAAGGACCTCGCGGTCCCGAGGGACCGTCGCCATCACCTTCTCGGCATTGCCGCTGGTGACGCACAGGTCGCACTCGGCCTTGACCTCGGCGGTGGAGTTGACGTAGCAGACGGCAATGGCGCCGGGATGCTTCGCCTTGAGCGCACGAAGCTGCTCGCCGGTGATCATGTCCGCCATCGGGCAGCCCGCGGTCGGATCGGGAATCAGAACCGTCTTGTCCGGATTCAAAATCGCCGCGGTCTCGGCCATGAAGTACACGCCGCAGAACACGATGACGTCCGCATCGACCGTCGTCGCGCGGCGCGCGAGCTCGAGGGAGTCGCCCGTGTAGTCGGCGACGTCCTGCACCTCCGCGCGCTGATAGTTGTGCGCCAGGATGACGGCATTGCGCTTCTTCTTGAGTTCCGCGATTTCTTCTGCAAGTGTCATGTCCGAATCCCCGTAAACTGGCAGGACTGTCCGCCAGGCCCCCATTTTACCATTTATTCACCCGAAGAGTCTCCGGAACGACCGTGCCACCGCAGCCGGATCCTCCGCCCGCGAAAAGGCGCTCACGACCGCGAGCCCCTTCGCGCCCGCCGCCAGGATCGCCGGCGCCGTCTCGAGGGTCACGCCGCCGATGGCGACGTTCGCCTTCTCCGGCACGCGGGCCACGATTTCGGCAAGCCCGTCCGGACCCATCGCCCGCGCGGCGTCCGATTTCGTCCGGGTCGCATCGTAGACCGGTCCGATTCCCAGGCAGTCGCTCGCCGCGATCTCCTCCGCGCGCGAATCGATTTGCGAGAGATCCGTGATCGAATAGCCGATTTCACAGGCCGTCCCGACGATTTCGCGGACTTTCCGCGGCGGCAAATCCCCCTGCCCGACATGGACGCCGTCCGCACGAATCGTCGCCGCAAGCTCCGCGCCGTTGTTGACGATTAGCGGAATGCGCCGCGCGCGCAACAGGTCCTGCAGCCGCCGCACCCGCCCGAACAGCGCCGTCGCGTCGCTTTCGGTGTCCCGATACTGGACGCAGGTCACCCCGCTGTCCACCGCCGCGGCCACGTTCTCCAGCCAATCCCCGCGATAGCGCGACGGATCGTCCGTGACCAAGTAGAGCCGATAGTCAATCATGGGTCAATTCGTACAAGGCGTCCACCAACGCCACCTGAAACGAGCCCGGCAGCCTGGCCTTCGCGTACGCCATCTCTCCGGCACGCTTCATCAGGCGGCTCGCCTTCAGAGCCGCCTCCACCGGGGACAGTCCATCGCCGAGACAGGCCGCGCACACCGCGCCCTGCGCGCAGCCCGTGGCCGTGACCGTCTGCAGCATCTGCACGCCGCCGGACACCTTCAGCGGCTCTTTCGGACTGGGGACAGTCCCCCAGATTTCATCGACTTCGCCGGTCGCCAACAACGGAACAGACCCCGTGAGATCGGGGACAGTCCCCTGGAAAAAATGGATTTCATCGAGATTTCCGCGAATGAGGCTCGGTTTTTGCGAGATAAACTCTTCGGTTAATTTCTGCCGGTAGGCCAGAAGATGCGCTCCGACCGGATCCAAAACCCACGGCTTCGCGTGAGCCTGACAGCTCGCAATCGCGGCGCGCATCACCTCGGCCTGCTCGGGCGTGACCGTCCCGACGTTGATGAGAACGGCATCCGCGAGCGCGGCAAGGTCCGCGGCCTCGCTCGGTTCCTCCATCATCGCCGGCGTCGCCCCGATGGCGAGCAGCACATTGGCCGTAAAATTGGCCGCAACCGTGTTGGTCACGCACAAAACGAAAGGATTCTTCTTCATTGCCGGATATTATAGCAATAAAGGTTTCCGGCCAGCAACCTCCCAGGCGGCGGGCTC
>CAZYQF010000115.1:0-3149 GCA_964650165.1 uncultured Lentisphaeraceae bacterium
AAGGCGGACAACTTCATCACGGGCGACGTCGCCAAGAGCTCGCTCGGACTTCTCGAGATCGATCCGCACGGGCTCGACGAGATGGACCGCCGGATCCTCGAGACCATTTGCCTTAAGTTCGGCGGAGGTCCGGTCGGGCTCTCCACCATCGCCGTTTCCGTCGGCGAGGAACCCGACACGATCGAGGAGGCCTACGAGCCGTTCCTGATCATGGAGGGGCTTCTCGAGCGCACGCCGAAGGGGCGTGTCGCGGCTGCGCTCGCCTACGAACGGCTCGGACTCGAGATTCCCGCGAAATGAAGAAGACCGTCCTCCTCTCGCTGATGATGCTCCTGGAGTTCATGATGCTCCCGGTGTGGTACATCCCGCTGCTGCCGTACGTGGACCGGCTGCCGGGCGGCGCGGACTGGAAGCTCTGGTGCGGGATGGTCATGGGCTTCGGAACCTTCACCTCTCCGATCGTCGGCATGTTCGCCGACCGCTTCCTGAACGCGGAGAGGGTCCTCTCGATCTGCTATTTCGTCACCGCGGCGTTCCTGGCGGCGGCGTTCTTCGTGACGAGTCCCGCGCTTCTGTTCTTCCTGACGTTCGGCGTGATGTGCTTCTACATGCCGACCTGGTCGCTCACGGCGACGATCGCGATGGCGAACGCGCCGCGGGAGGCGTTTCCGCGGATCCGCGTCTTCGGGACGGTCGGCTGGGCGGCGTCGGGGCTGTTCGCCGTCGTCGCCCGGAACGGATTCGGCCTCGACGGATTCGACACCACGCGCTGGATTTTCGCGGCGGGCGCCGGCGTCGCCGTGGCCGGCGGACTCCTCGCCTTCGCCTTGCCCGCGACCGCGCCGGTCGCGAAGGGCGCGCCGATGTCCGTCGCCGACGCGCTCGGGCTCAAGGCTCTCGTCCTTTTGAAGCGTCCGCAGTTCCTCGTCTTCACGCTCCTCCTGCTCCTCGCGATGGTTCCGTTCCAATGGTACAACGTCTACGGGGCGCAGTACCTCGCGGAGTCGGGTTTCCGTTACCTGACGATGACGATGAACTTGGGGCAGGTCGGCGAGATCGGGTTCGTCCTCCTCGTGCCGCTGGTGATCCGCAAGTTCGGCTTCAAGTGGGCGATGGCGCTCGGTTTTTCCGCGCTCGCGTTCCGCAACGCCGCCTTCGCCGTGTCGTCCGTCCACGCGGCGCCCGCCTTGGACATCGCGGCGATCCTGGTGCACGGACTCATCTTCGGAACGATCGTGGTCGGCGGACAGATGTATGCGGACGAAACGGCCCCGAAGGAGCTCCGCGCCCAGGCGCAGGGCTTCGTCAACATCATCACCGGCGGTCTCGGCGTCTTCGCCTCCAATCTCCTCTTCGACGCCATCCTCCGCGGCGGATCTTCCTCGGGCGGGGCTTCCGCCTGGACGCCGGCCTACGTGACCGCGCTCGCGCTCGCGCTCGTCGCGATTCCCCTGACGGCGCTTTTCTTCCAGGGGCGGGAGCGGCAATCCGCTTCTCCCGTTGTGGTATAATAGAACTTCAATTTCAAGGAGATATTGAAAAATGAACGAAAACAAGTGGCAGAATCTCGATGACGCGATGGTTGCGTCTCAGAAGAAGACGATCAAGGAGCTGTTCGCGGAGGATTCCGACCGCGCCCGCAAGTTCTCCGTCGAGGCGGCGGGCTGGTTCCTCGACTACTCCAAGAACCGCATCGACCGCGAGGTCATGCGCTGTCTCTTCAAGCTGGCCGACGAATCGGGCCTGCGCGAGGAGATCGAGCGGATGTTCACGGGCGAGAAGATCAACGTGACCGAGGACCGTGCGGTCCTTCACACGGCGCTCCGCAACTGCGACCCCGAGGCGAAAGTGATCGTCGACGGCAAGGACGTGATGCCCGACGTGCGCGCGGTCCTCCAGCAGATGGGCGACTTCTCCGACCTCGTCCGCAACGGCAGCTGGAAGGGCTTCACCGGCAAGAAGATCAAGTACGTCGTCAACATCGGCATCGGCGGCTCCGACCTCGGCCCCGTCATGGCGAACCTCGCGCTCGCGCCCTACTCCAAGCGCGCGCTCAAGTTTCTCTTCGTCTCGAACGTCGACTCGACGCACATGGCGGAGACTCTCCGCGAGGTGAAGGCCGACCAGACGCTCTTCATCGTCGCGTCCAAGACCTTCACGACGCAGGAGACGATGTCCAACGCCGAGGCCGCCAAGGCGTGGCTCGTCGAGAAGCTCGGCGACCCCGCGGCGGTCGCGAAGCACTTCGTCGCGGTCTCGACGGCGGCGAAGGAAGTCGCGGAGTTCGGCATCGACACCGCGAACATGTTCGGCTTCTGGGACTGGGTCGGCGGACGCTACTCGCTTCCGAGCGCGATCGGCCTGTCGCTGATGATCGCCATCGGCCGCCGCAACTACGCGAAGCTCCTCAAGGGCTACTGCAAGATGGACAATCACTTCCGCACCGCGAAGTTCGACCGCAACCTGCCGGTGCTGCTGGCGCTCCTCGGCATCCTCTATGCGAACGGCTACGGCGCCGAGAGCTATTGCGTCCTTCCGTACGACCAGTACCTCTCCCGCTTCCCGGCGTACCTGCAGCAGATGGACATGGAGTCCAACGGCAAGTGCGTCACGAAGGACGGCGGGGAAGTCTCCTACGTGACCGGTCCGATCGAGTGGGGCGAGCCCGGCACGAACGGACAGCACTCGTTCTACCAGCTCATCCACCAGGGCACGCACCTCATTCCCTGCGACTTCATCGGCTGCTGCCAGACGCACAACCCGATTGCCGACCTCCACGACAAGCTGATGGCGAACCTCTTCGCCCAGACCGAGGCGCTCGCGTTCGGCAAGACCGCCGACGCGTGCCGCGCCGAGGGCGACCCGGAGAACTTGGTCCCGTTCAAGACCTTCGAGGGCAACCGGCCCACGAATACGCTCCTCTGCGACAAGCTGACACCCGAGACCCTCGGCGCGCTGGTGGCGCTCTACGAGCACAAGGTGTTCGTCCAGGGCGTGATCTGGAACGTCTACAGCTACGACCAGTGGGGCGTGCAGCTCGGCAAGGTGCTCGCGAAGGGCGTCCTGTCCGACCTCACGGCCAAGGAAGCCTCCGGCTCCCACGACGCCTCCACGAACCAGCTCATCGCCCGCTACCGCAAGTCGGTCGG
>CAZYQF010000116.1:0-3076 GCA_964650165.1 uncultured Lentisphaeraceae bacterium
CTGCTGCTTTTTCCGAGGGTCTCCCACGACACCGAGCCGATGCCGTTCAAGCTGGGAATCGTCGTGTTCTTCGGCGGGCTCGTCGCGCTTCTGGAGTGCGGCGTCATCTCGATGCCGCGCTTCTGGTACTTCGCCGCCGGCTCCTCCCAAGTTCATTCGGACATGCTGATGTCCGTTTTTGCCTTTATGGCCGTGACGGCGCTGGCGTTGGCGGGTGCGATCTTCACCAACGCCAGTCATCTCCGGTACGAGTTCGACGCCGACGACGAGGGGGAGTCGGGCTTCGGCGTGATCGACCACGGCAATGTGTTCCTGAACTTGCTTGTTCCGGCGGTGGTCATTGCCTGCGTGGTCCCGGCGGTTCTTCGCATTCCGCGTCCGGCCGACAGGGAGATCCGCTCGATCGTGAACGACGCGATGCGCGAGACTATCCGCGAATGCGGTGACGCGAAGTTCCTCTTCACGGACGGACATCTTGACGCGGGCATCGAGCTGGCTGCGCTCGAGGCCGGTTCCGGCGTCAAGGCGCTCAACATGATGAGCGGATCGTCGAACTGGGAGCGCTACATGAGCACGCGCCATTTCGAGGAAGGGCCCGACAAGGACAACGTTTTCACCGGCGTGCCGATTCTGCTTCGCGTCTGGGCGGGCGAGATGACGAACGGAATGGACAACGCCGCGGTGCAGCTCGGGTTCGAGTTCTGGAAGCGCGCCCGCAGGCCGCTGCCGAGGCTCTCCGGATTGGTTGCGCGCGAGAAGGGCATCGACGACAAGGAGGCCGAACGCGGCATTGCCGCCGCGAAGGCGCTTTCCGAGCGAATCATCAGGGTTTCGGAGTCCGACGGAATCGACTCGGTGTCCCAGGCCACGAAGCAGGCCCTTTCGGCAGTCTCGTGGCGGCTTTCCCGTTTCGCACGCCTGCGTGCCGACGACCAGCTGGCCAACCGCCTTGACTCGCTCAACGACGCGGTCAAGCACATGATGGGCATTCTCGAGTACGAGCGGATGCGCACCTTCATGCAGCTGACGCCGTATGAGGGTCTCCGGCTCGCGTTGCGGCGTGCGGACTTCATCGAGGCGCGGCGCTATGCCACGACGGTGCTGGCCATGGACGAGAACGATCCCGAGGCCAATTTCGGCACCGGCATGGCCTATCTGATGGAGGAGAAGCTCCGCGAGGCGGAGCTCTATCTTGAGCGCTGCCTCAAGGCGCGTCCCAACGAGCCGGCGGTCTTGAACAATCTCGCGATTGTCTACCGCAAGACCAACCGCCTCGACAAGGCGCTTGAGTCTGCCAAGAAGGCACACGATCTGCTGCCCGACAACGAGGAGGTCAAGAAGACGCTCGCCGACACCGAGCGCGCGATCGAGGGCAAGGCCCGGGCGGTGAAGTCCGCCGTCGGACGCTGATGAAGGCGTGGGTCCAGCGCGTCGCCGAGGCGAGCGTCGAGATCGGCGGCGAAACGGTCGCCGGAATCGGTAAGGGGTATCTCGTCTTTCTCGGCGTGACCCATGACGACACCGAGGCGAAGGCCGACAGTCTCGCCCGGCGTCTCGTGAAGCTGAGGATCTTCGAGGACGAGAACGGCAAGACGAACAGGTCGGTCGTCGACGTCGGCGGCTCGGTTCTCGTCGTCACGCAGTTCACGCTTTACGCCGACACCGAGCACGGGAACCGTCCGGGCTTTTCCGCCGCCGCGCGACCCGAGCTCGCCGTCCCCCTTTACGAGCGCTTTGTCGCGCAGCTTCGCGCGGCGCTCGGCGAGGGCCGCGTCTTGACCGGCCGCTTCGGCGCCGACATGAAGGTCCGTCTTCTTAACGACGGCCCGTTCTCCGTCGAGCTGAAGGAATGAGGCGCGAGACGATCCATCACATGGGGCGTCGCCTGCCGGGTTGGAATTATTGTCGCCCGGCGATTTACGTGATTACCATCGTCGTGCTGGACCGCAGGACGCGGCCGCTCGGCGAGCTTCGGATCAAGCTCGCCGACAGCTGGGTGCCGATGGACGCCACCGTGGCTTTGGAGCTGGCGCCCGAGGATATCGAGGCCAAGGTCGAGTTCAGCGAGCTCGGGCGGGCGATCTTCGCGCACTTCAAGAAGATCGGGGAGTTTACGCCCGAGATCGACCCTCTCTATTGCGAAATCATGCCTGATCACCTTCATCTGGTCCTTCATGTCAAACGGGAGCTGAAGCGCCCGCTGGGCAATGCGATCGCCGGGTTCAAGACCGGCTGCGAGACGATCTTCGCGCGGCTGGGTGGCGAGGGGCGGCTTTTTGCCGAAGGCTTTGTCGACGAGATTGTCTTTCGCGCGGGGCAGCTTTCGGCCGAGTTTGACTACCTTCACGACAACCCGCGGCGGTTGGCGGTCAAGCGGCTTTTCCCCGAGCTGTTCAAGGTCGTTTCCGAGCTGAAGGTGAACTTGAGGCTCGCGCCTCAAGGGCCGGACGGACAGGTCGCCGCGCCAGGCGTCCGTCACGCCCCGGCGGCGCCAGCCGTCGGCCGGTTCTTTTCGATCGGCAATCGCTTCCTTTTGGCCCGACGGCTGCACCAGGTCCAGGTCTCGCGCGCGTGGTTTCGCTATCGTCGGGTCGCGACGGCCGGCGGTGGGCTCAAAATCGCGCGAGACGACGCGGGAGAGCCGATTGCCGAGCTCGTGACCGACGACTACGAGAAACGTCGCGACGATCTGCTCGAGGCGGCGCGGCGGGGCGATGTCCTGCTTTCGCCGTGCGTCAGCGATGGCGAGCGGCAGATCGCGCGCGAAGCGCTCAAGGAGGGCTTGAAGCTCGTCACGTTGCAGAACACGGGCTTCGCGCCGCTTCAGAAGCCGGGCGGGCGGTATTTCGACGCGTGTGCCGAAGGGAGGCTTCTCATGCTGGCGCCCGCGGCGTGGCCGCATCAGGTGCAGGACAAGCCGATGACCCGAAACGACGCCGCGGCGATGAACAGGATTTGCCAATGGTTGTCGGGTCTCGGCGCCGCCGAAATCAACTATCGCGGAATGCCCCCGGCCGACATCGACGAATTGGCGCTTGCCGCGGTCAAGGTCGAGGTGTAATTGTGGTAGAATACA
>CAZYQF010000117.1:0-3023 GCA_964650165.1 uncultured Lentisphaeraceae bacterium
GCTTCCTGTCCGCAGAGATTCATCATCGCGAGCGCACCCGCCAGCGCCAGCCCGACCACCACAAACTGTTTCTTCATCGACTCGAGACCTTTCTTGATTTGACAGGCTCATTTTATCAAACGAGCGAAAAAAGCGCATTACCCGTTCGTGTAGTAAGAGAAGAAAAGGTATTCGGGTGTTTGACCCGTCTTCGCTTCGCTTCGCCGTGGCAGGGTGTTTGGGTTGGAAGGTTCGACCCGAATCGGCCCTAAGAGACCCTGAACGGGACGCACGACTTCGTTCCTTGCGGAGGAGACCGCAGCCGATCAGGCCTTCACGAGGCCGCGGCGGATCGCGATCGCGACAGCCTCGATGCGGTCCTTCGCGTCGAGCTTGGAGAAGACATGCTTGAGGTGGATCTTCGCGCCGTCCTCGCTGACGCCGAGGTCCGCGGCGATCTCGCGGTTGGACTTGCCCTTCGCGAGCAGCTTCAGGGCCTCGTGCTCGCGGGGTGTGAGACCCGGCGCGAGGCGCCGTGCCTCGTAGATCGCACGGACTTCCTCGGGCACGTACTTGCCGCCCTCGGCGACCGTGCGGATCGCGTCCACGATGCACTGCGGATCGCGGTCCTTGAGCACGTATCCCTCGGCGCCGGACTCGAGCGAGCGGAAGACGTCCTCCTCGGTCATGCTCGTCGTCAGCATGATGACCTTCGCCTCGGGCACGGCGGCGAGAATCTCGCCGAGGGCCTCGATGCCGTCCTTCTTCGCCATGCGGATGTCGAGCAGCGTGACGTCGGGCTGAAGGCGCTTCACGAAGTCCGCCGCGCCCTCGCCGTCTCCGTACTCTCCGGAAAACTCGAGGTCCTTGAACACCGAGAGCGCGTACTTGAGTCCCATCCGGACCACCGCGTGGTCATCGATGACCGCAACCGAAATCTTCTTCATGTTGTCTTCCTTTCGATCCGCACTTCGGTGAAGCCGGACCTTTCGCCAAACGTCAGGACGAATCCGCTCCGGAGCGCGCGCTCGCGCATGCTGGAGAGCCCGAAATGACCGGTTTCGGGCCCGAGCGCGGTATCCGCGTCGAACGCGGTGCCGTCGTTCAGAACCCCGAGGGCGAATCCCCCCGGAATGATCGGGTCGGAGACCACCAGGATGTTCGTCGCCTTGCCGTGCCGGATCGCATTCGAGATCGCCTCCTGGACGATCACGAGAAGGTCGCGCTTCTCGGACGTGCCCAGCGGCACGTCCATGCCGCGAAGCCTGATTCGGACGCGGACGCCGCCGACCGAGCCGCGCTTCAGCGCCAGTTCCTTGAGAAGCGTCTCCGTGTCCTTGGTCATCAGATCGTCGCTCTGAAGGTCGAGAATCGCGTCGCGGACTTCGATCTTCGCCTTCTCGATGACCTCTTCCGCCATCGCGAGCGCGCCGCGCGACGACTCCGGAAGATTCTCCGCGTCGCGTTTCAGCGAGTAGAGCAGCATGCGCGCGCCGGCGAGATGCTGGGCGATGCCGTCATGGAGCTCGGCCGCCATGCGCCTGCGGTCCGCCCCTACCGCCGCGGCCAGCGCCTTCTGGCGCGACTGGCGGACCATCACGAAGACCAGAACGGCGAGGAGCGGGACGAGCGAGCAGAGTCCGGCCAGCATCACGAGCCGGACCGCGCGGCGGTTGCGATAGGCGGCGTCCGGGAGGATGCGCACGTCCGAGGGCTCCCGGAGCAGTATCCGCGCCCCGACGGGGGAAAGAAACTGACCCCGAGAGGAGAATGACTCAAGCTCCACCTTCATGACGCCCGTGACTTCGAGCACCGGACCGTATGCAAAGCGTCCGGCGAGCGACCGCGGCAGCTCCGACGCGAGCTCCACCTCGACGCGGCGCCCGTCAAAGAGCATCGCGAAGCGCGTGCGCCCGTCGGTGAAGTCGACGCCGCCGACAAGCCGTCCGCGGATCCGAACCAGCTGATTGTGGCACTTGGCCTCGACCGAACGGATGCTGACCGGGGGAATCATCTCGGGCGACTCGTCCGAAATCCGGCACATCGCGTATTCGAGCTCGCCGCAGTTGTCGATGAGCACGGGAAATCCGGCTGCCTCGACGTGCAGACCGAGATCGGGGCGGAACGGGATCCCGGGACGGACCGTCACGGCGGCAACGGGCGTCTGCAGCACGAACCACCGGCCGGTCGGATCGGCATACGTGACGATTCCCGAGACCTTGCGGGCGTGCAGGTCGCCTCGTCCGGGCGTCCAGGTCGAGATGCCCGCCTGAACCACCTCCGGAACCGCGAAGGGATCCGACGGAGCGGAAACGACAGTCCGCACCGCCCAGCCCCCGAAAGACAAGAACATGGCGTCAATCATCTCCGAGCGCTCGTTGAACACGCCGACGGCGACGCCCGAGACCTCGATCAATGCGTCTCGGAGCGACTCTTTGGGTTCGAACATGCCGCGGACCATCGCGGTGATCGGACCGTCCTCGGTCGCCAGCGAGAGGGCCCAGATCTTATGGTTTTCATAGACCAGGCTGCTGACGCTGCGGCAGACGCCTTCGATGCGGCTGCGCCGGTTGTCCAGAAGCCCCGTCTTGAGGTCTGCCACCCGGCGCTTCGTTGGAATCGGCAGCACCATCGAGCCGATCTTGCGGAACTTTGCGGGCTCGAAGCCCGGCTGGAGCATGAGCGGAGTGACGCATCCGGTGATTTCCAGGATGTCGCCATCGTGAAGCCCGTCACAGTTCTCGTACGTCGGCTTGACGAGCGTCCGCTCCGGCAGGTTTCCGCAGACGTAGATCGCCGGACCGTTGGGGTCCGCGGCGGACACGACGATCGCCGAGTCGTCCTGCCAATGGTAGACGAGCGAGACGACGCCGGTGATGCAGCCGCGCTCATGCGCCATGGCCGACGTGCGGTCCATAGAGGCGATATCCGCGACCTCCAGGGCGGCGCACGTCGACGAGACGAGCAGCGCGAGAGCGAAAAAAACGAACTTCACGCGCCTATTCTACCATTTGTTACGACGCAGAGGTAGAGATGACGAGACG
>CAZYQF010000118.1:0-2960 GCA_964650165.1 uncultured Lentisphaeraceae bacterium
TAGATCTCGCACACCGTGAACTCGGGGTTGTGGGTGCGGTCGATGCCCTCGTTGCGGAAGTCCTTGCCGAGCTCGAACACCTTGTTCATGCCGCCCACGAGAAGCCGCTTCAGGTAGAGCTCCGGCGCGATGCGCATCACGCAGTCCTTGTCGAGGGCGTTGTAATGCGAGAAGAACGGCTTCGCCGCTGCTCCGCCGGCCTGATCCTGGAGAATCGGGGTCTCGACTTCGGTGAAGCCCTTCGACCACAGGTACTTGCGGATCTCCATGATGAGCCGCGAACGGGTGTAGAAGCGGTTGCGGGACTCGTCGTTCGTCATCAGGTCGACGTAGCGTCGGCGATAGCATTCCTCCTGATCCGCGAGGCCGTGAAACTTCTCCGGCGGCTGCTCGAGGGCCTTCGCCAGCATCGTCCACTCCTTGACCACGAGAGACTTCTCTCCCTTCTGGGTGGTGAAGAGCGCGCCTTCGGCGCCGATGATGTCGCCGAGATTCAGCTGCTTGAACGCCGTGAACGCTGTTTCGGAAAGCTCGTCGCGCTTGAAGATGAGCTGAAATTTGTCCGTGCCGTCGTTCATGGTGCAGAAGTTCATCTTGCCCATGCGGCGGATCATGAGAAGGCGGCCCGCAACGCGGACGGACTTGCCCTCCTCGAATCCCGCGCGGACGGCCGCAAGATCCTCGTGATCGTACTTGCACCCATAGGGCTCGTAGCCCATTTCCTTCAGGGCGTTCATGCTCTGAAGGCGCTGTTCGCGGTACTCGTTGCTTTCAACCGGCATTTTCTCTGTTCTCCAAACCGTCCTACCGTCCAATTTGCCAACCGCCAAGCTCTTATTCGCCGAAGGCGCAGTCGAGCGCGTCGGAAATCATGTCCACGGCCTCCTCGAGGTCGCTCTCCTTGAGGACAAGCGGGGGAAGCATGCGGACGACATTGGGGCCGGCAGTCAGCGCGAGGATGCCCTGGGCCTCGAGCGCCTCCACGATCGGCTTCGCGTCGCCGTCGACGACGAGCCCGAGCATGAGGCCCTTTCCGCGGACCTCGAGAAGCTTGTCGTACTGGTCGACGAACTGCTGGAGCGCGGCCTTGAGAAGCTCGCCCATCTGCGTCGCCTTCTCGAGAAGACCTTCCTCCTCGATGACCTGGATGACCGCCAGCGCGGCCGCGGCGGCGACGGGGTTGCCGCCGAAGGTGGACGCGTGCGAAGAGCGCGTGAAGACATCCGCCAGCTTCGCGTTCGAGACGAGCGCGCCCATCGGGAGTCCGCCGCCGAGCGCCTTGGCAAGCGTGAAGAGGTCGGGCTTGACGTCATAGCCCTGCCACGCGAACCACGTGCCGGTGCGGCCCATTCCGGACTGGACCTCGTCGCAGATCATCAGGAGGTTCTTCTCGTCGCAGAGCGCGCGGACGCCCTTCATGAACTCCTCTGTCGCCGGCGTCACGCCGCCTTCGCCCTGGACCGCCTCGAGCATGATCGCGACGGTCTTGTCGGTGATCGCGGCCTTGACGGACTCGAGGTCGTTGTAGTCGGCGTACGCAAAGCCGACGGGAAGCGGATCGTAGCCTTCCTGGCACCAAGCCTGGGCCGTCGCAGCCACCATCGCGAGCGTGCGCCCGTGGAAGCCCTGGCGGAAGGTGATGACCTCGTAGCGTCCGCCGTTCGCGGCGCCCCACTTGCGGGCGAGCTTGACGGCCGCCTCGTTCGCCTCCCCGCCCGAATTGCAGAAGAAGACCTTGCCGCCGAGACCCGAGAGCTCGACGAGCTTCGTCGCGAGATTGACCTGGGGGACGTTGACGAAGAGATTCGAGCAATGAGTCATGGTTGCAGCCTGGTCCTGGATGGCCTGAACGACCTTCGCGTTGCCGTAGCCGACATTCTGGACGCCGATGCCGCTGGTGAAATCGTAGAACGGGCGGTTCTCCACGTCGCGGACGGTCACGCCCTTGCCGCTCGAGAGGACGATGGACGGGGCGAAGGTCGGCATGACCTTGGCCTTGTAGAGATCGAGAATATCCTGGTTCTTGGTGCTCATTGTGTTATCTCCGTTCCCACGCCTTCACGCGTGAATATTTCCAGCAGCAGCGAATGCGCCATGCGTCCGTCTACGAGGTGGACCTTCTTAACGCCCGCCCTGATCGCATCTTCGCAGCTTTCGATTTTCGGGAGCATGCCTCCCGAGATGACTCCCCCCGCCTTGAGTTTCTCGACCGAGCCGAGGTGCAGGGTGGACAAAAGGGTAGTCGGGTCCGCCGGATCCTTCAGGAGCCCGGGGACGTCGGATACGAGCGCGAACTTGCGGACCTTCAGCTCCTTCGCGAGAGCAGCCGCCGCAAAGTCGGCGTTGATGTTGTACAGGTGGCCGTCCAGTGCGCCGGTTCCGAGCGGCGTCACGACGGGAATGATTCCCGCGTCGAGCATCTCGCCGATGGCGCGGGTGTCGACCTTGCACACCTCGCCGACATAACCGCGGTCCGGATCGACGATCTTGTTGGCCGAAAAGATCCAGTTGCCGTGGAGCGGACGCGCGTTGGCGCCGCGCCGCTGGAGCCGGCGGACGAGATCGGGATTAACCTTGTTGTTGAGCGTGCGGCGGACGATCTCCATCGTCTCCTCATCCGTCACGCGCTGACCCTCGACGAACTTCGGCTCATGGCCCGAATCCTTGAGGGCCTTGGAAATCGCCTTGCCGCCGCCATGCACGATCACAACCTTCATGTCGACCGCGCGCATGAAGGCGATGTCGTCCATCAGCGACTCGAGGTTTTCCTCGACTTCCATGACAGAACCGCCCAGCTTGACGAGCACGACCGAGCCCCGAAAATCCTGAATATAGGGCAAAGCCTCGGTCAAAACCGAAGCTTTTTCCATCGCTGTATTCACTTTTTCCATGTAAATTGTGATTATATCATAATATCATCCCCTTTTGGGACGATATTATGATAAATTTCTTCTTTTTTT
>CAZYQF010000119.1:0-2867 GCA_964650165.1 uncultured Lentisphaeraceae bacterium
TGCCATTCAACGCTCATTTCCGCGCTCCTCTGACTTTGGCCTGGTCGGCGATTTCCATTCGCCGCGTCAATTCACCCTCGACGTCTTCGATGGTCGGCATCTGCGACTTGAAGTCGGCCGGGATGAAGCGTTCCAGCACGTAGTCGGAAACGCCGATCGGCATCGACGACGACTCCAGCGCGTACTGCGCCGTGACGCGGTCCTTCTCGCGGCAGATGATCAGCCCGACGGTCTGCCGGTCTCCCGGCTGCTTCAGCTGATGGTTGACCGCAACCATGTACGTGCCGATCTGGCCGACATCGGCCGGTTCGAACTTCCGGACTTTCACCTCGATGACATAGTAGCGCCGCTCAAGGACATTGTAGAACAGCATGTCGGCCGGACGCTGCGTTTCGCCGACCTGCAGCTTGTATTCCCGCCCGAGATAGGAGAAGCCCTTGCCGAGTTCCTGCAGGAACTGTTCGATATTCTTGATCAGTTCGGTCTTGAGCTCCTCTTCGCGATACTTGTCGTCCATCGCGATGAAACTGAAGTCGTAGGGATCCTTGAGCAGCTCCTTCGCGAGATCGCTGTCCGGATCGGTCAACGCACTGTCAAAGTTCGTCTCCGCCGCGCCCTGGCGCAGATGGAGATTCGAGGCGACGATGTTCCCCAGCATGGCCCGGCTCCACCCGTTCTCAACCGTCTTTCGGACATAGAACAGGGCCGTCCGCGGATCGTCCTTGAACTTGTCCATGATGTGGATATGGTGGCCCCACGGAACGGCAAAGAGAAGGCGCGAAACATTGGGGAAGTCCCGCTCGAACCGACTCGGATCCGCCAGGCGCGACGCCACGAGTCCCGTTTGCGCAACAAGTTGTTGCGCGAATTCCGCGCCCTTCAATTGCGCAACAGGTTGTTGCGCGATTTCCCGAGCCCCGTACAGCCCGACAAAGAGGCGCATGTACTGAAGGTTCCGCACGGAGAAGCACTTTGCTTCGGGCATCCAGGCCTTCAGATCGGCGCAGAGGCGGTTCATGAACTTGGATCCCCAGGGCTGATCCTTTTCGAGACGGACGATGTCCGCGCCCAGCGACCAGTAGAACTTCAGCATCTCGACGTTCACCGCCGTCGCCGCCTTGATCTGGCTCTGTTTGTACCGCCGGGCGATTCCGGCGATCCATTCCCTGTATCCGTGGACGGTTGTCTCTTCCATCTTGCGTCGTCCCGTTCAGCAACCCAGTTTCTTGAGCGCCTTGACGAGCGTGAGGCCGTTCTCGACCTGCCGCTCGACAAGTTCCGTGCTCTGCGCGCCGATCGTCTTGAGCGCGGCCTTGTAATCGAGCTCCGTATCGCGGTCGACGAATTCGATGTAACGCGAGGGGACGAGCGAATAGTTCTTCGCGGCGATGTCGCCCTTCTTCGCCGAATAATAGAGCTCGGGCTTCGCCCCGATCTCCTTCGTCTGCCAGTCGTGGTAGATCTTCGTCGCCGCGGCGATCTGCTCCGAGGAGAGCTTCACGTAGTTCTTCTCGTACACGGTCCCGTTCCAGGTGCGCAGATCCATGAACAGGATCTCGTCCGCGCGGTTGCGCAGCATCCGTTCGTGATACGCGCCCCCGCGCTTGTTCTGGTTGAGAATCCAGAGCGTGACCGAGATGTCGGTCGAATAGAACATCTCGCGCGGGAGAACGATGATCGCCTCGACCTTGTCGTTCTCGATGAGCTGACGGCGGATCGCGAGCGTATCGCCGTCGTCGAGCGCGCCGTTCGCGAGCAGGAACCCGGCGACGCCGTCCGTTTCGTTCAGCTTGTTGAGAATGTGGAGGATCCAGGCGTAGTTCGCGTTGGATTCCGGCGGGACCGCGTACCCTTTCCAGCGGACGTCATCGAGCAGCTCGTCCGGCGCGCGCCATTTCTTGAGATTGAACGGCGGATTCGTCATGACGTAGTCGACCTTCAGGTCGGGATGCTGGTCGTTCGTGAAGGACGACGCGGGCCGGGTCCCGAGATGGTACGAAATGCCGCGGACGGCCAGGTTCATCTTCGCCAGGCGATACGTCGACGGTTCGCTTTCCTGCCCGTAGACGTTGATGGACTTCGTGTTGCCGCCGTGGGCCTCGACGAGCTTCGCGCACTGGATGAACATGCCGCCCGATCCGCAGCAGGGGTCGTAGAGCTTGCCGTCGTAGGGCTCGATCATCGTCGCGATCAGCTCCACCAGCGAATGGGGCGTGTAGAACTCGCCCTCCTCCTTGTCCGCGTTGATCGAAAACGCCTGCAGGTAGTACTCGTAGACGCGGCCGATCATGTCCTTCTCGCCGAACCGCTTCGCGTCGATCTTGTCGAGCTCCTCCATCACGCTCTTGAGGACGTTCGCCTCGAAATCGCACGCGACGAACAATCCGAGCGGCAAGGCGTTCCTGAGCTTCTCCTCCTGCCGGTCGAGGACCGAGGTCGCGTTGTCGAGCGCGAGCGCCTTCTTCTTCGGCTCCACCTTGTCCACGAGATAGCGCCACCGGCATTCCTCCGGCATGAAGATGACGCCGTCCTGATTGTACGCGGCGGTCTTGGCGAGGTGAATTGCCGCGAGTTTCGGGTCGGAATATTTCGCCCGGATCTTGTCCTGCTGCTCCTCGAACCGGTCGCTCATGAACTTGAGAAAGACGAGCGTCAGCAGGACGTCGCGCTTGTCGCTCATGTCGGCCTTGCCGCGCAAATGGTTGCGGCATGAAAAAAGAATATCCTCGAGCCGTTCTTCCTTGACTTTCTTGGCCATCACATGTCCCTTCAATCCCGGCAGTTCGCCCGTTTCGCCGCAAATCATCCCTAAGCGCCCTCTTCCGCGGCGGAAAGAAGGCGTAATCACTCGGGAAAACGAGCGATTG
>CAZYQF010000120.1:0-2852 GCA_964650165.1 uncultured Lentisphaeraceae bacterium
CGCGTCTTGCCGTACGCGCGGTCGCGCAGCAGCTCCCAGCCCGGCGTCTCCTCCGCCTTCTGCACCGCCGTCATCTCGGCGATGAACAGGCCATCGACCTTCACGACATTGCGCTCGGAGAGCGTCTTCAGGACGCTCGCATAGCCCTTCTCCTCGCCGAGCGCGTACGGCGGATCCGCGAAGACGATGTCGAACGGCTCCCCGACGTAACTCGCGATCCAGCGATAGACATCGGCGACCACCACCGACGGCGGTTGGAAGGGTGGAAGGGTGGAAGGGTGGGAAGTTATGAGGGAGGCTAGATTTTCGTTGAGGACGGCGGCATGCTTCCGGCTCTGCTCGACGAAGGTCGCGCGCGCCGCGCCCTGCGAAAGGGCCTCGATGCCGACGGCTCCCGAACCCGCGAAGAGATCGAGGAACGACGCCCCGGCGAGTTCGCAGCGGATGATGTTGAAAATCGCCTCGCGGACGCGGTCCTGCGTCGGACGGATCTCGTCCGACTTCGGAACCTTCAGGTTCCTTCCCCGCAGCTCTCCGCCCGTGATTCTCATGGCCGGTACTCCGCGCAGCTGTCCGCAGTCTCCCAGACCTTCACGGCCGCGAGCTCCGGCACCTTCGCGACGAGCTCGCTGAAGAACAGCTTCGCGAGGTTCTCGGCCGTGGAACGAAACGGAATCGCCGCCGTGCGCATGCCGTTTTTCTCGACGACCGCGGCGATTTCGCGCTCGCCGGCGGACTCGGTGTTGTAGATGAAAGCGTGGTCGAAGCGGTCGCAGATCGTCTCGGTCGCGATATGCTTCAGGTCCTTGAAGTCGATGACCATGTCCTTGGTGTCGCCATCGGCCTGCGCCACCGAGATGTCGACCCGGTAGGTGTGTCCGTGAAGGTTCTTGCACAGGCCCTGATGATTGGTCAGAACGTGCGCAGCGTCGAACTTGACGGTTTTGGTGACAGTGATCATGGGTGCGAGTTGGGAGTTGGAAGTTGGTCGTTGGCAGATGGCCGCGATCAGTCTTGGATCATTTTCAAGAAGCTCGCCGGCGGGGGGCACGGCGAGAAGGTCCTGGTCGACACGAAGGCGTGGCGGGTGAAGCCGGAGACGAGGACCTGCTCCTCGCCCTTGCGGCGGACTTCGCACGCGATCTCGAGGCGGACGCCCTTCTGCGACTGCACGCAGGCCGTGATCTCGAGGAGGTCGTCGTATTTTGCCGGACGCTTGTAGTCGACCTCGGCGTGCGTGACCGGCAGCATCCAGCCCTCGGCCTCGCATTCCTTGTAGGTGTAGCCGCAGGCACGCATCAGCTCGTTGCGCGCGCGCTCGAAGAACGTCAGGTAGTTCCCGTAGTAGACGACGCCCATCTGGTCGGTGTCGGCATAAGGAACTCGGTATTCGATGACGATCTTCTTCATGGTCTCCCTCCTTCAGATCTTGACGCCGCCCTCGCGGAGGACGGTCAGCGCTCCGTCGTCCCCGACCTTCACGACCGTGGACGCAACGCCGCCGGGACTCACGCCGTCGTCGACGACGATGTCCGCTGAAAGCCCGACGTCCGCCAGCGCCTGGGGAGCGTCCGTCGCCGGACGCTGTCCGGAGAGATTGGCGCTCGTCACGCGCAGGAGTCCGCCGCAGACGCGCAGCAGCCGGCGGGTCCAGTCGTGGTCCGGAACGCGGAAGCCCTCGCCCGCAAAGACAATGGTCAGCCCGCCCGGCCATTTCGCGGTCAGCGGATGCGTCACGCCCGTCGCCGCGGCGTCGCCGGCAAGCATCGCGATCGGCTTGCCCTCCTCGCGACCCTTGATCGTGTAGAGGCGGTCAACCGCCTCGGGAAAGTCGGGGTGCGCCGCGAGGCCGTACACGGTGTCCGTCGGAATCACCGCGATGCCGCCGTTCAGCAACACCGCGGCGGTCTCTTCCAGCCCCGCTTCATCGCACTTCACGATCTTCATTTTGATCAATCCAAACGATCCAAACACCCAAATAACCCAAACACTATTATTTCTCCGTCAGCTGTGCGAGCTCCTCCGCAGTCAAGTCGCGCCAGTCGCCGGGCTTGAGCGCCGGATCGAGCTTGAACGCACCGACGGCGACGCGCTTCAGCGAAAGGACGACGAGATGCGCGGCAGAGCACATGTAGCGGATCTGCCGCTTGCGGCCCTCGCGGAGCCGGAACTCGAGCACGGTCACGTTGTTGTCCTGGGCCTTGAGGACCGACACGGGGACGGGACGGGTCTCGTATCCGTCCGGCATCTTCACGGGGCCCCGGAGAATCCGGAGCTTCTCGTCGCCCCAGCGTCCCGCGACCTCGACCACATAGGTCTTCTCGTGCTCGAAGCGCGGATGCGTCAGGCGGTTGACGAGTTCGCCGTCGTTGCTCATCAGGAGAAGCCCCTCGGAATCCTTGTCGAGCCTTCCGACCGGCACGAGCCGCTCGGGCGTCTTCACGAGATCCGCGACGGTCTTGCCGCCGAACGGGTCGGCCATCGACGACAGGATGCCGACCGGCTTGTAGAGGACGACCGTCCGATTCGGCTCGGCGGCGCTGACGGGTTTCCCGTCGACGCAGATCTTCACCTTCGCCGCCTCGAATCTCGCTCCCGCTTCCGTGACGACGATTCCATCCACGGTGACACGGCCCGCCGCGACGATCTCGGCCGCGTGCCGGCGCGAGGCCACGCCTGCCCCGCTCAGTATGTTTTGTAAACGCTCCACGAGGATATTATACCATACGCGGCACGCGTGCCTTACTTCGGAGGAATCAGGGTGTAGGACAGACGGACCTTGCCGCCGGAGCCGGCGATCGCGGCGAAGTCCACGCGGTCGGAAGGTTCGATCGGCTTCGCCCACGATTCAA
>CAZYQF010000121.1:0-2786 GCA_964650165.1 uncultured Lentisphaeraceae bacterium
GAACAATAAAGCAAATGGAGCGCCATCAGGGAGAGGAGCGCGGTGTTGCAGAGCTGGGCATTGGCCGAATGGATGCCGAAGACGAGCTGCAGCGGACAGAATACGACGAACCACAGAAGAATTTCGAGCCGGCGCCGCGGCGGCGTCAGAATGAAGACCGGATACAGATACAGCGCGCCGTAATAATGCATGTTCCCCGCCGCGAGGAGAAGTCCGCCGATCAGCAAGACGTAATCCCGCTTCCGCGCGCCCCACACGAGCGCCACGAGTCCCAACACCTGGGACAGCCGAACCACGGAAATTCCGCCGCTCCAGAGGTGCGAGCAGTTCAGATTGAGCGCGACTCGGGCCATCCGCCAGTATCCGATGAGTCCGAAGACCGCCCCGTGCGCATACGCCGCGGAATTCGCCGCGGCATTCTCGAACATCCGCGGGATCGCGGAGAAGCCCCCAGGGACGAAAAGCCACGGGACGACGAACAAAAGGACCGCCGCGAGCGCGCAGACGCCGATTTCTTTCCAATATCGGATCCATCCGCGCCAGAAGCCCGCTCCGACCGCCGCATTCCGACTGAGTCCGAGGAGATAAAGAAGTCCGAGCGCGCCGGGCGAGATCTTCAGCACCGTTGCGACCGCGAGACAAACCGCCGCGGCGTATCGCTTCCATTTCGTCTCGTCATCCCACCAGGCGAGGAAGATTCCGATCGCCGCCGCGCTCAGCCAGATCGGATTCGCCCGCTCGAGGTTGAAGAGAACGGGCATGCCGAGCATCAGTGCCGCAAACAGCGTCCTGTTGCGACATCCCGCGCTCGCCATCACGACCCACAGCGCGAGGGCGAACACCGCGGCGCCCAGGCAGGTCCAGAGCACCGCACCGGTCCACGTCGCGGGAAATAGCTTCACCAGCACGACGGGCAAGGCGGGATAGCAGCGGTCGTACTGGGCGACCACCATCCGTCCGTCGACCCGTCCGCTCGCTCCGCCGAGCACTCGGTCGCTCGCCTCGCGGTCCGCCTCGCTGATGTCATAGCCGGACGAAGCGACCGTCCGCGGCATCCAGAAATCGGTCAGGAGCTCGGTCCCTCCGCGGAACATGAGCTTGCGCTGCTTTCCGACGTCGAGTCCCGCGCAGACACCCCAGACCGCAAACGCCGCGATCAGCGCCACGGCGAACCATCTCTTCGCGTCCTCAATCTTCATGGTTAAACGACATCCTCGATGTTTTACCCTCAATGCCAATTCACTAGGTTAGTCTCGTTCCGATCTGTTCAACACTCACTTACTCCTCCACAGAGGAACAAGTTCAGTATACCACTTCTCATCCGACCGGGAAACGCAATTTGCTCGGCCGGCAGACCAATTGAAGGTCTCACGAGCGAAACTGCGCCAGCATTTCCCCATCTTCCGTCAGCTGATCCAGTACGAAATGCGTCGCGCAAGGCCGCCGAGGCCCCTGAACGAGAACTGACCGCCGAGCCATTCCGTCACATGTCCGAACTTGCGGTAGAAGAAGTTGAACATCAGGTAGGGCAGCAGTTGCGACGGGGTCTTCGGCATGCGCCGCAGGATGTTGCCGAAGCTGTAGATGTCGCGATAGACCTTCAGGTAGCCGTCGTAGAGCTCCTGCTCCGTCATCCCCTTCGGACGGAACACGACGTGCGCCGTGTCGTAATGGGAAAGGTCGCCGTCCGAAATCCGCCCCTCGGACTTCATCCGCTCGTAAAACGCCGTGCCGGGATAGGGCGTCAGGATATGCGAGGACACGGTCTCGATGCGGTTTCGGACGACCCACTCGACCGTGCGGCCGAAGACCGTCGCGTCATCCCCGTCCAATCCGAACACGAAGCTCGCGTTGACCATGATGCCGCGCGAATGCAGCGCCTCGACCAGCGCCTCGTAGCGGGCCGTGCGGTTCTGCCCCTTGTGGACGTTCGCGATCGCCTCGCCGCTCAGGCTCTCGAAGCCGATGAAAAGGCTGCGGCACCCCGTGTCGCGCATGAGGTCGAGCAGGTCGGGCATGTCCGCGACATTGGCCGAAACCGCCGCGCTCCACTTCAGCCGCAGCGGACGCATCGCCTCCAGCAGCTCGCGCGCGAACGCCGGGTCGCCGATGAAGTTGTCGTCAATGAACATGACGTGCCGCGTCCGCTTGGAACGGATTTCCGTCATCACGGACGCAACCGTCCGATGCCGATAGCCGCACGAGCCCTTCACCGCGCTGTTGTAGCAGAAATCACAGGCGAACGGACACCCCCGGCTCGCGGCGATGACGTTTGAAAAGAGGAATGCCGACGTGTCGACCGAACGGAATGACGGCGGCAGGAGGCCCGCACCCGCAAAATCCGGGCTCGTCCGATACACCGGCTGAAGACGTCCGTTGTCCGCATCCTTGAGAAGGTCCGGCCAATGTCCTTCCGCCGGTCCGATGCAAATGACGGCGAACATCCTCTGCGCCGTCTCCGGATCCGCCGTCACGCCGATTCCGCCGACGACCACGGGGACGCCCAGCCTCTCGTAGGCGTCGGCCAGCTCTTTTGCGCGCGGCAAAGCGTCCACGCTGGCCGAGATGCCGACCAGGCCGACCTCGCCGGACGGCGCGTCGCGTCCGAGGTTCTCGTTCACGACCTCGACCGCATGTCCGTGATCCTCGACGATCCGGGCGATTGTCAGCAAGCCGAGATGCGGAGCCATCCTCGCCTTGAGCGACGTGTCCATCGGCCGCCGAACCGTTTCGGGCTGAATCAGTCGGACGCGCATTTCAGTACGCCGCCATGAGTTTCAGCAGCA
>CAZYQF010000122.1:0-2598 GCA_964650165.1 uncultured Lentisphaeraceae bacterium
GCCGACCGCGAGCTGATCGTCCGGCTGTTTTGAGCGCGGCACGGAGACCGGCTCCTCTTCTGTCATCTTAACAGATCTCCGGATTTATGAGATAATGACCACGTTCCGTCATCAGGCAGGTCGCGGCAGATTCGTGCATGACAAGAAAAAGATTTATTGAAAAGGCGGCGGGAGCGTTCGGGTTCCTGTTGGCCGACTCGGTATTCGCGCAGGCCGGCATTGAGAATGATCTTCTCGCTGTCGGCCAGCGCGAAACCGACTGCGTGACGCCGGAGATCTACCGGCGGTATCTGCAGGATGGCAAGACCGGCGGATTCGCAGCCCTGGAGAAGCTGGAGGACGGCTTTGAGAAGGTCCTTTCGGAAACCGAGACGGTTCGGGTGGACGAGATTCCGGCGGTCTGGCTCGTCTACAACATGGGCGTCGTCGTGAAGACGCGCGAATCGCTCTTTGCCATCGACCTCGTGCACCGCCGTGCCCGCGAACTCGCTCCGCGGCTCGATTTCGCGCTCGTGACGCACAACCACGGCGACCATCACGATTCCGAACTCTATCGGGCGATGAACGCTTCCGGAAAGACCGTGGTCAATAACTTCATTGACAATTACGGCGCGGCGGATTGGACGAAGGGCGGAGGCTGCTGGTATGAACACGGCGGCTACATGCGGGGAGAGAAGGTCTTCAGGATCAAGGATGTCGAGATCCGGACGTCGCTGACCGACCACAACGACTATCTTGTCGACTACACGACGGCGTTTGAAATCCGCGTCGGTTCCTGGCGCATGTATCATACGGGCGACTGCTCGAACGTCGCAAAGCTCAATCCGGTCTGGGGCTCTCCCGATCTCTGGGTCGTCTTCCCGGGATGCGGAATCGATCTGTCCGCCGGCGTGCGGAAGATCCGTCCGAAGCGGCTGGCGTTCGGCCACCTGTGGGAACTGGCGCACGCGACCGGCCGGCTGACGGCGCCGAGCGTCCGCCAGTCTCTCAATGTCGCGGCCGAGGCCTGCGGTTCCGTGACGGTCCCGTTGTGGGGAGACCGAATCGTCTGATTCGGCGGCCCGAATTTGAAAGCTGACTTCCGCCCGCGCGGCGCATCAACATAAAAAAGGTAAATATGGAAAAGCATGTGTTTGACAAATTGACCGGATTGTCTCTGAAGGACGTGGCCGAACGTCAGGCGCGGGACGGCTTCAACGAACTGCCGTCGCAGGGCCGGCGCGGGGCGCTCGACATCTTGCTTGGCGTTCTGAAAGAACCGATGTTTCTCCTGCTGATCGCGTGCGGTTCCCTGTACCTCCTCTCGGGCGAACTCCAGGAAGCATCCATGTTGCTCGGTTTCGTTTTCATCATCATCGGCATCACGTTCAATCAGGAACGCAAGACCGAGCGGGCGCTGGAGGCGCTGAAAGACCTGTCGAGTCCCCGCGCCCTGGTCATCCGCGAGGGGCAGAAGGTCCGCATCCCCGGCCGCGAAGTCGTCTGCGGCGACGTCATGCTGCTCTCGGAGGGCGACCGCGTTCCGGCGGACTGCCTTTTGGTGCATGCGCTCAACTTCACCGTCGACGAGTCGCTTCTGACCGGCGAATCCGTGCCGGTCAGGAAGTCCGATGCGACTGACGAGTCGTCGCCGATGGGGAAGCCGGGCGGAGAGGACCTGCCGTTTGCGTTCTCCGGAACGCTGGTCGTCTCCGGACAGGCCGTCGGCATCGTCAAGGCGATCGGCACGGGAACGGAACTCGGAAAAATCGGCAAGGCGCTGCAGTCGCTCGAAGAGGAGCGGACTCCGCTTCAGATCCAGACCGGCAAGCTGGTGCGCATGTTCGCCACGGTGGGCGTTCTCCTCTGCGTCGTGGTGGTCGTCGCCTACTGGCTCACGCGCGGCAACCTCTTCGACGGATTCCTGGTCGGCCTGTCGCTCGCGATGTCGATCCTGCCTGAGGAATTCCCGGTCATCCTGACTGTCTTTCTCGCGCTCGGCGCCTGGCGCATGTCCCGGCACCGCGTGCTCACGCGCCGCGTTCCGGCGATCGAGACGCTCGGTTCCGCAACGGTCCTGTGCGTCGACAAGACGGGGACCCTGACGCTCAACAAGATGACGGTTTCGGATGTCGTCGCCGGAGACGCGTCGATTGCCGTCGGAACGCGATCCGAGGCTCTCCCGGAGGCGTTTCACGAAGTGGTCGAATATGCGATTCTCGCCAGCCCTCCCGATCCGTTCGATCCCATGGAAAAGGCCATGCGGGACCTAGGCGAGCGGACGCTCGCGAAAACCGAACACCTTCACGCGTCCTGGACGCTGCAGCGCGAGTATTCGCTCAGCAAGGAGCTCCTCGCGATGTCCCGCGTCTATACGTCCGCGGAAGGTGACGGACTCGTCATCGCCGCCAAGGGCGCGCCCGAGGCCATTGCGGACCTGTGCCACTTCGACGCGGACCGGCTTCACTGGCTGGAAGGCAAGATCGAGATGCTCAGCAACCAGGGCAAGCGCGTCATCGGCGTCGCGCGTGCGCGTGCCGCGAAGTCCGATCTGCCCGAGGCGCAGCATGATTTCCCGTTCGAGTTCGTCGGCCTCCTGGGCCTCGAGGATCCGGTCCG
>CAZYQF010000123.1:0-2522 GCA_964650165.1 uncultured Lentisphaeraceae bacterium
CCCATGGCGGCGCCACCAAGGTGCGGGTCACGGTGTCCTTTCTGGAGAAGGAGCTTCGGATGACCGTCGCCGACAACGGATGCGGATTCGACGTCACGGTCCAGCGAAATGCCGGACATTATGGACTCGCGGGCATGGAACGCCGGGCCGCCGAACTCGGCGGCCGGATGATCCTCGAGAGCTCGCCCGGCGCCGGCGCCACCCTGACCTTTACGATTCCGGAATAGTCGACAGTGCTTGGAAAAGTGCTATAATAAAGCCATGAAAAAAATCCTTGCCGCACTGCTCCTCATCGCCCTCGTCGGCGACGCCGCGTTTCTCATCCAGAATTTCTGGCCGGAGACTCCCGCCGCCGGTTGCGTCGACAAGGCCGTCGAGCTGATCAAGTCTGCAATCTACGACAGCACGTCCGCCGAGCCTGCCGCCGAAGAAGCGCCGAAGACCGTCGATCAAGAGCCCGCGGTGACCGAACCCGAGCCCGAAACGGCTCCCGAGGAGAATCCCGTCGAGGAGCCGGTCGTCGAAAAAACGCCGGAGGGCCCCTGGAAGAACCTGGAGCCGGAGAACTGGTATTACGGACCGAAAGTCTCCGAGAAGGATTTCAAAGGAAAGGCCGTTCTGATCTACCAATTCAGCGCCAAGGAACGTGACAGCGTCGAGATGCTGCCGCGCGTTCAGGATCTCTGCCTCGCCTACAAGCCGAAGGGGCTTCTCGCGATTGCGTCGCACCGCGGCGGAGCGAATCCGAAAATCAAGACCGTCGCCCAGAAGCTGAAACTGAAGATCCCCGTCTATGAAGGCGCGGGACGGACGACGGAGCCAGTCGGCTCCGCGTATCCGGCAGTCTACATCGTCGACGACACGGGGCGCGTCTACAACTGCGGACAGGACATCAACGTCGCGGTAGAGAAATTCGTCTCCGTGATCTGGCCGCGGCTGGGCAAGAGCCGCTGAATCCCGAAATGACCGACGTCCATTGTCATGTTCCGTCCGGAGACTCCGGAATCCGGGAGCTCCTCGTCGGACGAGACTTCGTCGGCATTCATCCGTGGGACACGATCGGCGTCGAGAGCCGTGCTCTCGACGGTCGAATCTCGAATCTCGAATCTCAGATTTCAGATTCCGGTTCTGAGATTTCAGATTTTAAGGCTCAGATTCCAGATCTCAAGTCTCAGTTCTCAGTTCTCAGAATTCAGATTTCGGAATCGCCGCGCCTCGGCATCGGCGAGATCGGACTCGACCGCCTGCACGAGCGGGAGATTTCTCAGACCATGCGCGAGGCGTTTGAGGCGCAGCTCGCGCTCGCCGCGGAATTCCACCGTCCGGTCGTCCTTCACGGCGCCAAGTGCTGGGGTCAGGTCGTCGCGGCGCTCCGCAGGGCAATCGGAACGGACGAGACCCCGGCGATTCCCGCAGCGCTTTTTCACGGGTTTTCGCGGTCGGACGGACTCATTCCCGACATCGTGAAGCTCAACGGCTACATTTCGGTCGGGCCCGCCGTGCTGAACGACCATGCGGTGAACTATCGCGAGCTCGTGAAGAAGATTCCGCTCGACCGCCTGCTGGTGGAGACGGACCGCACGGAGGAGAATGCGGCGGAGTGTCCGTCGGCGCGCGACATTCTCGCGAAGCTCGCCGACATTCGCGGTCTTCCCGCCGCGGACCTGGAACGACAGACCGACGCGAACGCGGAACGCTTCTTCCCGTCGTGAGGGGGGCGCGCCCTCAGGTTCACAGAACGGGAGATGCCGAATTCGCCTTGCGCTCGACGTCCTGGAGGACGAGCGCGGCGAGGGCGAAGCCGAAGACGGCCGTCGTGTGGGCGACGGTGCCGTTGCAGTGCGGCTCGTCCGTCGGGAACCGGTTCTCTCGGCGTTCGGGGCTCCACACGCAGGTGAACTTCCGTTCGGGGAATCTGCCCGTCTTCTTGAACCTCTGGCGGAGCGCGCGGGCGAGCCCGTCGCCTTCGACCTTGCGGAACTCCGACGCGCGGATCTGAAAGGGGTCCATCTTGAGCGCGGCACCCATCGAGGCGAAGAGCGTGACGGTCGGAATCGAGAGGGCGTGGAGGATCAGCGACGCCTTGCAGGCGACCGAGTCGATGGCGTCGATCGCGTAATCGAAGGATTCGAGTCCGAAGGACGCGGCGCTCGCCTCGTCGTAGACCTGCTGACGGATGTCGAGCTTCACCTCCGGATTGATCTCGCGGAGGCGCTCGGCGAGGACCTCGACCTTGATCCGGCCCTCGGTCTTCGTGGTCGCCATCAGCTGGCGGTTCACGTTGGAGAGGCAGACGCGGTCGGAGTCGACGAGGAGGAGCTCGCCGACCCCCGAGCGGACGAGCGATTCGGCGCACCAGCTGCCGACGCCGCCGAGTCCGACGACCGCGACCTTCGTCGCCATCAGGGCGTCGAGCGTTCGCTGGCCGAGCAGGAGTTCCGTGCGTCTGAAGATGGCGGCGTGTGGCATGGCGGACATTATACCATACGGCCGCCGGCCCGCAGGCCGTCGTGCCCCGCAGT
>CAZYQF010000124.1:0-2483 GCA_964650165.1 uncultured Lentisphaeraceae bacterium
ATCAGTAGCCGAGGTCTTCGTCGACGAGGATGACCTTGGCGGAGATGCCGGTCGGCTTGCGGTCGAAGATCGCGGTCACCTTGCAGATCCGGTCGGGCGAGTCGCAGTCCGTGCAGCTTCCCGTCAGGGCGCAGGGCGTCTTCTTGCCGAGGCGCTTCGCGTTCGGCGGACAGGCCTTCGTCTTGATGCGCGCGATCGCCTCGTCGAGCCCGCCCGCGACAAGCTTGTTGCGTCCGATCACGTAGACGACGCGCTTCGGACCGTGGATCGACGCCGCGACGCGGTTGCCGTTGCCGTCGATGTTGACGATGCGTCCGTCCCCGGTCACCGCGTTGGCGCTGAGGAGGAAGAGGTCGCAGACGAGCTGGTGGTCGCGGATCTCCTTGCCGCTCGCGAGGAGCTTCTCGCGCGCGCCGATCTCCTTGATCGTCTCGCTGCCGCCCCAGCCGACGGACGCGGCGTCCTTCGCCTCCGCCATCACGAGGGCGCAGGCCTGGGCCTTCGTCGCCACCTTCGCCACTTCGAATCCGCGCGCCTTGAGCGCCGCGACCAGCTGATCGGATATCATCACAGTACCTCCATTGCGAGTGCGATTACGACCGGCATCGTCACGATGCTCAGGAGCGTCGTGCCGCTGACGAGTCCGACGGAAAGGTCCACGTCGCGTCCGAACTTCGACGCGAACATCGTCACCGTCGCGGCGACCGGGGCGGACGCGGCGGTCACGAACGCGAGCATCATCGTCCGGTCGAGATGGGCGCGGAAGAGCCAGAACCCGCCCAGCATCGCCAGCGGAAAGACGACGAGCCGCGTCGCCGCGGCGACGGCCGCGGCGGGCGAGCGCAAGAGGGGCCGGAAGTCCGCCCCCGCGAGATAGAAGCCGATCACGAGCATCGCGAGCGGAGTGTTGAGTCCGGCCATCAGGCGGACCGGCGTCCGGACGAGCTCGGGGAGGTTGACGGAGAGGAGAAACAGCGGCAGCCCCGCCGCGATGCCAACCGTTCCGGGATTCACGAACATCTTGAGGTTGACGAGTCCGCGCGCGGAGCCGCTCGCGAGGATGCCCTTTCCCGTCTTCATCACCATGAGCCCCCAGCTCCACATGAAGAGGTTGAAGATCACCACGTAGACGATGCCGTAGAAGACGCCCTCGTCGCCGAGAATGGCCTGCTCGAGGGGAATGCCCATGAAGCCCGCGTTCGAGAAGACCGCCGCCAGCCGCAGGACCGGCAGCCGCCGCTCGTCGCCCCACGCCGTCAGGCGCGAAAACCAGACGATCGCGAGATGCGCGAGGAAGGCGACCGCGAAGGCGATGAGGAATCCGTTCAGCATCCGCGAGTCGAACGGACGCTGGAAGCAGTCGACGATGAGACACGGCGTCACCACCAAGAGCAGGACGTTCACGAGCCCTTTCACCGCCGAATCGTCCAAAAGGCGCATCCGGCGGCAGGCCGCGCCGACCGCCATCAGGGCGAAAAGGATCCCGACTTGCGTCACAACGATGAGAAAATTGTCCACTTGTCTTATTATATCATTTTGATATAATGGCGCCGAGATGAGGAGAAGTTCCAAAGCAATCGTCATTTTAGCGGCTGCCGTCGTGGCCTTGCTGGCGACGGTTGCGTCTTGCGTCAAATACTGAGCTTGCGCGATGAAACTGCTGAAATACCAAATCGGACTCGGCCTGATCGCCGCCCTGGCCGTCGGCGCGGCGTTTTACGTCCTGCATCTGAAGGCGACCCGGGTGCGCGTCTTCACGTCGTCGCTCGTGAGCGAAAACTCGCCGATTGCCGAGCTCGCCACCCGCAAGGTCGTCTGGCGCGTGTTCTACGCCGAGTCCACCGTCAGCAAGGACACGGTCAGCGACACGGTCTACACCATCAAGGCCGGCTACGACCTCAGCAAGATCGGGAAGGCGGACGTCAACGTCCGTTCCCGGACGGTCACCCTGGCCCTTCCGGCCCCCAAGATCATCTCCATCGACCACTTTCTGCAGCGCAACGTCCATGAGAAGAAGACCCTCGTCGAGCGCGTCTTCGGATCGAACGACAGCGACGGACGCATCGACCGGCTCGGCGTCGTGCAGCTCGCGAAGGACTGCGAGAAGTTCGGCCTCCTCTCGGCCCGGGACCTCCGCGAATCGCTGGTCACGACAATCGGCGCACGCATCAAGGCCCTCGGCGGCTACGATCTCATCGTCGAAGACGGTCTCGACGTCCCCGCGAAAGCGATGTTCAACGCCTATTTCGAGGAAAAGGGCGTCGATTTCCGTCTGTGAAGATCCGCCCCGAACTTCTCCTCCTCGCCGTCCTCCTCGTTCCCGACGGCAATCTCCGCGGAGCGACGGAATCCGTCGTTTTCGACGCCGGCTTCACGAATCGGACGGAATGGACCGTCTCTTCGAACTTCCTCTACAGCACCGAAAACAAGGCCTGGTACTTCACTGCACGGAACAGCCCCCTCGTCTCCCCGCTCTACCCCTT
>CAZYQF010000125.1:0-2441 GCA_964650165.1 uncultured Lentisphaeraceae bacterium
CATTGTCGACTTTCCGTTTTTAAGTTTCCATTGAGTGATGCAATTGCATTCTACCATAATTCACACACTTGGTCCATCCCATTGAATAGTTAATCATGCTCCCAGAAAAAAGTTTTCAATTGCCTTGGCCGCGAATGAAATGGTAAACTCTCCGTCATCAAGGGAGAGAGGAACAGAGCATGCAGACGATTTTGTACTTTCATTCGGCAGTCAAGCAGAGCGATTCTGGGAAAGTCGACGGCGCGAGAGATCTCGCGTCCCGGCAGGGATGGCATTTCCAGACCGTCACGCTGACGCCGACCGTCGCGCAGTTCCGCGCGCTGAGGGAATTCTGGAAGCCGATCGGCGCCATCGTCGACTGCGACGGATGGAAGACGCCGGTCAAGATGTCGACCTTCGCGGGCTTCCCGACGGTGTTCATCGACTCGTCCGAGGCCGAGATTCCGTCCGGCACGGTTGCGATCTCGCTCGATTCGCGCGCGATCGGGCGCGACGCGGCGCGCGAGCTCCTCGGGATCGGATACGACTCCTTCGCCTACGTCCCCTTCCCGGGCAATCCCAACTGGAGCCGCGAGCGCGGCGAGGAGTTCCTCGGCGCCATCGCCCTCAACGGCAAGGCGTGCAAGACGTTCTCCGACCGGAGCGTCAGCCACGACAACCCGGGCTACCGCAGCCGCCTCGCGCAGTTCCTTTCCGGACTGCCGCGCCCGACCGCGATTTTCGCCGCCAACGACGAGATCGCCGAGGCGATCTCCGTGACGTGCGGACAAGGGGGATTCTCCATTCCGGAGGACTTCGCGGTACTGGGCGCCGACAACTACGAGAAGATCTGCGAGCAGGCGACGCCCCCGCTCTCCTCCATCGCGCTCGACTTCCGCCGCGGCGGCGAACTCGCCGCGCTGATGCTCGCCCGGATCCTCGACGGACGCGTCACCGGGCGCGGCAACCGCACGCGCACGTTCGGAACCGCCCGCGTCGTCCGCCGCGCCTCCACCCGCACGATCTCCGACGCCGAGGTGGCCGCGGCCTGCGAGCGCATCCGGCGCGAGGCCTTCAACGGACTCACCGTGAACGACGTGCTGAAGGACTTCTCCTGCTCGCAGCCCATCGCCACGGCCCGCTTCCGCAGGATCATGGGACACTCCATTCTCGACGAAATCCACTCCGTCCAGCTCGAGAGGGCGAAGATGCTCATCGACGACGGCGACCGCCAGCTCAAGTCCATCGCGAACTTCTGCGGCTTCACGAACCCGAACTCGCTCCGCAAGTTCTTCCTCCGCGAAACCGGCGTGACGATGAGCGCCTGGCGCAAGCGCCGCCGCAACGGCTGAGCGCGCCCGAGGATCGTCAGCGGGCGATTAAAACAAGCCCGAGGGCTTTCGCTATCGCCGAGCCGATGGGCGGAATCGGAATGCCGCCGGCATCCGTCGGATAGGACTTGCCGCGCGAATCGGCGAGTATCAGCGTCGCCGAAGCCGCGTCGGCGTCGTTCATCGACGAGACGAGCTTCGTCCAGGTCGCGCCGCCGTCCTTCGAATAGGCGACGTACGAATAGTCCGCATTCGCCTTCACCGGCCAGCCCTTCCGGTCCAAGACGCCACCCTCGGCCTTGGCGAGCGGCTCGACCGCGCGCGCCGCCTTCGGGTCATCCTTGTCCGCGGTCACCGTCGGCACGAGAATCGGGTTGGCAAAGGCGTAGGTGCCGCCGCCCGCCGTGAATCCGGTCTCGGATACAAGCGGCTCGACGAAGAACCGCGTCGCCGCCAGACCTTCGGTTCCCTCGCGTACGTAGTCCTTCACGTTGTCGGACGGACTGAAGATGGAAGATGCCGTATGCGTATAGCAGTTGTAGGCGGCAAGAGTGCCGCCATATTTGTACAGGTCAACTGCAGTTGCGCCGTTGCCGACGTAGTTGTACACGCAGGCCGTGTTGAGCAGATGCACGCTGTTGATGGCAAACAGCGTACCTCCTTGCGTCGAGGTGTCGCCATTCACGTTTCCGGCGACCGTGCAGTTGACGTACCAGGTCGGACAGCGGGTATCGACAGCGCCGCCCCACTGGTTTCCGCGACAACGGACAAACGTGCAGTTGACGAACGCCGCACGGCTGCCGGAGGCCGAGATGCGAACCGCCCCGCCCCACCCCGGATGGAGGGAGTTGTAGAACTCGCAGCTTTCGAAGGCGAAGCGCTGGGCTCTGCCGCTCTCATCCGTGACGGTGCTTCCGCTTTTCCATCCTGACTTTCCGGGACCGTGGCCTCGAAACGAGCAAGAACGGAAGCGCATCAGGCCGTTGACAGGCAAGTCGTCTCGAAAGACGACTGCGCCCGCGGCGAAGGAGAAGCGATTGCTCGCAAACAGCGTCGTCTCGACCAGCAGATTCGTGCAGGCGCCGCCGACGGAGAACGCCCCTCCCGCGCGAATCGCCTCGCCGGAGGAAT
>CAZYQF010000126.1:0-2433 GCA_964650165.1 uncultured Lentisphaeraceae bacterium
GGTAGAATGCAATTGCATCACTCAATGGAAACTTAAAAACGGAAAGTCGACAATGAGCGTGAAGAGTACGGTTCTGGGCATTTGCATTCTCGCGGCGGGAGCGGCTTCGGCGATGGCGCCGACGGCGGTTTACAAGACGGCGGACGGGTGGGACTACATCTTCACCTTCGAGGCTCCGCGGTGGGTGAACCGCGTGATTTTGACGGAAAAGGGCAATTCCGCAGGAAAGTGGGAGCTCAAGGAATGCGACCTGTGGAAGTTCTGCGAAGGCGACGCGATCGGCGCGAGGTGCGAGCGCGACTTCTGGAAGACGCCGTTTGCGCACAGCTTCACCCTGAGCGTGACGGCCAAGACCCAGCCGGTTCTGGACGCAGAGTTCACGCGGGTCGAGGGCATCGACAAGGTCAAGCCGTGGGAGCATCTCACCGCCGAGACCTGGGAGCAGAAGCTCAAGCGCATGGAGTGGTGGACCGAAGCGCGCTTCGGGATGTTCATCCATTTCGGGCTCTACGCCGCGGCGGGCCGCCACGAGTGGGCCAAGAGCAACGAGCGGATTTCCGACGCCGACTACCAGCGTTACTTCGATACCTTCAATCCCGACCGCTTTGACGCCCGGGAGTGGGCGAAGGCGGCGAAGGCGGCGGGCATGAAATACGTCGTCCTCACCTCGAAGCACCACGAGGGCTTCTGCCTCTGGGACAGCGACGTGACGGACTACAAAATCACCAAAACGAACTTCAAGCGCGACCTCATCAAGGAGTTCGTCGAGGCGTTCCGCGCCGAGGGCCTCAAGGTCGGCTTCTACTATTCGCTTCTCGACTGGCACCACCCGGACTTCACGATCGACCGCATCCATCCGCGCCGCACGGTGGCGAAGATCGACGGCGCCGAAGCCGAGGCCGCGGACTACACCGAGGTCAACAAGGGCCGCGACATGGCCCGCTACCGCAAGTACATGAAGGACCAGGTGACGGAGCTCCTCACGCGCTACGGCAAGATCGACATCATCTGGTTCGACTTCTCCTATCCGGGGAAGAACGGCAAGGGCCGCGACGACTGGGACTCGAAGGGCCTCCTCGCGCTGGCGCGCAAGCTCCAGCCCGGAATTCTGGTCAACAACCGCCTCGACCTTCCCGAATACGAGGACGGCTGGGACTGCGCGACGCCCGAGCAGAACCGCGAGCCGTTCTGGCCCAAGGTCAACGGACGCGAAGTGCCGTGGGAAACCTGCCAGACGTTCTCCGGCAGCTGGGGCTACGCCCGCGACGAGAAGACGTGGAAGAGCTCGTTCCAGATCATCGAACAGCTCCTGGACACCGTCTCGAAGGGCGGCAACCTGCTGATGAACGTCGGTCCGACCGGCGCGGGCGAGTTCGACTGCCGCGCGAAGGAGCGCCTCGCGGACTACGGCAAGTGGCTGCACGAGAACGGCGACGCGATCTACGGCTGCACGCGCGCGCCGGCCGAGTTCGCCGGGCCGCCGAACACGATCCTCACGTACAATCCGAAGACGAGGAAGCTCTACATGGCGGTCCTCTCGTGGACGTACGGGCAGATCAAGCTGCCGTTCGCCGGACGCGTCACGTACGCCCAGCTTCTGAACGACAAGAGCGAGGTCCGCCTCCGCCACGGCATGCTGGACATTCCGACCGACAAGCCGCCGACCGAGATTCCCGTCATCGAGTTCACGCTGAAGTACTGAGGAGACGCAATGACGACGGACACGATGTCCCGCCGGTTTTTCCTGGGCGGATGCGCGTCGCTGGGGGCCTTCGCGGGATGCCGCGCGGTCCCCGGCGCGACGCTGGGCGGACGCGCGAAGATGCGCATGGGCGTCATCAGCGACGTGCATGTGATCGGTCCGGGCGTCAAGAACTTCGAGACGGACTGGTTCGTCAAGGCGCTCGAGTACTTTCGCGACCACGGTGCGGACGGCGTCATGATCGCGGGCGACATCGCGGACCGGGGGCGGGTCTCCCAGCTCAAGTACGCCGCAGACGCCTGGTACAGGGTTTTTCCGAACGACACGGCTCCGGACGGGCGGCGCGTGGAGAAGCTCTTCGTCTACGGCAACCACGACGTGGACGGCTGGTCCTGGGACTGCAGCGCGGAGGAGCGGAAGAAGCCCGAGGTGATCGCGGACGCGATCGGCTACAGCGAGGAGAGCCGCGCGCGGACATGGGAGGCGTGCTTCCACGAGAAGTACGAGCCGATTTGGATCAAGGACGTGAAGGGCTTCAAGGTCCTCGGCGCGCAGTGGCATGCGTGGAAGGAGCTCGATGCCTTTCTCGCCGCCCATGCGGACGAGCTGAAGGGCCCGAAGCCGTTCTTCTACGTGCAGCATCCGCATCCGAAGAACACCTGCTTCGGCTCTTGGGCGTGGGGCTCGGACGCGGGCGAATCGACCGCGGCGCTGTCGAAGTGGCCGAACGC
>CAZYQF010000127.1:0-2363 GCA_964650165.1 uncultured Lentisphaeraceae bacterium
CAAACTATGTCCACTATTGTACCACAAAACGAGGCGTTTCGACATCGTTTTCGCGCGATTCGCTTTTGGCAATCTTTACGCGCCTGGAGAAAGGCCCACCGCCACCCATGTCAACATTGGCTGTTCCGGAAGCTTCCGGTCAGTCAAAGTCTTCGAGCTGTTCTTCGATCATCTGGAGCGCTTTCTCCGTGTTCTCGAGCCGCATCTCGTCGTGAAGCGCGGCAAAAAGACGGACCTGAACGCGCGTCCACGCGCGATACGCGAGCGGATGGACCGGGGAGGGAAGACGGTATTTCTCTTCCATCGCCTTCGCTTCGTCAAGGCGCCCGGAAACGACGAGATTGCACAGATAATTCGCGGCGCCGAAGACGTACTCCGGATGCTCGGCGAAGACCTTCTCACAGATCGCCGCGGCCTCGTCCTTCCGTCCGAGCTGTTCAAGCGCGGCCGCGCGATTCGTCTCGAAAACCCATTTCTCGGGCGCGGCGGATTCCAGTTCGCGCAGCATTCGGACGGCGTTCTCGAGATCCTTGCGCGTCGAAGCCGCATCCCCGATGATCTCAATCGAACGCCGGTAGGTTGCGTCCGCCTCGGGCGAAAGCGGACTGAGCGTCGTGACTTCGTTGGAGATGACGAGGCGGTCGAGGTGACGGGCCGAACGCAGCCGATCCCCGAGACCGGTCTTGCCGTACTGTTTTTTGTATTCCCGCTCGGCGGCGCGATTTGTCTCTTCGGAAAAGTCGGGATTCCTGCGCAAGGCGTCGACGATCCGCTCGGCTTTCGGCGTGTGGCACTCCTTGAGGAGCTCCAGCACCTCCTTTGAGCCCAAAAGATTGCGATTCAGGGCGATCTCGGCGATATCCGACAGGACATCCATGCAGGACATCTGATCCGCGGTCCGTCCGCCCTCCAGGATGTTCTTCGCGACGAGGAACCCCGGGTAGTTCAATTCGGTAAAATAGGGCCAATCGCCCAGAACCGAGCCCGGTGAAACCGAATGTTCGAGGCGCGCACGGGCCTGTGCGCCGATTTCAACATAGCGCGCATCCTGCGCGGCACGGCCGAGAGACCGCAGCGCCTCGACGGGCCGATTGAGATTCGCCGCGGCGATTCCTGCATAGTAGCAAACAGACGGCGCGTCGCCCATGCTGGATTCCCTGATGTAATCGAGAATGCGCTGATGCTCGCCGAAACGGGCGAGACTCTCGCAGACCTTCACGACCGCGTCTTCGGATGGCGGCTGCAACGCCGCGGCGCCCATCGCCGTCTGATGCGAATCGCCGAGACGGCCCTTGAAATACAAAACGTCAGACAGGATCGCGAGGGCGAAGGGATTGCGCTGCGGGGATTTTTCTAGACCCTGCCGGATGACTTCTTCCGCCTCCTTGAACTTCGCCTGGAAAAAGAGACATTGGGCCTCGTTGTTGTCGAAGGTCGGAAAATCCCAGACTTTCCGCCCTTTTCGGAAGATCTTGATCGCCTCGGCAAAACGGCCGTCGCGCATCTTATCAAGGCCTTCGTGCAGCAGATCGAGCGCACGGACGTACAGAGCCCTGCCCTTCTCGTCCAGATCCGTAAAACCAGCAGGTTCCTTTTTCGCCCGGATCTTGCAAGCCGCATCGGCCAGGGTCGCCTCGCGGGGCAACTCGGCGCGAAGTTCCGGCCAGCAACAGAACTTGAACTTTTTGCCGCTTCCGCACGGACACGGAGAATAAAGCGCTTCAGAATCCATTTCGATCTCCTGGGATAACTTGATGAACCTTCACGCACATTATAGCAAAAGAAGGTCCGACTTTCGGAGACAAGTCCTGCCTCCGGTATTCCGCGAACATGAGAAAAAACGAACGCGGAATCGCCGTGACCCCGCGCTCGTCAAAGTCCCTCAGGACTTGAAGGCGTCACTTGGTGAGAATCGCCTCCTTGAGGGCCTTGCACGCGACAAGCTTGACCACGGTCTTGGCCTTGATCTCGATCTGCTCGCCGGTCGCGGGATTGCGTCCCATGCGAGCCGGACGGTTGATGAGCTTCACCTTGCCGAAGCCAGGAAGAGTAAAGCCCTTCGCCTCCTGCTTCGCACCTTTGATCGAGAGGCAGAGGAGGCCTTCATAAACGGCAGCCGCCTGTTTCTTAGTGACTCCGCCAGCTTGGGCGAGGGCCGCCATAATTCCGCTCTTGGTGGTCGGGACGACGTTATCCATAGCTATTTGACTCCTTTACCTTGAGGTTACACCGGGTGAGATTCCCGGCTGTCTGAGGCAATATTAGCAGTATTTTCGAGCATTTGCAAGTAAGAATTTGAGGGATGAGAGCCGCGCGGACTCGGGCCGTGAATGATATAATACGGAGGTCGTCAATGAACTGGA
>CAZYQF010000128.1:0-2342 GCA_964650165.1 uncultured Lentisphaeraceae bacterium
ACCACGAAGCGAGGATAGTGGCCCCGTCGCCGTGCGGATGTGCTACAATAGCCATTATCAAAGGAAAAGTCCCGGACTCGGTTCCGGAACGGAAAGCGCGGCGATGGGACAGAAGATACTGGTAATCAACCCCGGCTCGACTTCCACGAAGGTCAGCCTGTTCGACGGCAGGGACGTCCTCTTCACGAAGAGCCTGTTTCACGACGCCTCGGTCCTGATGAAGTTCGGGCACGTCAACAATCAGCTTCCGTTCCGGTACGGCGTCGTGGCCGACATGCTCAAGGCCGAGAAGGTCGATCCGAAGACGATCGACGCGTTCGTCGGACGCGGCGGCAGCGCCTGCACCCAGCCGAGCGGCATCACCGCAATCGACCAGAAGCTCTACGACGACACGGTCGCGGGCGTCGGCGGGTCGGAGCATCCGGCCAAGCTCGGCGTCATGATCGCGTGGACTTTTGCGCAGGAACTCGGAAAGCCGGCGTTCACGGTCAATCCGCCCACGGTCGACGAATACGGCGATCTCGCACGCGTGACCGGCATCAAGGGCGTCTACCGCGTCTCCCATTGCCACGTCCTCAACCAGAAGGCTGTCGCGGAGGCCCACGCCGAGAAGATCGGCCGCCGCTACGAGGACTGCAATTTCATCGTCGCCCACATCGACGGCGGCATCACCGTCGGCGCGCACGACCGCGGACGTCTGGTGGACTGCAACATGGGCGCGGACGGCGAAGGCGCCTTCACGCCGACCCGCATCGGCACGGTGCCGGTTTCCCTGCTCCTCGACTACCTCGAGACGCACTCGGTTGCGGATGTCCGTGCACGCTGTACGCGCGGAGGCGGCCTCGTCGACTACTTCGGGACGTCGAACGCCGACACGGTCCACGCGAAGGTCGACGCGGGCGACCGGGAGGCGACGCTCGTGTGGAACGCGATGATCTACCAGGTCTGCAAGATGATCGGCGAGATGAGCGCCGTCCTGTGCGGCAAGGTCGATGCGATCCTGCTCACGGGCGGACTCGTCCGCTTCGCCGACATCGTCGAAGGCATCCGCACCCGCTGCGGATTCATCGCCCCGATCGAGCTCTATCCGGGCGAGATGGAGCAGGAGGCGATGGCCTATCCGGCGCTCCGCGTCCTTGCGGGCGAGATTGCGGCGCAGAAGTATTCGGGACAGAACGTCTGGCCGGGCTTTGGGTTTTGAGAAGGGGAGTGCCGATGAGTCTGATTGAGAAAATCCGGGCGAAGGCCCGGACGAACGTGATGCGGATCGTGCTGCCGGAGGGCGACGAACCCCGGACGGTGGCCGCGGCCGAGATCGTCCGGAGGGAAGGGATCGCCGAGCCCATCCTGCTGACTCCGGAGCGGATGCGCGAGAAGGCGTCGGAGTACGCCGAACTGCTCTACTCTCTCCGCAAGGCGAAAGGCCTTTCCAAGGAAGACGCCGCGAAACTGGTGGCGGATCCGATGTACTACGGCATTCTGATGGTGAAGGCGGGCGATGCGGACGCACTTGTTTCCGGCGCGGTTCATGCAACTGTCGAGATGCTGCGTCCGGCCCTTCAGATCATCAAGACGAAGCCGGGCATGAAGCTGGTCTCGTGCAGTCTCGTCATGGAGTGTCCGGACACGTCGTTCGGCGAAAACGGAGTCCTCGTATGCTCCGACTGCGTGGTGAATCCCTGTCCTGATGCCGAAGAACTCGCGAACATTGCGGTCGCTGCGGCGGAGACGGCGCGGACGCTCTGCGGCATCGCCGAGCCGCGTGTCGCGATGCTCTCGTTCTCCACGCGGGGGAGCGCGAGCCACGAACTCGTGACCAAGGTGCAGCAGGCGACGGAGATGGCGCACGCGCTCGCACCGGACCTTCTGCTCGACGGCGAAATGCAGCTTGATGCGGCGATTGTGAAGGAGGCCGCCGAGCGCAAGGCCCCGGGGAGCCCCGTCGCCGGTCGCGCCAATGTGCTCATTTTTCCAGATCTCCAGTCCGGAAACATAGGTTACAAGATCGCCCAGCGCCTCGGCGGAGTCGATTGCTTTGCAACCCTTCAGGGCCTCGCGAAGCCATGCAACGACCTCTCGCGCGGATGCTCGGTCGACGAAATCGTCAACACGATCGCCATCACCGCTGTTCAGGCCCAAGGCCTCTGATCGTCGATATCCCAGCCTGATTGCCTTTTTCAGTTTTCTCGCGACCCGCTTGTTCCAGCCGCAGCATTATTGTGTATAATATCCGCAAATGAAGCGCGGGGTGCTCTATTTTGGACTGGTGGGACTGTTCGTCGGGATCCTGTTTCCGACGGCGTCTGCGTCCGAAATTTCACCTGAAACGTCAAAAATGGCCG
>CAZYQF010000129.1:0-2338 GCA_964650165.1 uncultured Lentisphaeraceae bacterium
ATGAAAGCAGAGATCCTTGAACGAATGGTGGGTGAGGTCGGCGCGAACGTCCGGCAGATCACCGCAGTTGAGAAACTTCTGGCGGACGGCAGCACGATTCCGTTCATCGCGCGCTACCGCAAGGAGGCGCACGGAAACCTCGACGAGGTTGTGATCGGAAAGATCAAGGAGCGGCTCGAGTACTACACCGAGCTCGAAGCGCGCAAGGAGACCGTCCTCAAGTCGATCGAAGAGCAGGGCAAGCTCTCGGAGGATCTCGCGAAGAAGATCGCGGACTGCTTCGTGAAGTCCAAGCTCGAGGACCTCTACCAGCCCTACAAGCCGAAGCGCCGCACCCGCGCCCAGGTCGCGAAGGAGAAGGGCTTCGAGCCGCTGGCGGACGCCATCTGGAGCGGCGAGGCCTTCGAGGGGTCGGACGAGGACCTTCAGTTCGCCCGCGACATCCTCGCGGAGCGCATCGCGGACATGGCGGACGTGCGCGGGCTCGTCCGCAACGAGTTCGCCCGCCATTCCAAGGTCAAGAGCCAGGTCGCCTCGCCCGCCCCGAAGGAGCCGACGAAGTTCGAGCAGTACTACGATTTCGAGGAGCCCATCGCCACCATCCCGTCCCACCGCTATCTCGCGATCCGCCGCGGACAGAAGGAAGGCGTCCTGTGGGTCAAGCTGGAGCTCGATTCCGCTCCTGTGGTCGAGCGGATGATGGAAATCATAGAGTCTCAGATCTCAGATCTCAGATCTCAGATCATTCTCGAATCTCAGAAGTCGGTCGAATCTCAGAATTTGCTCGAATCCCAGAAAGCGGTCAAATCTAAAGTCCCGGTCAAGCCGCAGAACCTCGAGCAGATCCGCCTTGCCGCGGAGGACGCGTACAAGCGTCTTCTGGCGCCAAGCTGCGAGATCGACGTCACCGTCGAGAAGAAGGCGGAAGCCGACCGCGCCGCAATCGAGGTCTTCGAAGAGAACCTCCGGAATCTTCTCCTCGCTTCTCCGCTCGGCGAAAAGGCCGTGATGGCGATCGACCCCGGCATCCGCACGGGCTGCAAGGTGGCGATGATGGACGCGACGGGCAAGTATGTCGGCAAGACCGTGATTTTCCCCCAGCAGGATCCCGCCGCCGCCGAGAAGGCGGTCGCGCTGATTGTCTACAAGTACAAGGCGGAGGCCATTGCCGTCGGCAACGGAACGGCCGGACGCGAGACCGAGGCGTTCGTGCGCGCGACGCTGACGAAGCTGCACGCCCAGCATCCGGAGATTCCGATTCCGATGGTGGTCAGCGTGAGCGAGGCGGGAGCCTCGGTCTATTCGGCGTCCGAAATCGCCCGCACGGAGTTTCCCGACCTCGACCTCACGGTCCGGGGCGCGATTTCGATCGGACGGCGGCTCCAGGATCCGCTCGCCGAGCTTGTGAAGGTCGATCCGAAGGCGATTGGCGTCGGACAGTACCAGCACGACGTTTCGCAGCCGCTCCTCGGCCAGAAGCTGGACGAGGTCGTGGTGAGTTGCGTGAACGGCGTCGGCGTCGAGCTTAACACCGCATCCGCCCCGCTCCTCGAGCGCGTCTCCGGCATCAACGCGACGCTCGCGAAGAGCATCGTCGCGTGGCGCAACGAGAACGGGAAGTTCCGCACCCGCGAGGACCTCCGGAAGGTGAAGGGGCTCGGGGACAAGGCGTTCGAGCAGTGCGCGGGATTCCTCAGGATCCGCGACTCGGAGAATCCCCTGGACGCCTCGGCGGTTCATCCCGAGCGCTACGGCCTCGTGTCGAAGATGGCGACGGACGTCGGCTGCAGCCTCAAGGACCTCGTCGGCAATTCGCTCGCGGCGAAGAAGATTGACGTCCGGAAGTACATCACGAACGACGTCGGCGAGCCGACGTTGAAGGACATCGTGTCCGAACTCGTGAAGCCCGGACGCGATCCGCGCGCCGTCTTCGAGCCGCCGAAGTTCCGAGACGACGTCACCAAGATCGAAGACGTCAAGGAAGGGATGAAGCTCGAGGGCGTGGTGACCAACGTGACCGCGTTCGGCGCCTTCGTCGACATCGGCGTGCATCAGGACGGACTCGTCCACCTGAGCGAACTGAGCGACAATTACGTCACCGATCCCGCGTCGGTCGTGAAGGCGGGAGACCGGCTTCAGGTTACCGTGATCGGCGTGGACAAGGCCCGCGGCCGCATTTCGCTGAGCGCGAAGTCGAAGCCAGGCCTCGGCGGGGCCAACGGCGGAACGTCCTCCGGCGGCGCGTCGCGGCGTTCGTCGTCCGCCGCGGCATTCGGATCTTCGGGATTTTCCTGCAATCCTTTCGCGAATCTCTGACGCCATCACCCCGGCCCGCGTG
>CAZYQF010000130.1:0-2304 GCA_964650165.1 uncultured Lentisphaeraceae bacterium
GCGGCGGACGCGATCATGATCAGCGTCACGTTGTCATAGCCGACCTGCGAGAAGAGCTTCATCGCCTTGACGGCGATCTCGTACTTGCGGACTTCACGGTCGATCTTTGCGGGCATGGCGGCTGTTCCTCGTATAGGCGAGCTCGTTACGGGCGAAAATCCGCTTCCGTGCCGGCGGCTCGTCGATCCTGATACCAAATTTCTCCGGTTCGCGCGCAATCGGCGAATGGACCGTCAGCGCAAAGCGGTGCCAGAAGGCGGACTGGACAAGGCCGCGCTTCGCGAGGCCCTTCACGTATTTCTCCGCCTCGCGCTGCTCGGCCCGCGTCTCGGTGGGGAAGTCGTACATGAGATACGCGTGGACGAAAATGCCGGCGGACTTGAATCCGCGCAGGACCTTCTCGGCCCCGGCGAGCGTGATGCCCTTGTTCATCAGCTTCAGGAGCCGGTCGTTGGCGCATTCGAGTCCGCCGGTGACAGCGATGCAGCCCGCCTTCGCCATCTTCTTCGCGAGCGCCGGGGTGAAGGCGGAGTCGAAGCGGACGTTCCCCCACCACTCGCAGGAGAACTTCCGCGCAAGTATCTGGTCGCAAACCGCGTTCACGAGCTTCGGCGGCATCGCCTCGTCCACGAAATGGAAGGAGGAGATGCCGCGGTTCTCGGCGGAAAGCGAGACCATGGCGTCGACAATCTCGTCGGCGGACGGCATCCGGAACGCGCCGATGTACGGCAGCCGCACGTCGCAGAACGCGCAGCGGTGCCAGTAGCAGCCCTGCGCCATGACGAGCTTGATCCACTTCCCCGAGTTCCAGAGGTTCGTGACGAAGTTATCCGTCTCCACCACGTCGAAGTACTCGTCCCAGTCGATGCCGTCGTAGACGGGACGGACGAACGCCTGGCCGCACGGCGAGTCGAGGTGGAATCCGTCGAAATAGCGGCAGGGCCTCTCGTCCGTCATGTCCCTGAGCTCGGTGCTGACGTAGCCGCCGCCGAGAAAGAGCTTCACCCCCGGATAGTGCCGCCGGACGTATTTCGCGATCTTGAACGCGCCGACGAGGGTTCCGGGGAACGGACACGTCACCCAGACCTCGTCCGGGCGCGTCTCGTCCATCGCCGCCTTGAGATGCAGGCGGAGCGGAGCGTCGATCACGCCGCGATGGCGGATCTTCCGCTCGAGCTCGCCGAAGTCGCCGACCGCGCGGCAGAGATGCTCGGCATAGCGAGAGAACCCGAACTCGGGGTCGATCTCGTCGCGAATGCGGATGGCGAGCGCGTCGAGGACCTCGCTCGCCTCGCGCTTCGCCTCGAGCGGAGCAGGTCCCCCGAGGAACTCGAGGAGCTCGTCGGTCGTCTCGTCGCCGTATTTGAGGAGAACGTCGCGGACGACCTTGATCGAGAGATCGCGCTGGCTGACGTCGTACCCGCGCGCGCGCAGGTGTGAGACGAGGTGCATGGTCGCCGGATACGGCGTGTTCGTCTGCAGCAGGGGCGGCGTCAGCAGCAGCAGTCTCTTGCCCATCTTCACATCGCCGCGGCCAGCGCGCGGCCGAACTCGGAGCACGAGAGAAGCGTCGCACCTTCCATCTGGCGGGCGAAGTCGTAGGTGACGGTCTTCTGGGCGATGACCTTGTCCATCGCGGCGATGATCAGGTCCGCGGCCTCGGTCCAGCCCATGTAGCGGAGCATCATCTCTCCGGAGAGGATGAGCGAACCCGGGTTGACCTTGTCGAGTCCGGCGTACTTCGGCGCCGTGCCGTGGGTCGCCTCGAAGACCGCGACGCCGGTCTGGTAGTTGATGTTCGCGCCGGGCGCGATGCCGATGCCGCCGACCGTCGCGGCGAGCGCGTCCGAAACGTAGTCGCCGTTGAGGTTCAGGGTCGCGATCACGTCGTAATCCTCCGGACGGGTGAGGATCTGCTGGAGGAAGGCGTCGCAGATGCAGTCCTTGACCGTGATCGTGTTGCCGGTCTTCGGGTTCCTGAAGGCGCACCAAGGCCCCTTGTCGACGAGCGTCGCGCCATACTCGCGCTGTGCGAGCTTGTAGCCCCAGTCGCGGAAGGCCCCCTCGGTGAACTTCTGGATGTTGCCCTTGTGGACGAGGGTGACGGACTTGCGGTCGTTGTCGATCGCATAGTCGAACGCGGCCTTGACGAGACGCTCGGTGCCCTCGAGCGAGACCGGCTTGATTCCGATCGAGGCGGTCTTCGGGAAGCGGATCTTCTTGACCCCCATCTCCTCGAGAAGGAACTTCTTCACCTTCTCGACCTCGGGAGTGCCGTTCATCCACTCGATGCCGGCGTAGATG
>CAZYQF010000131.1:0-2287 GCA_964650165.1 uncultured Lentisphaeraceae bacterium
CGAGACCGCTCGGCAAGATCTTCAGAAAATTGACTCACCTGACTTGCAATTCACCAGCAATTTGAAAGCAAGTCACCCGATTCCAAGGATTGGAAGGAGCCGCGATCAGAAAGGGCGCGGGGAATCCTTTCCCCTTCAGGCCGTTTCACGGCAACAAAAAACCCGCTTGAACGCGGGTTCTCGATTGTCGGCTTGCCATCCATAGGACTGGCGAAGGTTGGTTGCCTCGCAGGGACTCGAACCCCAACAGGCAGAATCAGAATCTGCAGTGCTACCATTACACCACGAGGCAATCGCCTGACTTCCAGATTGGCGGGGTCGACGGGGCTCGAACCCGCAACCCCCGGATCGACAGTCCAGTGCGCTAACCAATTGCGCCACAACCCCGTTGCTCCGAAAGATGGACGATAGTATATCACATCCTCCCGAACCTGCGCAAGGGGGTATTTTTATGATAAAATACGGACAAATGAACGTATTGATTACCGGAGGGAGCTCGGGAATCGGCGAAGCGTTGGCCATTGCATGCGCACGGAGAGGGGACCGTCTTTTTCTCTGCGGACGCAATCGCGAACGTTTGGACGCCGTTGCCGCGGAATGCCGCGAAATCTCGAATAACGCGGTCAGGTCTGACATCGTCGACGTGTCCGATGCGAACGCCGTCCGCGCCTGGCTGGCCGCGTGCGACGCCGAAGCCCCTCTCGAGCGCGTCTTCTCGAATGCCGGCGTCGGCACGGGAATCGAAGACGAGGAGAACGTCCGGCGCACGTTCAAGATCAACGTCGACGGAAATCTCAACGTCGTCCTCTCGGCCGTCGAGCTCTTCCGGAAGCGGAAGGCTGGCGGACAGATCCTCCTCACCGCCTCGATCGCCGGATACGGTCCGCTGAAGAGCTGCCCCGCCTATTCCGCGACGAAGGCCTGCGTCAAGACCTGGGGGCTCGCCCTCCGCGGCATGCTCGCGAAGGAAGGCATCCGCGTCTCAGTCATCTGCCCCGGCTTCGTCCGCTCGCGCATCACCGACAAGAACACCTGTCCGATGCCGTTCTTCATGGAGGCGGACAAAGCGGCAGACGTCATTCTCGCCCGCGCGGACCGCAACGTCGGACTGATCGCCTTTCCGTGGCCGATGCGCTTCGCAACCTGGTTCCTGTCCGTCCTGCCGTTCCGTCTGAACGAGCTCGTCAACCGCCTCCTGCCGGAAAAGATTGCGTCAGGACACCCCAAGATGCTCTGATGAAGTACGCGGTCCTTTCCGACATTCACGCCAATCCCGAAGCCCTCGGGCACGTCCTGAAGGACGCCGAGGCCTGCGGGGTCCAGCAGATCGTCTGCCTCGGCGACATCGTCGGCTACGGGCCCCTCCCCGCCGAGGCGCTTCGGCTCGTGCGCGAGAGCTGCTCCGTCGTCCTCGCCGGCAACCACGACGATGCCGTTTCCGGACGCGGCGACGCCTCCGCCTTCGTCAGCCTCGCGGGAGATGCCGTCGAACGCCATCGCGAGGCGCTCGAGCCGTCCGACCTCGACTGGCTCCGCACGCTCCCCCACTCCTGCGAACTCGAAGGCGCGCGCGCCGCGCACGGCGACATCACCGACCCGCCGAAGTTCTACTACGTCGAGAACGAGGAGGATGCCGTCGCGAATTTCAGGACGACGGAAGACCAGCTCATCTTCGTCGGACACACCCACGAGCCCTGCATCTTCCTGACCGGCGGTTCGGGCAAAGTCTACGGCATCGCGGCTCAGGACTTCATGCTCGAGGACGGCAAGCGCTACATCGTCAACGTCGGCAGCGTCGGCTATCCGCGGGAGGCGAACGGACAGTGCGCCTCGTCCTACGTTCTCTACGACTCGTCCGAAAGATCCGTCACCTACCGCTCGATTCCCTTCTCGGTTGCCTCGGTCATGCAGCGCGGACGCAATCCGAAGCGCCTCGCGAGACGAACGCTCGCGGCGCTCGTCGGTGCGGCCGCCCTGGCGGCCGGCACAATCGCCTGGATGCTCGCGCCGAAGACCGTCGAGGTCGCCGACGATCCCGCGCTCGTCCTCGCCGAGAAGACGCTGACGCTGGATCGGGAAACGCGCGCGGTGCGCGCGAACTTGAGGCTGGCGAAAGACTCGTCGCCGGTCGCGCTCCGCCTCGCCTTCAAGAACGCCGATGCGGCGGACGTTCAGCCGGCCCGGGCGTTTCCCGTCAAGAAATCCTCGACCGGAAAATTCACCGTCCCCGCGGGCGCCGCCGCGGTCACGTTCACCGTCTTGAAGTCACGGACCGAAGACCGTCCCG
>CAZYQF010000132.1:0-2282 GCA_964650165.1 uncultured Lentisphaeraceae bacterium
GAGGGAAGAGAAAGAAGTCAAAATGCGACGGTCAGGGAGAGGCTGGCGACGAAGTTCCAGCTGTCGGTCCAGCGGCCGGTCGCTTCGTAGCTGCGCGAGGCCTCGCGGTTCGTGGAATCGAAGAGATAGTCGTAGCAGGCGACAGAACCGCCGAGCGTCACGCCGTTCGCGATCCTCCAGGCGAGCTCGCCCTTGATGCAGGTGTCCATGAGTCCCGCGCGGTCGAGTACGCCGTATTCGCCGTTGCTGTCGACGTTGCGGATGTCCGGGAGATACGCGCGGATGCGCTTCCCGTCGCCCCATCCCTGCGCGGCCGAAAGGCGGAAGTCGAGGATGTCGCCGTCGCCCTCCTCCGAGCCCCCGATCAGCGTGAAGGTGTGTCCGATTTCGAGATTGAGGTACGTGCCGTGGTCACGGTCGAGGTCGCGTTCATAGGAGAACGCCGGCTCGAAACACAGATCCGGAAGTCCGACCGAGAACATGACGAAATGCGTGTCGTCGTCCACGACCGGCGGATGCGACTCGTACATGTAGCCGAACTCGAACTCGACCGTCGTCGGCAGCCACGCGACTTCATCCGGACCGAAGGCGTGACCGAGCGCCACGCCGGGATCGAGTTCCTGAGAGCGCCACGCCCGGTTTCCGTAGCCTGCGTCGCGTCCGTACTGCGAAATGTCGAAGATTGACGCGACGCTCAGCGTCACCCAGTCGAAGAACCGCATCGACGCGGACGGGGTCAGAATCGGATCGTTGTTGTCCACCAGTCCGTAGCTTATGAATTTGGAATCGAAGGCCAGGGACACCTCGGTCGAGACGATCGGCGTCTCGTCCCGGGTGATTCCGTCCCCCGTCGTCCAGTTCCTTTCCCCGTAAACGCTGCCGCAGAGAGCGACTGCACCTAGCTACAGCGCGGCAGGCCCGTCTTCGCTTCGCTACGCCGTGGCAGGGGGAAATGAAAAAGCCCTGCTTTCGCAGGGTTTTTGAATTGGTTGTGGGAAGTGGATTCGAACCACTGAAGGCGTTAGCCAGCAGATTTACAGTCTGCCCTCGTTGACCGCTTGAGTATCCCACAACTAGGATTCGTTCAGCAAACGAAACGGCGCAAAGTATATCATACCTTGCGCCGCATCGTCAAGCGTGAAGCTGAGTTTTTTTACTCGGCTTCGAGAGCCGCGTCGACCTCGTCGGTCGTCTCCATGTTCGTGTAGACGTCCTGGGTGTCCTCGAGGTCCTCGAGCATGTCGACGATCTTGTTGACCGCCTTCGCGACGTTGACGTCGTCGACCGGGGAGGACATGTTCGGAACGAGGCCGATGTTGGAGTTCTCTTCGTCGATCGCGATGCCGGCGGCCTTGATCGCGTCGGAGACGGCGATGAAGTCGTTCGGCTGGCACTTGACCGTGAAGCCGCCCTCTTCGACGACGACATCTTCGGCTCCGGCCTCGAGCGCGACTTCCATGACCTTGTCTTCGGTGAGGCCGTCGGCGGCGGGGATCATGACCTGGCCGAGCTTGTCGAAGAGACGGGACGCGCTGCCCGGCTTCGCGAGCTCGAGACCGTTCTTCTTGAAGACGTTCGAGACTTCGGCCGCGGCGCGGTTCTTGTTGTCCGTGAGGACGCGGACGACGATCGCGATCGAGCCCTTCATGGCCTCGTACTGGGCGTCGGACATTTCGGCGGACTCGAGTTCGCCGGTGCCCTTCTTGATGGCGCGGTCGATGTTCTCGTTCGGCATCTGCGCCGCCTTCGCCTTGGAGATGAGGGTGCGGAGCGTCGGGTTGTTGTCCGGATCGCCGCCCTTCGCCTTCACGACGATGGCGATTTCCTTGCCGAGTTTCGAGAAGACTTTACCCTTCTTCGCGTCCGCCGCGCCTTTCGCGCGCTTGATTGTCGCCCAGTGGCTGTGACCTGACATAATCTCTCCTTAGTTTAGATTTGAGAATTGAAAATGAATGAAATGAGAATCGGGAACCTTAGGCCTTGTGGCGGTAGGTGATGCGTCCCTTGCCGAGATCGTAAGGCGAAATCTCGACGGTGACCTTGTCGCCGATCGCGATCTTGATGAAGAACTTGCGCATCTTGCCCGAGACGTGTGCGAGAACCTCGTGACCGTTCTCGAGCTTGACCTTGTACATGGTTGCAGGCAGGACTTTGGTCACCGTACCGGTGACTTCAATCGCCTGATCTTCTTCCTTCGCCATTCAGTAATCCCTTATTTGCCGTAAATGCAAGAAGTATATCAAAAAAAGCGGCAAAACGCAACGCCGAACGGAATCCTGCTC
>CAZYQF010000133.1:0-2161 GCA_964650165.1 uncultured Lentisphaeraceae bacterium
ACCTCGGCGGACTCAACATGCCGTGCGTCGTCATGACGGCGATCAACGACATGGTCTCGCGCGCGGATGCGTCGCTCATGAACCTGGTCGGACTCCAGGGCATCGCGGAAACGATCAACATGTTCGCGTCCGACGAGATCAAGAAGGAGTACGTTCCGAAGCTCGTCCGCGGCGGCTGGACCGGCGCGATGGTGCTGACCGAGCCGGACGCGGGCTCGGACCTCCAGTCCGTCAAGACGTCCGCCTACCAGGACGCGAACGGGAACTGGTTCGTCAACGGCGTCAAGCGCTTCATCACCAACGGCTGCGGCGAGGTCCTCCTGGTCCTGGCGCGCACCGAGCCCGAGTTCTCGGACGGACGCGGCCTCAGCTGCCTTCTCGTCGAGAGGGGCCCCTGGGTCAAGGTCCGCCGCCTCGAGCACAAGCTCGGCATCAACGGCTCCCCGACCTGCGAGCTCGTCTTCACCGAAGCTCCGGCGAAGCTGATCGGCCAGCGCAAGCGCGGCCTCATCACGTACGTCATGTCGCTCATGAACGGCGCGCGCGTCGGCATCGGCGCGCAGGGCACGGGCATCGGCGAGGCCGCCTACCGCGCGGCGCGCGACTACGCCGCGTCCCGCAAGCAGTTCGGCGTCGCCATCGACACCTTCCCGGCGATCCGCGAGCTCCTTTCGGACATGTCCGTCGACGTCCAGGCGGCGCGCGTCCTGTCGTACTACTGCTCGAAGTGCGTCGACATGGAGACCGGCCTCACGGCGAAGTTCGAGTCCCTCAAGGGCACGCCCGAGGCGATCGAGGTCCGCAACCGGATGAAGAAGTACGCCGCGTTCAACAAGATGGTCACTCCGTTCGCGAAGTACTACGCCTCCGAGATGTCCATGCGCGTCGCCAACGGCGCGGTGGCGGTGCTCGGCGGCTCCGGCTTCATGAAGGACTATCCGGTCGAGCGCTACCTCCGCGACAGCCGCATCACCACGATCTACGAGGGCACCTCGCAGCTCCAGGTCGTCGCGGCGATCGCCGGCGTCATGGGCGGACTCGTCAACGACGTCATCGCCGACATCTTCGGTAAGGAAGACTGGCGCGGCGAGCATCCGCGGATGACGAAGCTCATCGCGCAGCTCGACGAGGCGATCGCCTTCGTCAAGACGCAGGACAAGTCCTACCAGGACCTCTGCGCGCGCAAGCTCGTCGACGTCGCGATCACGCTCGTCAACACCGCGCTGATCTTCAAGTGCGGCAAGGACGAGGCCCTCTCTTACTGGATGGGGACGCGCTTCCCGCAGGCCCACTGCGAACTCGAGAAGGTGATGAGCGGATACTCCGCCTGCGTCTCCGACTTCGAGAAGCTCGCGCCGGCCGTCCCGGTCGAGGACTGACGGACCTGACGTCCGATGTGGACGGCTTGGATCCTCGGGAGCGCCTTCTTCCTGGCGCTCTACGATCTCGCGAAGAAGGCGAGTGTCAAGGAGAACGCGGTTTTGCCCGTTCTCCTTGTTTCCACTTTCTGCGGATCGCTGGGATTCACCGCGTGGATGGCCGCGCGGGGAGTCCTGCCGTCCCTTCTCGCCGAGACGGACGGACGTGTCCTCGCGTTCGGGCTCTCCAAGAGCCTGATCGTCGGGACCTCGTGGATCTTCACGTTCTGCGGACTGCGGACGCTGCCGATCTCGATTGCGACGCCGATCCGCGCCTCGGCCCCGGCGCTCGTCTTCCTCTTCGCGATCTTCCTCTACGGAGAGATTCCGAGCGTCGTCCAGGGCGCCGGGATGCTGACCGTCTTCGGCGGCTACTTCGCGTTCTCTTGGGCGGGCAAGCACGAGGGCATTGACTTCCTTCGCAACCGCGCCGTCTGGTGCGCGGTGGCGGGCGCGTTCTTCTCCGCGATTTCGGCGGTCTGGGACAAGTACGTCTTTCAGGTCGCGAACGGACCGCGGGAAGCGGTGCAGCTCGTCTTCCAGGGCGGACTCGTCTTCTTCTACGGCGCGGTTCTCCTCGCGCAGCGCGGACTCCGCCTCCGCCACGATCACTTCGAATGGCGCTGGACGATTCCGCTCATCGGACTCCTCCTCGCGCTCGCCGACTGGCTCTACTTCAGGAGCATCTCCTTTCCGGACGTCCCGATCTCCGTCGCCTCGCTGATGCGCCGGTTCTCCGTCGT
>CAZYQF010000134.1:0-2058 GCA_964650165.1 uncultured Lentisphaeraceae bacterium
TTCACCGCTTTGGTCATCTAATCGTCAGCAGAAAATCTAAATGCGTCGGTCCTGTCAGTTTCGGGGGTTTGGCGGAAGCCACGGAAACCAGTCCTCGGCGTCGGCAAACCGATCGAAGGCGCAGTCAATGGCGTCCGCCGCATGGGCGTCGGACGAGAGGAGAAAGCGGACGCCCCGGGCGCGGAGGAGGTCGCGGAACGGCTTCGAGGGATAGGCGTCGTCGAGCCAGCCCCGCGAAATCGCCCCGGTGTTGACCTCGACGAGCTTGCCGGACGCGGCGACGGCGTCCGCCGTCCGCACGAGCTCCTCCCGGTACCAGTCCGCCGCTTCGTCAAAATACGGATGTTTTGCGTTGAACTTCCGGACCAGGTCGAGATGTCCGACGATGTCGAAGTCAAACAGCGCCACCATGTCGCGCTGCTGGCGGAAATACGCCCGGACGAACGACTCGGCACTCCCGCCGAAGTGCGCGGCGATCCCCTCGGCGAGTTTCTCCGGCGTGTCGTCGACCGACACGCGAACGCCGTCCGGGGCGATCACGTAATGGACCGATCCGATCAGGTAGTCGAGCCCGAGCGCCGCATAGCGCTTGGATTCGGGCGCCGTCACGCCCGGAATGTAGTCCGCCTCGAGGCCGAAATACACCGGAATGCGGTCGGCGGACTTCCGCGCGAGGCTTCGGATCTCCGCGGCATAGTCGGCCCCCTTCTCCGGGGCGAGGACGCCGCGGACGCTTTCGGGGAACGAGGCGTGCGAGGAAAAGCCGATCGCCGAGAAGCCCTTCGCGAGCGCGGACTCCACCATCGCCCGCGGCGTGTCCTTTCCGTCGCACCAGACGGTATGCATGTGGAAATTCGTCTTCATTCCAAAGCGCCGGCGATGACCGCGTCCGTCCCGACGGGAGCGCGCTCCACGACCGGCTTCATCTCGAACGCGCGGAAACGCCACTCGTTGTCGTCCTTGCCTTTCAGCAGTTCGGAGGAGAATTCATAGACGTCACGCCCCGAGAACCATTCGCCCGAGCCGCTGACCAGGACTTCGCCGCGGACGAGGGACTGGGATTCGGACGGGAACTCGACCTCGAGGCGCTCGAAATCGACCGAAAATTCGCGGTTGGCCGACCACAGCATCGCCGCAAGGCGAGGAACCGCCCCCGCGGCAAACGAGTGGTCGAGGTTGAAGGCCGGCGCGGTCAGCCGGATCTCGTCCGCAATGAGGTCGGAAAGCCTCTGGGCGCGCATGAGATGGAAGACATCCCCCTCTCCGGGCTTCTGGACGACGAGCTCGGCCGCCCGGTCGAAGACGGCGCGGACGCGCTTCTCCTCGGAGGGGCGGAAGACCTGCCAGCCGATTCCGGCGACCACAACCGCCACCAGCAACAGGAACGCATTCTTCACATTCATCTCACCACACCGCCTTTCCCTCGAGCCGCGAGAGCCGCATCTCCCCGCCGACATGACAGTCGCGCCGAACCGAGCGGTTGTCGCCGATGACGAAGATGCAGCCGTCCGCGACCTTCCGCGGCGGTTCGTTCCAGTCGCAGGGCAGCTTCACGTACGGCTCGTCGAGCGGACTCCCGTTGACGTGGCAGCGTCCGCCCCTGAACTCGACCGTCTCGCCCGCAAACGCGATCACTCGCTTCAGGAGGAACCACTTGTCGCCGCCGTAGCGCATCATCACGACGTCCCCGCGCTCCGGCGGATGGCGAAGATAGGCGAGGCGGTTGCAGAAGTTGAATCCCTGGCCGGAATAGGTCGGCTGCATGCTGATTCCGTCGATCCACATCGGACGGAACGCGTACTTGCCGACGACGAACGTCACGGCCGCGACAATGCAGATCCGCACCAGGCGTCTCGTGCTTTCAGTCATCTTTTCCCTTCGTCATTCATTTCGATCAAGTATAACACTTCTCCCATCCCGAATAAAGCCGCAAAAGCAAACGTCGGTTTCCCAGATCGTCGCTGCCGCGGGCTCCGGACGGCAGTTAGAACGCAAGGCGCTCTCGCGCACCCCGCGTAGCCGCCCCTGCGGGCTCGCTTACGCGAGGGAGATACGCAA
>CAZYQF010000135.1:0-1917 GCA_964650165.1 uncultured Lentisphaeraceae bacterium
AGCGCCCGCCCGACCAGGCCGGCGGAACAATCGTCCGGTCGATCTCGGGAAGGTTGGGGATGGATTACTGGCCGAGGTCGGCGATGACGCAGAGAATGAGGACGTGTCCGTCGACGCCCGCCATCTTGCGCTTCCAGCAGGTCAGGGAGCGGGAGGCCTTGTAGCACTCGACATACACGTCGACGTAGGAAATGGGGCCATCCGACTCGAGTGCGGCGAAATCATGGGACCGGACGCGGGCAATGGTCTTGGCGTCGAAAATGTCCCAGTCGGTGTGGCCGACGATGTCCTCCTTCTTGAGCATCAGGAGCGACGCGAAGGCGTCGTTGCAGCGGATGTAGCGGAAATCGTCTGTCGAGTCCTTGACGAAGCACGGCATCGGAATCAGGTTGATGACCGAGTTGACGAACTCGCTCTCGCGCGCCGCCTCGCGCTGCGCCTTCTCGAGAGAGAGGTAGACCTCGCGGCGCTCGATGGCCGCTCCCAGCACCTCGGCCAGGCAGCGCAGATTTCCAAGCTCGAGATCGGTGAGATGCCGGTCCTCGGCGTAGTCGATGTTCAACGACCCGCGCAAGCGGCCGCGGACCAGCACCGGCATCGCGACATGGTGCTGGACGTTCTTCACGAACGTCGGAGCCCCCGCCGCAATGCACCTCTCGAAGAAGTCCCTCGTCTTGACGGCGTCGAACTCGCACATGCCCAGCGTGGCAAGGTCCATCAGCTGCGGTTCGAACGCCCGCAGGCCGATGGTCAGGCTCTCCGTCGCCGGCAACCCTTCGCGCAACGCCATGCAGCCCTTGTCGATGAACGCGAGGCCCGAAGAGAACTCGTGGCGGACAAAGCAGCATCCCCCCGCGTTGAAGCGTTCGCGGACGATCTCGATGAAGGTTGCAAGGTCCGAGAGCGGCGAGCCGGACTGCAAGGCGTGCAAGACGCGGTCCATCGCAATCGCGTTCTCGCGCGCCGCCGCGAGACGCGTCTCGCGGTCGATGTCGCGGCGAACGTCCTCGTCGGTGTCGTTGAACCCGATGATCACCTCGTCCCCGACGCCCTCGACCCGGTTCACGCGCATCGTCCACCACCGCCGCCTGCCGTCCGGAGCGATCTTCCGCAGGTGCACGATGAAGTACGTGCGGTCCTTGAGCCGCTCGCGGATGTCCGCGGCGGAGCTGCCCTCCTCGACCTGCCGGCGGTCGGACTCGTCGACACAGGCCTCGCAGAATCGGGCGATGAGTGCTGAATAGCCCTCGTTCGCGCGCAACGGGATCGGGAAGCGATCCTCTCCGGAGATGAAGGAGAACGTCTCGTCCGACAGGCTGCGGCGGAAGGCGAATGCGTAATTCTCGGAGAAGAACGCCATCGCCCGGCGAAAGCGCTCCGCGGCGTCCATGCGCTCGCCGCGGCTCTCGGCATCGCCATCCTGAAGCCCCGCGACGAACCCCGTGACCGCGCCCCGACGGTCGCGCGTGGCGCAGAACTTGAAGGTGAAGTAGCGGGTGCAGCCCTCGACCTTCAGCCGGAAGTCGATGACATAGGCCTTCGCGCCCTTCAGTTCAGACAGAATGGCCTCCCGCCGAGACCGCCGGAGAAACAGATCCCGGTCGACGGGATGGACGATCGTGTTGGCGATGACGTCCAGTTGATCGGTGAACCGCTGACAGAGACGCCAGCCGGGAACACGGGAGAGGAAAGACGCGTCCGCACGATCCAGAACGAACGTGTCATCTTTCTTATCCGCCTTGCAGGTGACGTGAAAAACCATGACGAAGTCATCCGCAAGGCACGAATAAATATCAGCCCTCCCGAACATCGTCTTCATCTTATCACAGTTCACAAGAAAAAGACAAGAAAAAAATCAGAGAGGAAATTGGTCGGAGCGGAGGGATTTGAACCCTCGGCCTTTTGCTCCCGAAGCAA
>CAZYQF010000136.1:0-1827 GCA_964650165.1 uncultured Lentisphaeraceae bacterium
CAGCGCGGACGCGAGGCGGGCTTCGCCTATGCCGAGACGTTCACCTCGTATGACGGAAAGCCCGTCGCGGGCGGAATTCTCGAGCCCCTTAAAAAGAAAATCCGTAAGGACTGACGCCTATTGCACGAAGGGATTGCCGGCCTTTTCGTCGGCGATCGTCGTGAACGGGCCGTGGCCGGGAATGACCTCCGTGTCGCCCGGCAAGGTCATCAGCTTCGCGAGCGACTCGCGCATCTGCGCCATGCTGCCGCCCGGGAAGTCGGTGCGTCCGCACGAGCCCGCGAACAGCGTGTCGCCGGAGAGGAGCAGCTTGTCTTCGGGGATGTAGTAGCAGACGCCGCCGGGGGTGTGTCCGGGCGTCTCGATCACGGTGACGTCCTTGAGTTCGCGGGCGTCGCGGACGTTCTTCGGCGTCGGGGCGAGCGGATAGTCGGGCGGCGACTGGTTCATGAAGTGTCCGAACATGGGGACGTCGTTCGGATGGACGTAGACGGGGCGTTCGGGAAACTCCCGCTGGAGGCCGGGGATCCCGCCGATGTGGTCGAAGTGCGCGTGGGTGAGGAGAATCGCGTCCGGCGTCCATCCCTTGTCGCGCAGGACGGAGACGATGCGGTCGGCATCTGCGCCGGGATCGACGATCAGCGCCTTCTTTTCCCGCACGACGAACGTGCAGTTGACCTCGTATCCTCCGACCTCGATTGTCATTCGTTCCATACTGTCTCCTCAAACCAAACCAAACGCCCAAACAATCAAACTACCCTAACCCTCTTTACGCCCGCAGGCTCGCGACGGCAAGATGGGCGGTCGCGAAGGCGATGGTGAGATTGTAGCCGCCGGTCGGGCCGTCAACGTCCATGACTTCGCCGGCGAAGTAGAGTCCGGGGACCTTGCGGGACTCCATGGTGTCCGGATTGATTTCGGAGAGCGCGACGCCGCCGATGGTGACGATCGCCTCCTTCACGGGCCGCGGCTTCAGGTTCTTGAACTGCAGCCGCTGGCGGTCGAAACAGACCTCGATCGTGTAGTCGCGCATCTTGGCGTGCTCGATGTACCGCTGGCAGTTGTAGACGGCCGCGCCGGAGAGTCCGAACGACTCGCAGTCGACCTCGCCCTTGTAGTCGAAGAGGGTGCGTCCGTCGGGCGAGATCACCTTGGCGCGTCCGTCCTCGAAGCGGCGTCCGGCGAGGCGGGTGATCTTCGGGTCGGACGTCTCGAGTCCGATGAGCCCGGGGCGGTACGGGACGATCTCGTGTCCGAGCGCCTTCGCGAAGTTCTGTCCGTCGCCGACCGAGCCGGTCTTCGGATAGCTCACGCCGCCGGTGGCGATCAGGACGTTCTCCGCCAGGAGGGAGAAGTTCTTCGTCGCCACGACGAATCCGCCTCCGTTCTTCTGCCGCTCGATGCCGGTGACGGCGCAGTTGGTGAGAAGCGGGACTTCCTCGTCGCGGAGGAGGTCGCCGAAGGCGTGGACGATCGTGGCGGCCTTGCCGTCCGCGGGAAACATCCGTCCGTCCGCCATGCGGCGGGTCGGCACGTTGAGGGACGCGAAGCCCTTGATGATGCTGCGGGGCGGACAGGCGCGGACGGCCTTCGCCAGGAACTTCGAGCAGCAGGAGCCGACGTCGTGCAGGAACTCGTCCGCCGAGAGGTCCTTGGTGAAGTTGCAGCGTCCGTTCGCCGTCATCAGCACCTTGGAGCCGAGGCGGGCCTTGCGTTCGATGAGCACGCAGGGGATGCGGCGTTCGGCGGCCGCGGCCGCGGCGAACATGCCGGCGGCGCCTCCGCCGACGATCGCGAGCTTGACGGGTTCGTGTTTCAGGGACATGC
>CAZYQF010000137.1:0-1810 GCA_964650165.1 uncultured Lentisphaeraceae bacterium
ATTGGTCGGAGCGGAGGGATTTGAACCCTCGGCCTTTTGCTCCCGAAGCAAACGCGCTACCAGGCTGCGCTACGCTCCGACACGGGAATTCTCCGCTCAGCACGGAAAACGGAGGGTAGTATATCCTTTTCTCCGAGCTGCGTCAATTGCGTTTTCATCGAAAACAGAAAAAAGTCAGGGCATCCGGCCGCGGCCGGATGCCCTGAAGTCTGTGAAGCCGCGAGGCTTACTTGCTCAGCTCGGCCGTGAGGTCGGCGAGGAGCTGACGGAGGGCCTTCGGGACGCGCTTCGCGGTCGTGGAACGGACCGCGGTGTCCTTGGAGGCCTTGGCGTCGTAGTCGTTGTAGCTGGCGCCGATCGTCTCGATCTCCTTGATCCAGCCGGCCTTGTCGACCTTGAGGATCTCCTCGAGGAATTCGGGCTTCACGGTATCCTTGCCCGTGTTGTTGTCCAGGTCGATGTCCTTCGCGAACGGCAGGTTGCCGATGGCGGTCGTCTGGGCTTCGACCTCTCCCTCGATGCGCTGGCAGACCCACTTGAGGACGCGGCTGTTGTCGCCGAATCCCGGCCACATGAACTCGCCCTTGTCGTTCTTGCGGAACCAGTTGACGAAGAAGATCTTCGGCAGCTTCGACGCGTCGGCGGAGGTGCGCTCCATGTCAAGCCAGGTCTGGAAGTAGTCGGCGACGTTATAGCCGAAGAACGGCAGCATCGCCATCGGGTCGCGGCGGACCTGTCCGATCTGATCGGAGATGACTGCGGCGGTGACCTCGGAGCCGGCGGCGGAGCCCATGAACACGCCGTGGGTCCAGCTCTTGGCCTCGTTCACCAGCGGAATGGTCGACGGACGGCGGCCTCCGAAGAGGATCGCGTCGATCGGCACGCCGGTCGGCTTCTTCTCGAAGACGCCGTTGAAGCCGTTCTTGTCCAGCACCGGGCAGTTCATGGCCGGCGCGGTGAAGCGGCTGTTGTTGTGAGCCGCGACATACTTCATCTCCTTGACCTCGGCCTTGGTCATGCCGGGCTTCGGACCCATGCGGCGCTTGTCGTCGGTGCAACGGTAACAGGGATTTCCCTTCCAGTCGATGCCCTGGACCGGCGCGTCGACGCCCATGTCCTCCCACCAGATGTCGCCGTCGGGGGTCAGCACGACGTTCGTGAAGATCGTGCCCTTCTTGCAGCTCTTGAGCGCGTTCGGGTTCGAGTCGTTCGAGGTTCCCGGCGCCACGCCGAAGAAGCCGTTCTCGGGGTTGATGGCGTAGAGGCGCCCGTCAGCGCCCGGCTTGAGCCACGCGATGTCGTCGCCGATCGTCTGGAGCTTCCAGCCCGGGAGCTTCGGGAGCATCATCGCGAGGTTGGTCTTGCCGCAGGCGGACGGGAAGCCGGCCGCGAGATGATACTGCTTGCCCTTCGGCGAGGTGAGCGTCAGGATGAGCATGTGCTCCGCGAGCCAGCCCTCGTCCTTCGCGATCTTCGAGGCGATGCGGAGCGCCAGGCACTTCTTGCCGAGGAGCGCGTTCCCGCCGTAGCCCGAGCCGAACGACCAGATCTGGCGCTCTTCCGGGAAGTGGGTGATGAACTTGTCCTCGATCTTCTTCGCGCAGGGCCACGCGACGTCTTTCTGGCCCTTCTTGAGCGGCGCGCCGACGGAGTGGACGCAGGGGATGAACGCGCCGTCCTTGCCGAGGTGCTTCAGCACCGCGTCACCCGTGCGGGTCATGATGTTCATGTTGACGACGACGTAGGGCGAGTCCGTGACCTCGATGCCGTACTGGGTGATCGGGTTGCCGATCGGGCCCATCGCGAACGG
>CAZYQF010000138.1:0-1778 GCA_964650165.1 uncultured Lentisphaeraceae bacterium
CCTTTTCGAGCGTGCGGGCCGTGTCGAGTTGAGTGAGTCGGGCGGACGCGGTCGGGAAATTCGCGGATGAAGCCACCGAGAGCGGACGCTCCGTGGAGACGAGTCCGGACGCGCCAAGTCGGCCGCACGTGGAAAGGCGAGAGGCGCGGCAGCTTCATGACCTTCCGCTTCGGGGCGGAGGTCAGCGGCTGTTGATGTAGCCGGCCTTGCCGGTCGTGTTGGACGGGAAGGTGACTTCGATGCCCTTGTCCTGGATCAGCATGCGGATGTTGGTCTTGGCGATCTTCATCGAGTCGTACTTCAGCGTCAGCGTCTTCTTCTGGAAGTCGAAGGCCAGGGAATCCGAAAGGACGCCGTCGTAGAACCGCAGCTGCTTCGGATTTCCCGGAACGCCTTGCTGCAGCGCCTCGACGACCTGAGCCCGGTTGGACTCGGCAAGGCCCGGAATGTCCACGGTGAATTCGCGGATGTCCTCGCGGCGGCAGCCGGCCAACAGCGCGAGTGCGGCGGCAACTGTCAAAATCTTGTTCATCTTTTTTCCTTATTTGAACGTCGTCGGGTCGGAATCGGGTCCGAAGGGCGAGAGGTCGCGGAGGTTCTTGATCACCGGCGGCAGCTTCTCGAGGACGTAGTCGACCTCCTCCATCGTGTTGTAGCGCGAGAGGGAGAAGCGGACGGAGCCGTGGACCGCGATGAAGGGCACGCCCATCGCGCGGATGACATGGCTCGGATCGAGCGAGCCCGAGGCGCACGCGGAGCCGGTCGAGATGCAGATGCCGAGGTCGGAGAGATGATACGCGATCGCCTCGCCCTCGATGTACTCGAAGCTGACGTTGAGCGTGTTCGGGAGTCGGTGCGACTTGTCGCCGTTGACGATGACGTTCGGGCACGCGGCGAGGATCCCCGCCTCGAGCTTGTCGCGGAGAAGGGCGAGCTGCTCGCCTTCGGCCGCCATGCCGAGGCGCGCGAGTTCGCATGCCTTCGCGAGGCCCATGATGTACGGCACGTTTTCGGTGCCGGCGCGGCGTCCGGATTCCTGATGTCCGCCGGGCATGAAGGGCTTGAGCTTGGCGCCCTTGCGCACGTAGAGGAGGCCGATGCCCTTCGGGGCGTGGAACTTGTGTCCCGACATCGACAGCAGGTCGACCGGGACCTTGCGGACGTCGACGGGGATCTTGCCCGCGACCTGGACGGCGTCCGTATGGAGGATCGCGCCGTACTCCTTGCAGATCTCGGCGACCTGCTCGATCGGGAACAGCGTCCCCGTCTCGTTGTTCGCCCACATGACGGACACGAGCTTCGGGCCGTTGTGGTTCTTGAGTTCGGCGCGCAGCTGGTCGAGGTCGATCTGTCCGACTTGGTTCACCGGCAGCTCGAGCGTCGCGTGGCCCTGCGCCTTGAGGCGGCGCTCCGGCTGCAACACGGCCGGATGCTCGACCGCGGTGGTGACGACCTTGAGGTCCTTGCCGAAATAATCGGCCGTGCCGCGGATCGCGGTGTTGTTGGATTCGGTCGCGCAGGAGGTGAAGACGACCTCCTCGGGCGAGCAGTTCAGAAACGCGGCGACTTCCTCGCGGGCGCGCGCGAGATGCGCGGCGACCTGTCCGCCGAACGCGTGCATCGAGCTCGGATTCCCATAGAGCTCGCCGAAGAAGGGCATCATGGCGTCCCGAACCTCCGGCGCGACGCGTGTCGTGGCGTTGTTGTCGAAATAAACCATCTTGTCCATAATTCAAATATTATAGCATAATTGCATAAAAGGACTGTTTTGTTCCCAT
>CAZYQF010000139.1:0-1710 GCA_964650165.1 uncultured Lentisphaeraceae bacterium
GAGACCGAGCTGCCGCTCGCGTCGACGGGCACGACCGCGAAGCCCTGGACCTGGTTCAAGTTCCTGGCGACGACCGCGAGCGGCTACCTCCTGATCGAGACGGACGCCGGCGTCGTCACGGTGAATCCGTACGCCGCGCGCGAACGCATCGCCTTCGAGCAGCTCACTTCGGCGACTCAACCCCAAACACCCAAACACACAAACACCTCCCAGGGCCTTCTGATCCCCGAGACCGTCCATCTCTCGCCGACCGATTCGGCGCGCGTGAAATCGGCCCTCGTGGAAATCAACGAAATGGGCTTCAAGGTGGAGGAGTTCGGACGCGACACCTTCAAGATCGACGCGGTTCCGCAGCTGATCGGATCGCTCTCGCCGTCCGCGATTCTCTCGACGATCGCGCACGACCTCGCGGAGTCCGGCACGCGCCGCGGTGGCGACAACTGGCGCGCCGAACTGGTCGCGAAATCGATCGCTCGCTCCTTCGCCGGATCCGAGATCAAGCTAAACGAGGAGCTCGCGACGCGGCTGGTCGAGGAGCTGTCCGCCTGCCGCATGCCCTATGTCTGCCCCCGCGGCAAGCCCATCATGATCTTCACCTCCACCCGCGAACTCAACCGCAAGTTCGCGAGGGACTAATCACACATCCCGGCCTTCGCCGTTTCGGCGGGAGGCGAGGAGATAGAGGAAGAACGGCGCGCCGAAGATCGCGCAGACAACCCCGACGCCGACCCCGTCCGGCAGCAGACGGCTGACGAGCTGGGCGAAGACGAGGAAGATTCCGCCGAAGAGCGCCGAAAGCGGCAGCAATCGCTGCATGCGCGGACCGAACACGCGGCGGACGAAATGCGGCACGACGAGTCCGACGAACCCCACTGCGCCCGCAAGGGCGACGGAGACCGCAGTCACGAGCGCCACCGCCCCGATCACGACGGCGATCGTGAGCCGCGTGTTGACGCCTAGGCACTCGGCCTCGTCGTGTCCGAGCTCCAGGACGTTGAGTTCGCGGCGAAAGGAGTAGAGGACCGCGAACACGACCGCTACGGTCGCGAGCCCGATCGCGAGGGAGCTGCCGCCGACCTCCGCGAGGGATCCGTACAGCCACTTGTTGAGGCGGGTGAAGTCCTCGGGCGAACAGGTCGAGAGGACGAGCCAGTCGAGCGAACCGGTGAAGCCGCCGACGACGAATCCCGAGACGACGACAGTCGAGTAGTTCGAGCGCATGTGCGCGTCCGATCCGTTCGCCTCCCGTGCCCGCGCGGCGAAATACGCGACGAGCACGAGCAGCGCGAGCGAGAAGCACGAGCCAAGGAAGCTGGAAACGGGAAGGACCCAGGCGCCGAGCGCGAGAAGCCCGAGCTTCGTCGCCGTCGCCGAGAAGAGCGCGCTCCCGCCGACGATGCCCAGGATGTACGGCTCGGCCAGCGGGTTCCGGAGCACGCTCTGCAGCACCGCCCCCGCCACCGCGAGAGCAGCCCCGACCGTCAGGGCCGCCAGCATCGTCACTACCGTTTCCATTTGCAAAGTATTATATCAAACGGCGAGTATGGTATACTATTTGACACTAGGGATGTCCAATCTGCTTTCCAGAATCCACACACGCGTCGGCGACCTCTGGTGGTACTCGGCGATGATCTTCATCGCCTGCCGCTCGGGTGACGTCATCCAGGCGTTCATCGGGCTCTGGCTGGTCCCGAAGTACGTCGGCCCCCA
>CAZYQF010000140.1:0-1505 GCA_964650165.1 uncultured Lentisphaeraceae bacterium
ATCGCGGCGAAGTCCACGCGGTCGGAAGGTTCGATCGGCTTCGCCCACGATTCAAGTCGGGCGCTCTGGTCGGAAACCGTCCGCTCGAGGCCGCGCGAGACGACCGTCAGGCGCGCCGCGTCGGAATTGAACGCATCGGAAAGGACATACTCGCTCCGGACGAGCGGCAGCTGGGACGTCACGCGGTCGTCGTCGGCCAGCCCCGAGAATTCGTCCGTCACCGCGAGCGAACCGTCCGCCGCGAGTTCGAACGTGCGGCGGGCCGCGACGCCCTCGCGGTAGAGCGCCGACGTGTCCAGAGTCACGCGATACGGGAGCGCATTGGTCTCGAACGCGACGAACCGCGCCATGCCCTTCGCGACATGCAGTTCGCCATTGAGCCGCGCGATTGCGTGCGCTTCGGGTCCGAGACGGAAGCATTTCCACCGTCCGCCGTCCTGGTTTCCGTTCCAGAGGTCGATGCCGCGTTTCTCGGCATTGTGGTACGGTTCCATGCCGTAATCGATCACGAAGCGCTTCCCTTTCGCCTCGTACACAAAGGATCCCGCGTCCATGTGCATGTGCGAGGCCATGGCCTTGCCGCCGCGGATCGCGAGCCACGCGCCGTTCGGAAGCTCCATCGTGCAGCACGGAGCCTCGTTCGTGCCGCTGGTCCAAATGACGGGTTCCGACGGAGCCGCTGCGTCCGGAATGCCGCCCTCGAGCCACAGCACGATCAGCGGATACAGCCGCGAGCCTTCGCCACCGGACCCGCGTTCCGCCGGACGCTTGATCTCCTCGACGAGCAGGCGTCGTTCATGGCGGGCGAGCGTGTCGGGACGGTTGAAGCGGCGCGCGAGCCAGAACGACGGAAATTCCAGCGTGCGGTCGGTGACGCCGTCGCCGAAATTGTAGTACTTCCGGGTCGGACCGGTCACGCGGTCGAGATATTCGCAGGTGCGGTCGAAGCCGGGAATCGCCGCGAGTTCGGAATCGTCGCCCTCCGCCTCGCGCGCCAGTTCCACCGCGAGACAGGCGAACGCCGTGCCGTAGCCCCAGTACATCGGACCTTCCGGATACGCGCCCTTCGGCGCGTAGCATCCGAGCCCGTTCACGACCGAACGCCGCGCGCGCGCGTAAATCTTCTGCGCGAGCTCGCCTTCCTGAGGATCGTCCCAGAGCGCCCAGCAGGCCGCCATCGTGCCGGCGTTGCAGACGGCGTTCCAGTTATTGGGATTCTGCAGCCAATGCAGCGTGTATTTCTCTTTCGCGCGCGCGATTGTTTCCGGAAGCCAGGTCTCAAGCGACCGCTCGGCGATCGCACGCGCGTACGCGCGCCGCTTCTCCTCGGAAATCTCGCCGTAAAACCAATCGTAAGCAACCGCCGCCGCGAGAGCCATCTCGCCGACGTCCAGGTAGTGCGAAGGATGCCAGTCTTCGAAGGCGCAGATCGCGTCCAGCTCTGCAATGCCGCGATTCGAGTAGCGACGGTCGTTCGTGAGCCGCCAGGCGACGCCGAAATTGAG